>JBPOHC010000147.1:0-57870 GCA_052035985.1 Myxococcota bacterium | reverse complement strand
GGTCGTCTTGCCCGTCTGGTGGCCCGCGATGAGCGAGAAGCACTTCCCGTCGTCGACGAGCTCGAGCGCCCGCGTCACGCGCGGCCCCGGCGGGAGCATGTAGTGCTCGCCCGCGATGCACGGCCCTGCGATGTTGAATCCCGGTC
This sequence comes from Myxococcota bacterium, assembly GCA_052035985.1. Lineage (GTDB taxonomy): Bacteria > Myxococcota_A > Polyangia > Polyangiales > CAISKJ01. The sequence goes on along the minus strand of JBPOHC010000147.1, from coordinate 57,724 downwards.
GCATGGGCGCGATGAGAGCCCCCGCCCCCGTCACCCGTCAACCGGCCTTCTCGCGGCGGCGCTCCTCGCCCGTGTCGTTCTCGCCCTCGCTCCGCGACGCGTCGAGCATCACCGAGAGCAGCGAGAGCAGCTCCGTCGCGCGCGACTGCGCCGCCGTCTGATCGACCGCCACCTCCGCGCCTCGACGCGGCACCGGCTCCGACAGGCGCTCGATCGCCTCCACGAGCTTCGCCCTCGCCGCAGGCAGCATCGCATCGACCGGAACACCCACGCGACCGAGCCACGCGAGCGACGCGAAGCGAGAGAGCGGCACCGTCATCCGTCGCGTGCGTCCGTCGACCACCGCGTCGACCACGCGCACATGACCGCGCTTCGTCACCGCGTCCTCGACGATCCACACGGGGACCTCGCAGAGGCGATCCCTGCGTGACGGCGTGATCGATCCGCGCGCGTCGCGGTACCACGTCGAGATGCCGCCGGCGTGCAGCACCCACGGGCCCGCGCGGCGCATCCCGCGGGCGGCGAGGCAGGCGTCGTCCCACGCGTCGCGGCCGATGGCGGCGATCCAGTCGCGCTCGGTGAGCCTCGCGCAGTGGGCGTGCGCGCACCACGGGAGCCCCTTCGGATGCTTCGCCGTCGCGGGGAAGAGCACACACGATCCGCGCGCGTTCTCGACGCTCCCGTCGGGCGCCGTGTGGCTCGCGTCGTTCACGCAGAGCAGCGCGTGACGGCCGTCTCCGAGCGGACGTCCGACGCGTCGGGCGCGGCGCAGCGCGATCTCCCACGCGCGTGACTCGGGGTCGTGTGAGCGCGCGTAGACCTTCGCCGTACGCGGCTTCGTGGTGCGGTTGGACGAGGGGGCGTGAGAGGGAGCGGGTGAAGGAGCGTGTGAGGGAGCGTGTGAGGGAGCGTGTACGCGCCTCACGGCGCGTCGCTCGTAACGTTCGAAGTGTGCCGAGAGCTCCAGCCACTTCGCGGGGTCGACGCGGCGTGCCTTCCAGAGCGCGTAGACCTGCGCGCCGAAGTCGTCGGGGTCCACATCCACGAAGCACCCGCCGGGAGGGCTATTGGAGAGCCACCTGCGGCTGAGCGGCAGGCAGAAGAGGTTGCCCGGTCTCGCCGTGGGGTCTCCCGGCGTCGCGATGGGCGCGTCGTCCTGCTTGGGAAAGAGCCCGTCGAAGGTGCCTCCCTCGGAGACGTCGCGCACGCCCGCTTCACGCAGAAGCCCGTGCATCACGCGCCGCGCGTCTCTCGCGGTGGTCCCCTTCGGCGGCAGGAGATGAACCCAGTAGCCCCTCCCTCCGCGGGATCGATGCGCCAGACACGGGAGGCCCTCGCGCTTGATGCGCGCCATCAGCGCTTCGAAGTCCTCGCGCGGATCGCGCTCGATCACGCGCGCGCCGCGGTGGTCGTCGAAGTCCGCCGACACGCTGTTGCACGTCCCGTCGGGCTGCATCGGATAGAACCCCAGCGTGCGCAGCCCCGCCACGTGCAGCGCCACGTCGTCGACGGTCACGGGCCTGCGCGCCCCCTTGGGCCCCGCGGGACGCCACTCTCCGATGCGCCACACACGCGCGCCGCGAGGGCGGTGGAGGCTCTCCCACGCGTCGAGCCGCGCGGCCGTGTCGGCGTCGTCGATGCGCCACGCGTAGAGGTCGAGGCGCGGACGGAACACCTCGATGAGAAGAGCCGCGACCTCACGATCGACGGCGGTCACCGTGCGAAGCGATGAATTCCCCATAGGAGGGGACATTGTCGAACGGATCTTCGACCTTCCGCAAGGGGCGCGGTCGGGGATCAGCCCGCGCCGAGGCCGATGCCCACCGCCGTGAGCAGGCTCGCCACCACGAGCACCCAGCCCACGCGTCGCAGATGCGCGGGCGCCACGGGACGCAGCGCGAAGGCCACCGCGAGCGCTGCGCACGGCGCCACCGCGAGCACGAGCCACGGGTTCTGCGTCGCGAGCTTCGCCGCAGCCACGAGCGCGAGCGCGCCCGCCACCGCGCCCGCCACCGCGAGGTGCATCGTCGCGCTCTTGCGCTGACGGAAGATCATCCCTCGCACCGAGAGCGTCGCGAGGAGCCCGTGCAGCGACCACAGCCCCCACGCCATCAGCGCTCCGCGCCACGAGACGCCGCCCGCGATCGCGACGGGAACCGCCGCCGAGGCCAGCGTCGACGCGAGCACCGTCTCACCCGCCGTCGTCCGCTCGCGGCGCGTGAGCACGAAGGGCGCAGAGAGCGCCACCATCGCGAGCGCCACCAGCGTCGCGAGGCGCGCGTCAGGCGCAGCGCGCACACACGACGCGACGCCCACGCCCAGCGCGGCGCCTCCGCGGATCAGGGTGCGCTTCCACGCGAGCGCGCCGAAGCGCGTGCGGGCGCGTCCTCCGCGGTGACCGAGCACCACGAGCAGGGGCTCGTGTGCGACGAAGGCCAGCACCGCGGCGAGCGAGAAGCCCACGGCGTCGAGGGTCCCGTGCCCCATCGCGAGCGCTGTGACGAGCGGCGTGAGGAGCTGCCCCCACGCGCCGTGCTCACGCGGAACCATCGCGGGAGCGGCGTCTCCCTCGAAGTCATCGGTCGGTCGGGGACGGGTCGGATGAGACATGGCCCGAACGTTCGCACGCCCCCAGGGCACATCGCACTGACGAGAATCAGTCCGCGCTACGCGCCGGGCTTCGGAGGCGGCGCCGCGGGGGTGAACCTTCCGCCGGGCTGCACCCTCGACGCGCCCGCGGGGAGCACACCGGGGTACACCGTGAGCGTCGCTTCGCCGACCACGAGCCCTCGATCGGCGACCCACTCGTCGCGCTCCTTGACCCACCCGAGAATGGCCGCGCGGGCCTCGGCGCAGACCTCGCGCTCGTCGGCCGGATCGACCGCGTGGAGGCCGTCTTCGAGGCTCCACGAGACCTGCATCAGCCGGTTGGGATCGGCGTTGCGCATCTCTGCCCGATGGGCCTCGGCCTCTTCTTCCGCGAGGCGTGCCTCCTCGGCCTCGCGGGCCGCCCAGGCGCGCTCGCTCTCCTCGTCGAAGCGCTTGACCACGGCGCGCTCGTCGTCGTCGAGGGGACGCACTGCCCGGCGCAGCGCGAGGTGCAGCGCGGGATCGTCGGACTGCGCGATCACGCCGAGCACCTCCATCATCGAGGGTCGGTCGCGGAGCCACATGGCGGCGTCGACCTCGTTCTCGAACGAGGCGATCAGCAGCTCAGCGGTCTCGAGGTTTCGAAGGCGGAGGTCGATGGGTGCCATGACGTGCCCGTCACGATCGCGCGGAATCACGCGCCGCGCAACGGTCGTCGTGACGCGGCGCGCCGCCTCCGCGACGGAGGTTTGGGGCGCTACTTCTTCGCCGTCGCTTCGCGGCGCCGCTCGAGGTCTTCCCAACGAGACATCAGCGAGTCGAGGCGCGTGCGCTGCGCCTCGGCGGTCGAGAGGAGCGCGCTCACGGTCCCCCCGACGCCCGCGTAGAGCATCGGGTCGTTGAGCTTCGACTCGGTCTCACGGATCGCCTGCTCGGCCTCGTCGATCGCCGCGGGGAGCCCTTCGAGCTCGCGCTGCTCGGCCATCGAGAGGGCCTTGATGGCCTGCGGCTCCTTCGCGGCGCCGCGGCGCATCGGCACGAGCGGAACCGTCGCGCGCATCGCCGCCTCGCGCTTCGCGCGCTCGTCCTTCACGGCGCGCCAGGTGTCCCAGTCGCCGGGCTGATAGACCACCTCGCCGGGCTCGAAGGCGAGAATCCCCGTCGCCACGCGGTTCAGGAACCACCGGTCGTGCGAGACGATGATCGCGCTCCCCGGCCACTCGCAGAGCATCTCTTCGAGCGCCGAGAGCGTCGCGAGGTCGAGGTCGTTCGTGGGCTCGTCGAGCACGAGCAGCGTGGCCTCTTCGAGCAGCACCTTCGCGAGCGCCACCCGCGCCCGCTCTCCGCCCGAGAGCGCGCTCACGGGCTGCGAGATGCGCGACGGGTCGAAGAGAAAGTTCTCGAGGTACGAGCGCACGTCCATCCAGCGCTGGCCGACCTTGACCTTGTCGCCCTCCTTGCAGACGTTTCGAACGATGCTGAGCTCGTCGTCGAGCACGTCGCGCGACTGGTCGAAGTACACCGCGCGGCTGTTGACCCCGCGCACCACCTCGCCCTCGTCGGGCGCCTCGTCGCCGAGCATCACGCGGATGAGCGTGGTCTTGCCCGCGCCGTTGGGCCCCACCACGCCGATGCGCTCACCCGGCTGGATGATCAGATCGAGCTTGGAGAACAGCGTCCGGTCGCCGTAGCGCTTGGTCACGCCGCGCAGCTCGACCTCGCGGCGACCGACCTTCACGCCCGCCGAGAGGAGGCTCACCTCGCGCTCGCTGCGTCGGTCGCGGGCCACGTCGGCGGCGAGGTCGCCCGCGCGGTTGATGCGCGCCTTCTGCTTGGTGGTGCGGGCCGCGGGGCCGCGCGCGAGCCACTCCTGCTCACGTCGCAGGAGGTTCATGCGGCGCGACTCGGTGCGGGCCTCGTGCTCGAGGCGCTCGGCCTTCTGGGTGATCCAGGCGCCGTAGTTTCCGTCGTAGGAGAAGGCTTCGCCGCGGTCGACCTCGATGATGCGCGTGACCACCTGATCGAGCAGGTAGCGGTCGTGCGTGATGAGCAGCAGGGCGCCCGAGAACTCCTCGCGGAGATACTTCTCGAGCCACTCGACGGTGTCGGCGTCGAGGTGGTTGGTGGGCTCGTCGAGGATGGCGCACCCGGGCTGCGCCACGAGCACGCGCGCGAGGGCCACGCGGCGGCGCTCTCCGCCCGAGAGCTCCTTCACGCGCTGGTTGGGCGAGCGGACGCCGAGGTGGTCGAGCACGGTGAGGATCTTGTGGCGCGGGTCCCACCCGCCGAGGTGCTCGATCTCCGCGGCGAGGCGCGTCTGCTCCTCGACGTACTTCTCGGCCTCGTGGGGCGACGCGCTGAAGAGGTCTGAGAGCGCCTCGTAGCGCGTCACCGCCGCGCGCCAGTGCCCGAGCGACGACTCGACCTCTTCGTAGACCGTGCGGCTCTCGTCGAGCACGGGCTCTTGCGAGAGGTACACGAACTCGACGTCGCGACGCCGCGCGACCGTCCCGCCGTCGGGCTCTTCGAGCCCCGCGAGGATGCGCCCGAGGGTGCTCTTGCCCGATCCGTTGACCCCGACGAGCGCGACCTTCTCGCCGCGATGGAGCGCCAGGGAAACGTCTTTCAACACCTCAGAGGCGCCGTAGCGCTTCGAAACATGATCCGCCGTGAGCACGGGCATAGGGGCGCGTACCTTACGCCAATCGTGAGGCGCCGTGACCACCTTCGCGGAGCTCCGACGCGCCGCGCGCGGGGCGGGTCCCCAGAAGTGGCGCGCGCCGTTCGTTCCGTGCGTTGATTGACGGGTCATGGTCCGTCGCACCCGCTGGATGCTCGCTGTGCTCTCGGTGACCCGCGTCGCCGCGTCGCAGCCGCTCGGCGACCACCCCGACGACGACCCGCGGCTCCACGAGCCCACCGATGTCGCGCGCCCTCACAGCCTCGTCGACGCCGCCCGCGAAGGCGCCGCTTCGCTGGCCACCGCGCGCCTCGACCGGCTCACTGACATGGCCACCATCGACCTCGCGCCCCTCGATGACGGCACCACACCCGAGGCGCCCGAGGAGGTCGCGCCCGAGTCTCCCACGGCCCCCGCGGTGATCCCCGACGCGGGCTCTCCGTGGCCCGGTGGCGCCCCCGCGGTCGAGACCGCGTGGACCGCGTGCGGCTTCGAAGGCGCCTCGCAGCCCGTCGATCTGCGCGCGGGCGCGCTGCTCCCGGTGCAGGTCTCGGTGGCGAGCCGCGGGGCGCGCGCCGTGGCCCTCGTCGCGATGGGACGCCCCGGCGCAGACCGTCACGGCATGGCCTTCCCCGAGTCGCGCTGGGTCGAGTGGAACGACGGTCGCGTCGAGGTGTTCCCCGCGCGCGGCTTTCTCCCGGGCGCGGCGCTCGCGCTCGGTGACCGCGACGCCACGGTGATCTCGTACACGCGCCCCGATCCGCGTACGCCGCAGCAGCGCGCGTCTCGCATCCTCGACGTCGACGTCGCCACGCAGGTCGCCGTCACCCGCGTCGACGCGCGCGGCCATGTGATCATGGGACCCAACGAGCTCGAAGGCTCCGACGGCTGGCAGATCGACTCGCCCGTCGTCGTGTGGCGCCACGGCACCGCCGTCGTGCTCGGGCACCCCACGGAGCCTCCCGGTGACGGCGGACGGCGCTCGGTGCTGCACTTCCTCGACGCTCGCGGACACGAGGCGCGCGCGCCCCTCGAGCTCTCCATCGACTCGCGCGACGGAGGCTACGGCGGCGCGCCTGCGGGCCTCACCGCGGCGCCCGACGGGACCTCGCTCGCGGCGGCCTGGGTCGAGCCCGACGGACCCATCGCGGGCGTGTGGGTGCGACGCGGGATCACTCTCGAAGCGCAGCCTTTCGTGCCCGGCACCGCGCACATCGTCGAGACGCAACCGCCCGCAGTGCGGCGCCGCGCGACGCCGCTCTACCCCCGCGGGATGTGGACCCTCCGCGTCGGTCAGGGTGAGGGCTTCTGGAGCCCTGCAGTGACGCGTGGCGGCGTGTTCTTCAGCCGCGCGGGCACGGTGCTCGACGGCGCCGGACCGCTCACCGAGGTGCTCCTCTCGACGTGGCCCACGGACCGCCGCACGACGCCCGCGCGCGTGCTCGACGCGCTCCTCGATCCGCTGCCCGCGTGGACGCCCGGTGGTCCCATGATCGCGGGCTTCGCGTCGCCCGCGGGCGCGACCGAGCGCGCCCTCGTGGTGGCCTGGTCGTCGCGCGGAGAGCGCTCGCTCCGCACGATCACGCTGCCCGTCACGGCCGACGCGCCGCACCCCGAAGACGCCGTCGACGTGGCCTTCGCGCCCCTCGACTCGGGCGCGCTCCTCGCGTGGATCGACGATCCGGTCGATCACCGCGCGCGGCGCCTCGAGCTCGCCCGCGTGACGTGTCAGCGCGCGCCCGCCGCGAGGGCGCCCGCCGCGCCTCACATCGTCGGCATGCAGAACCCGTAGTAGCTCGGGAGCTGTGTCATCGCGCCGAAGGCCGTGCATCGCTGACCCGACGGACACCCCGCGTCAGGCATCGCCGCGCGGAGGTTGCACGCGCGCCGACACGCGTTGCCCGGCATCGCGCGCGAGCACATCGCCGTGGGTTGCGCGCCCACGCAGAGGAGCCCGGGCTGGCAGCACCCGCTCTCGCAGCACGGCGCGCCGTCGCCGCCGGGCGTGCACGCGTCGGCGAAGCGGATGCACGCGGTGGTGTCGCCGAGGGGGTTGCAGCGCGGCGAGTCCGCGGGGCAGCGGTTGTTGCTCGTGGCGAAGGGGTCGCAGCCCGAGTCCGACACGCAGAGCTTGAGGCCGCGTCCGTCGGTGAGGGTCGACATGCAGTGCGCGCCCGCGCGTCCGCCGCGCGACTCGTCGTTGCAGAGGCTGTCGTCGTCGCCGCAGCAGAGCTTCACGCAGCGCCCGGGATCGACGCAGAGAAAGCCCTCGCGGCAGTCGGTGGCGGACTGACAGGGCTCGTCCCACCCCGCGGAGCCCGCGGGCCTGCACTGCGCGGTCTGCCCCGTGACGCCGTTGGTGAGGTAGCAGCCCTGGCCCGTGGTGCAGCCGGCGCCCGAGATGATGTTGCAGCGTGCGCCGAAGGCGGTTCCGCACGAGGCGCCGCCGCCGTCGGTGCTCACGGGCCGATCGACCGCGGGCGCGTCGACGGAGGGACGATCGACCGTCGGCGCATCGAGGATGGCGCCGTCGATGAAGAGGGCCGCGTCGGAGGGCGCGGGCGTCGGGTCGCTGGAGCAGCCGAGGGCGAAGAGGAAGAGCGAGGCGAAGCGAGCGCGCATATGCGTCGCATCGTACTCCGAACTCGCGGTGAGGGGTCGCTTTCGCGGCGGCTTCAGGCCGTGGCGACGGGGTTCGCGTGCTCTTCGGTGACGCGGACCTTCGAGCGCTCCATGGCCGCCTGAACGAAGCGGACGAAGAGCGGGTGCGGGGTCATCGGGCGAGACTTGAGCTCGGGGTGAAACTGGCAGCCGACGAAGTACGGGTGATCGCGGAGCTCCACCATCTCGACGAGGCGGCGATCGGGCGAGGTGCCCGAGAGCACGAGGCCCTTCGCTTCGAGCTGCTCGCGGAAGTCGTTGTTGACCTCATAGCGGTGGCGGTGACGCTCGGAGATCTCGGTGGTGCCGTACGCCTCCGCGGCGATGGAGCCCGCGAGGAGCGTGCAGGGGTACGCGCCGAGGCGCATCGTAGCGCCCTTGTCGCGGAGGTTGCGCTGCTCGGGCATGAGGTCGATGACCGCGGGGGCCGAGGGGTCGAACTCGGCGCTGTTGGCCTTCGCGATGCCGGCGACGTGACGCGCGAACTCGACGACGGCGAGCTGCATCCCGAGGCAGATGCCGAAGAAGGGGACGCCCGTCTCGCGCGCGTAGCGGATGGCCATGATCTTCCCCTCGGTGCCGCGCTCGCCGAAGCCGCCGGGCACGAGGATGGCGTCGACGTCGCCGAGGATCTTGCCCACGTCGTCGGACTTCTCGAGGTCCTCGGAGTCGACGTAGTGGAGGTCGACGCGCACGTCGTTGAAGATCCCGCCGTGCACGAGGGCCTCGTGGAGGCTCTTGTACGAGTCGCGGAGGTGCACGTACTTGCCCACCACGGCGATGCGCGCGGTGCCCTTCGAGGGGCGCAGAAAGCGCTCGACGACGCGCTTCCACGGGCCGATGTCGGGGAGGCGCGACCAGATGTTGAGCTTCTCGCAGAGGAGCTCGTCGATGCCCTGCTCGTGGAGCGTCTCGGGGAGCGCGTAGATGCAGGTCACGTCGGGCGCCGAGATCACCATCTCGGGGGGCACGTTCGAGAAGAGCGAGATCTTCTCCTTGATCTGCCGCGAGAGCGGGCGCTCCGTGCGGCAGATGAGCACGTCGGGCTGAATGCCGATCTCGCGGAGCTCCTTCACGGAGTGCTGCGTGGGCTTGGTCTTGAGCTCGCCCGCGGCGCCGATCCAGGGCACGAGCGTGACGTGGATGCTGAGCGCGTTGGTCGGTCCGAGCTCGAGCTTGAGCTGCCGCACGGCCTCAAGGAACGGCAGGCTCTCGATGTCGCCCACGGTGCCGCCGATCTCGACGATGGCGACGTCGACGCCGTCGGTGGCCTCGATGACCCGGGCTTTGATCTCGTCGGTGATGTGCGGGATCACCTGCACGGTCGCGCCGAGGTACTCGCCGCGGCGCTCCTTCGAGATGACGGCCTGGTAGATCTTGCCCGTCGTGAGGTTGTTCGCGCGCGTGAGCCGCGCGTTGGTGACGCGCTCGTAGTGCCCGAGGTCGAGGTCGGTCTCGGCGCCGTCGTCGGTCACGTAGACCTCGCCGTGTTGATAGGGCGACATCGTGCCGGGGTCGACGTTGATGTACGGGTCGAGCTTGAGAAACGTGACCCTGAGCCCGCGCGCCTCGAGCAGCGCGCCGATGGACGCCGACGCGAGCCCCTTGCCGATCGACGAGACGACGCCGCCGGTGGTGAACAGGTACTTGGTGCGCTTGGCGCTCATCGAAGGTCTCCGGTCGTCGTCGACGTGCGCGACGAGTTCAATGGGTTCTGGCACGACGTCATCGCGTCGCGGGGCTTTATGGTCGCTCCGTGCAGCGCGTGTCGATGCCGGTGGTGATCGGCAGCGTGGATCGCGCCGCAGATGCGACGCACGGACCCTGACTCTAGGAAGCGAACGCGCCTGATGTCAATTCGCCGGTGCACCGCGCGGGGCCGAGCGAGGCGCCGCCCGCCTGTCTGCCCGAGCGGACACCGCGCCCCCACCGCCTGTCTGCCCGGCCGGACACCCACACTCTCAGAACCCCTTGTCTACAAGCGATTCTCGCGCGGCACGAGGCTCGCTCTACACCTCACCGTCGACGCCGCGAACAGAACGCGGCGCGCGGAGGATGCGACGATGATGGAGTTCATGCGTGAGGGCGGCTTCGCGATGTGGGTGATCCTGGCGACGGGCGTGCTCGCCGTCGTGCTCGCGGCCACGCGCCCCGCGGCGGCGAGGCCCGGCGTGCTGATGACCGGGAGCATCGCGACGATCATCCAGGGGATGCTCGGGCTCTCGACGGGGCTGCTCATGGTGTCGCGCAACTACCAGCGCTTCCCCAACCCCATGGAGGCCATCGGAGCGGGCCTCGGCGAGGCCAGCCACAACGGATCGTTCGCGGCCCTCGTGGCGGCGCTCCTCGGCGTGGCGGCGCTCATCACCGCGCGTCAGACCGCCGACCGCTGAGCGCGACTACACGGCGACGCGCGCGGCTCGCTCCCACAGGATCGCGCAGCCCGCGAGCAGCGCGCCGAGCGCGACGGCGACCCAGTCCCACGGGTTCACGCGCGTCGCGATGGCCGAGAGCATCACGGTGATCAGTCCGCCGCCGAGCATCCACGGCCGCGCGCGCTCGCGCTCCCTCGCAGCCCCCACGGCCAGCGCGAGGAACACCAGCGCGTTCACCACGGGCCACGGGCTCACGGGCACGCGCGCGACGCCGTACGCCTCGCGGCGCCACAGGAGCACCACGACCATCCCCCACACGAACCAGCCCGCGAGGAGCAGCGACACGACGGCCCCGACGCGGGCCCAGAACCTCGGAGACCGAAGCTGCGCGCCCATCGAGACCTGCGTCATAACCCCATGAAACAAAGCGTTTGCGGAGGCGGCAGGATTCGAACCTGCGGATGGATTGCTCCATCAACGGCTTAGCAAGCCGCCGCCTTAGGCCACTCGGCCACGCCTCCGACGCCCGCGTATTTCGCGAGCGGACGGAACGGGTACCACGCTCCGCGGCGCATCACAAGGGCGAATCCCCACCTCCGCGCGTTGGCGCTCAGCGGCGCGCGAGGAGCATCACGCCCGCGCCGAGGAGCATCACGTAGACGCCCTTGCGAAAGAGGCTCTGCGGCACGCGACGGTGCGCGAGCTCGCCGAGCGCGATGCCCACGAAGAGCGCGGGCGAGAGCGTGAGCGTGAGCGTGAGGCTCTGCGCGCTCACGAGCCCGTCGCGCACGTACGGCACGAGGAACGCCACGTTGAGCGTGAGCCACAGGGCGTTGAGCGTCGCGCGGAAGCGGCTCTTGTCCTCGATCCAGCGCGAGATGACGTAGACCGCGAGGGGCCCGCCGACGCCGAACATCCCGTGCACGACGCCTCCCCCGACGAGCAGCGCCGTCGAGGTGAGGGTCGAGAGCGGCTTCGCGGGGGTGTCTCTCAGCGAGCGCGCGAGCTCGACGACGGCGAGCGCGATCACGAAGCCGCCGAAGGCGCGCGAGAGCGACGACTCGGGGAGGCGCGACGCGAGGAGCATCCCCACGGGCATCGCGAGGAGCATCGCGGGGAGCACGCGGCGAAAGAGCACGGCGCGGTCGACGTCGCGGCGATAGCGCAGGGTGAAGTACGCCGAGAGCGCGAGGTTGAGCGGGATGAGCGCCGCGAGGAGCGGACGCACCGACATGATCGCGGAGCCGAGCGCGAGGGTGATGACGGTGCCGCCGAAGCCGAGCGCGGACTCGGTGGCGAACGCGAAGGCGATGACGCACGCGACGAGCAGGGTCTGCCGGGCCACGGAACGGTGATATATCCGCGCACGCTCCGATGGCGCAGAAGAAGTCATACCGGGTGTACTTCGTGGCCCACACGGGGGGCTTCATCACGGGCACGCTCATCCGCACGTGGGACGGCCTCTTCGACAGGCCCGCGCCCTCGGCCATCGGCACCTCGGAGGAAGACGTCCTGCGCCAGCTCGACGTGGCGCTCCAGGGGCTCACGGCGAAGGGCGACGACGGGCCCGAGCGATACCTCTGGGGCGAGGACTTCACCACGCGCGAGGTGACCGTCACGGCGAGACCGCAGACGGTGGTCAAGAAGCGCACGGTCATCGGCGCGCGAGAGATCCCCCTGCGGCTCACGTACTGCGCGTGCAAGCTCCCGCAGGGCGGCTACCGGGTGATGCTCCCGCGCTTCGGGTGGTGGCTGGTCATCGAGGACCTCTCGATCGCCGCGGAGGTGCTCCGCAGCGCGGTGAGCGCGGCCCTCCTGGGCGAGAAGCCGCGGTCGATCTATGACTTTCGCCGCGAGGGCGAGGAGTGGGTGCGCGCGTGGCTCCCTCGCTCCGCGAGCCACGCCGAGGCCGCGGACGAAGAGCCCGACGAGCGCCGCTGGCCCGTCGCCGCGAGCGTGTGCGAAGAGCTCGTGGAGCGCGCCGCCCGCGCGAAGCTGCCATCCACGCTCGGTGACTCCGACGACTTCCGCGTGATCGTGAAGCTCTTCGAACGGGAGCCCGTCCCCTCGGTGCTGCTCGTGGGGCCGCGCGGCGTGGGCAAGACGACCTTCGTCCGCCGCCTCGCGAGGCACCTCCTCCAGCGGCACCGCGCGAGGGCCGACCGCGAGCTCCCCGCGCCGAAGCTCTGGGCCACGTCGGCCACGCGCCTCATCGCGGGCATGGTCTACGTGGGCATGTGGCAGGAGCGCTGCCTCAAGCTCGTCGACGAGCTCTCGTACGAGGGTCACGTGCTCTTCGTCGACCGCCTCGTCCCGCTGCTCCAACCGCAGCCCGACGGCGCGTCCATCGGAGAGATCCTCCTGCCCGCCGCCGTCGAGGGCACGATCCCCATCATCGCCGAGTGCACCGAGGAGGAGTACGAGCGCTGCCGTCGTCGCTTCCCCTCGCTCGTCGAGGCGCTGCGCGTGGTGCGGGTGAACGAGCCGCAGGCGCATCAGATCCCGGGGATCATCGCCGCGTGGCAGTCGCGCCGTAGCGCCGCCGTCACGCTGCACCCCGCGGCCGTGCGGCGCCTCGTGCAGCACCTCTCGGCCTACCGTCGCGACGTGGCCTTCCCCGGCAAGGCCGTGCGCTTCCTCGAGTGGCTCTCGCCGCCGAACGACGAGCCCACGACCGCGACGGTGACCGGCAAGGTGCTGCACGCGCGCGAGCTCTCGGAGCAGTTCGCGCGTCACACGGGCCTGCCCGTCGAGCTCATCGCCGACGACCGCCGCGTGGGCGTCGCGGAGCTCTCGTCGTCGCTGCGTCGCCAGGTGATCGGGCAAGACCACGCGTGCGACCTCGCCGCGCGCGCCGGCGCGCGCGTCCAGGCGGGCCTCAACGACCCCGAGCGTCCGTGGGCCTCGCTCCTCTTCGTGGGCCCCACGGGCGTGGGCAAGACCGAGCTCGCGCGCGCGATCGCGAAGTACTTCTACAGCGACGAGTCGCGCCTCGTGCGCCTCGACATGAGCGAGTACATGTTCCCCGGCTCGGCGCAGCGGATGCTCGAAGCGGGCGGCGGACAGAGCCTCGCGCAGCGCGTCCGCGAGCAGCCCCTCTCGCTGGTGCTCCTCGACGAGATCGAGAAGGCGCACCCCGACGTGTTCGACCTGCTCCTCTCGGTGCTCGGCGAAGGGCGACTCACCGACTCCTACGGCGCCGTCGTCGACTTTCGCATGACGCTCGTGGTGATGACCTCGAACCTCGGGATCACCGAGGCGAGGCCCGTGGGCATCCACGCCGACGCCGCTTCGAACGACGCGCTCCGCGCCGTGCGCAGGCACTTTCGCCCCGAGTTCTTCAACCGCATCGACCACGTGGTGCCCTTCAACGCGCTCACGCCCGACGACGTGTTGCGCATCGTCGACCTCGAGCTCACGAAGGCCGCCGGTCGCACGGGGCTCGTGCGTCGCAACCTCACGCTCGACGTCGACGCGGCCTCTCGACGCCGCCTCGCGGAGCTCGGGTTTCACCCCACGCGCGGCGCGCGCCCTCTGCGACGCGTGATCGAAGAGCGCGTCGTCTCGCCCGTCGCCGCGCTGCTTTCGAACGACCCCACGCTGCGCGATCGCACGCTCCACGTCGACGCCGACGGCGGCGTGCGCGTCGACTGAGGTGCTCGCTACTCCGCGAGCTCGCCGAGCGCGCGGAAGCGTCGGTAGCGGTCCTCTGCGAGCTGCGGTCCGTCGAGCGTGCGGAGGGCGTCGAGGTGACGCGCGATCGTGTCTCCCACGCGCCGCGCGCTCTCGTCGTGGTCGCGGTGCGCGCCGCCGGGAGGCTCGGGCACGAGCTCGTCGACCACGCCGAAACGTAGGAGATGATCGGCCGTGACCTTGAGCTGCTCGGCCGCCTCGGGGCCGCGCGCGCGGTCCTTCCAGAGGATCGACGCGCAGCCCTCGGGAGAGATCACGGAGTAGGTCGAGAACTCGAGCATGAGCACGCGATTCGCGACGCCGAGCGCGAGCGCGCCGCCCGATCCGCCCTCTCCGATCACCGTCGCCACCACAGGAACGCGCAGCCGCGACATCGAGAGGAGGCACTGACCGATGGCCTCGGCCTGACCGCGCTCCTCGGCGCCGAGGCCCGGATACGCGCCCGGCGTGTCGATGAACGTGAGCAGCGGACGCTCGAACCTCGCGGCCAGGTCCATGAGCCGCAGGGCCTTTCGATAGCCCTCGGGGTGGGGCATCCCGAAGTTGCGCGCCATGTTGTCCTTCACGTTGCGCCCCTTCTGATGGCCGATCACCACCACGGAGCGCCCGCGAAAGCGCGCGAGTCCGCCGACGATCGCGCGGTCGTCGGCGAAGGCCCGGTCGCCGTGCAGCTCCACGAAGTCGTCGCAGAGGCGCTGCACGTAGTCGAGCGTGAAGGGCCGGTCGGGATGCCGCGAGAGCTGCACCTTCTGCCACGACCCGAGGCCGTTGAAGATGTCCTCCTGGAGCCTCCGGGCCTTCTCTTCGAGGCGCGCGACCTCGGCGTCGAAATCGCTGCGGCCGCGTCCCGAGGCGCGCACGGCGGCCTTGAGCTCGCCGATCCTGCGCTCGAGCTCGACGAGCGGCCGTTCGAACTCCAGCGTGGCCACCGCTATGCGAGGCCCGTCGCGTCGGCGTCGGTGGTGCGGTCGCGCAGCACTTCGAAGACGCGCACGGGCTGGGCGATGCCCTTGGGCTTGATGGGCTCGAGCTCGCGCACCTCGAACTCGTCCTTGACGAGGTTCCAGGTGGTCTCGGCGATGAGCACCTGCATGCCGTGGGCGGCCGAGCAGAGGCGCGCGGCGAGGTTCACGGGCGCGCCGATCACCGTGTACTGCATTGCTTTCGAGCTGCCGATGTAGCCCGCGACGACGTCGCCCGTGTTGATCCCGATGCCGATCTCGAACGACGGCTTGCCCTGCGTGGCGCGGTCGGCGTTGAAGGCCCTGAGGTCATCGAGCATCGCGAGGGCCGTGCGCACCGCGCGGACGGCGTCGTCGGGGTGCGACACGGGCGCGCCGAAGAGCGCCATGATCTCGTCGCCCACGAACTTGTCGAGCGTGCCCTCGTACTTGAACACGATCTCGACCATGCGCTCGAAGTAGTCGTTGAGCATCGAGACGATGTCGCCCGCCTGCATCGTCTCGGAGCGCGAGGTGAAGCCGCGGATGTCGCTGAAGAGCATCGTCGTGACGCGCGGCTCGCCACCCTGCTTCACCTCGACCTTGCCCGACACCACGAGCTCCGCGATGGCCGGCGAGAGCAGGCGCTGAAAGCGCGCGCGGGCCAGGGCCTCGTCCTCGATGCGCCGCGCGAGCGAGGCGTTCGCGATCGAGAGCGCCGCCTGGTTGGCGATGTTGGTGAAGAGCTGCAGGTCCTTCTCGCCGAAGGCGTTGGGGTTCTGCGAGTCGACCATCATGATGCCGAGGAGCTCGTTGCGGTAGAGCAGCGGCACGGCCATCGAGCTGCGGATGCCCGTCATGATGATCGACTTCGACTCGGAGAAGCGCGGGTCGAGCTTGGCGTCGCTCGAGAGCACCGCGACCTTCTCCTTGACCACCTGACCGACGACGGCGCGCGAGACGACGAGCTCCTCGGGCCCGGGGCGGCGCGCGCGCGAGCAGCGGGCCTTGAGCTCGCCCTCTTCGAAGAGGAGGATCACCCCGCGGTCGGCGGAGAGAAGATCAAACGAGCGCTCGAGGATCTTCTCGAGGAGGCGGTCGAGGTCGAGCTCGGCGCCCACCGCGCGCTGGAGCTCATACGAGATGCGGAGCTTCTCGTAGTCGCGGCGGAGGGCCTCGACGTCCTGCACGGTGCGCTCGGGCATGAACTGCTGGAGCTCGGCCGCGATCTTCGAGCGGACGTGCGACTCCATCATCGCGCCGCCGATGGTCACGTTGCGGAGCGCCTGGAGCGGCGGTTGACCCGGGGGCGCGACGGGGCGCGGGACGATGGGCGGCGTGGTCGAACCGATCGCGGCGGGCATCGCGCCGGGCGTCGGGATCACGTGCTGGATCACCGGCGCCATCGGCGAGGGGACGGGCACGGGGGGCTGCGCGACGGGGCTGTACTGCCCGCTGCCGTGGGCGGCCGTGGGCATCCCCGCGGCGACCTCGTGGAAGATCGCGCGGGTGTTGCCGAGCGCGATCTGGTCGCCGTGGTGGAGGAGTGACTCCCCCGCGACGCGCTGCTCGTTGACGTAGGTGCCGTTGAGCGAGCCGAGGTCGCGGAGGTACCAGCGGTTCCCCCGGAACTCGACGACGCAGTGCTCCTTCGACACGATGCGGTCGAGGAGCTGGATCGAGTTGTTGGGGTGCCTCCCCAGGGTGTTGACCGCGGAGAGCTCTCGCTCCAACTGCCCCTCGGGCCCGGTGATCACCAGCTTCGCCATGCCGCGCTGCGCACACTAGACGGAATTCCCTCCGTTGGCGAGAGGGCGCGCGCACCCATCACATCAGTCGCGACAGAGGGGCGTCGTCAGCGCCCTCGTCCCCGCGGGACGGTTCAGGGCTGTCGGGCGCCCACGGCGGCCATGGCCTGTCGCACGAGGTCCGCGCGCATCCCGTACTTGAAGTTCGACCCGCGGTTGACCTCGACCTCGCGGCGCTGGCCGTTGCTCGGGTCGATCACCACCTGGCGCTCGTCGTCCGAGAGGCTCCCCGCGTTCACGCCGATGACCGAGCCCGACGGGAGAAAGATGGGGCTCCCCGACGACCCGCCCGCGGTCTGCGCGCTGTGCTGGAGCTTCTGCGCCGTGGGGGGTTGTGCCACGCCGTCGAAGAAGTCCGTCACCCGGTTGAGGAGGCCCAGCGTGATCGTCGCCACGGGCGAGCGCTCGTTCATGGTCATCCCGGGGAAGCCGTAGACGAACACCGCGTCGCCCTCGCGCAGCGCGTAGAGCTCGCTGTCCGACGCGAGGCGCACCCAGCCCGGGAGCCGCGTCGTCGACTGCACGAGGCCCACGTCGTAGCCCGCCCCGCCGCGGCTCATCTGACCGTTCTGAAAGCGCGCGTCGAGGTACACCGGCTGCGCCTGGAGCATCTCTCCGTTGCCCTTGTTTCGCAGCACCACGAGCTGCCCGCCGCGCGACGCCTCGTTGGTCACCATGCGCACGCAGTGGGCGTTCGTGGCGATGAGCGACTCGGTCACCGCGAAGCCCGTGCAGAAGCCCCGCACGCGCCCGTCCGCGGCGCGCATCGCGAGGAGGTAGATGTTCCCCTCGTTCGCCGTGGCGATGCGCGAGCCCACCATGCTCGGGTCGGCGCCGCCGCTGTTGTTGTTCGACGAGCGGTCGTCGGTGGCGACGTACCAGGCCCCGAGGCCGATGCCCACGAGCATGAGGGTGGCGAGAAAGCCCACCATCACCTTGAGCCCGCGGTTGGGCTTCGCGCGCTCGTTGTGGGCCGCGAGGGCCTGGTCGATCATCAGCGCGACGGTGCGCTTGCCGACCTTCGCGTCGTTGGGCAGCGCGGACGCGATCTCATGACCGACGGAGCCTTGCGCGCTGCCCCGGCCCGACGAAACCGCAGGCCCCGACGCGACGAAGCCTCCGCCCGGCGCGCTCCCCGTGGCGTTGAAGACCCCGCCCGGTCCGACCTGCATCTCGGGGATCGCGACGGTGCCGCTCTTCGCCCCGAAGACCGGCGCCGACTGCGCGGAAACACCTCCCGCAAAGGGGTTCTGCCCCGATGGTGGCGCAGGCGCCGGAGGCGGCGCGGGGGCGGGCGCGGGCGCTGCGTTCGGCAATCCGAAGGGTCCCGCACCGAGCGGCGCCGACGCGACGGCGCCCGACGCGACGGCGCCCGACGAGATCTCGACGCGCAGCCGCGGACCGCCGCGACCGCACTCGATCACGTCGTTGTGCTTGAGCTGCTGCCGCTGCACGCGGACGCTGTTGACGAAGGTGCCGTTGCGGCTCCCCGTGTCGACCACGTGCCACGACCCCTCGACGAAGAGCAGCTCGCAGTGGCGCCCCGACGCGTCGAGGTCGACGTTCGCGTCGAACACCACGTCGCCGTCGGGCGCGCGGCCGATGCGCACGCGGTCCTTCTCAAAGGGGAGCTGCCGACCCGCGTGCGCTCCGAACTCCTGGACGATGCGGATCATGAAGCCACGCTGCCGTTCTCGCACTCCGCGTATGCGGCGGTCACGGTCCCTGCGTTGACGCGTCGGCCGCGGCGTCATCGGCCGCGACGGGAACGGGCACGACGGGCGTCGCCTGACCGACCTGGGTGGGCTCCACCTGAACGGTCTCGGGCGTCGTCACCTGCGGCTGATCTTCGTCGGCCTGCGCGGTGCTCCGCGACGGGCGCAGGAGCAGCCACGCCGCCAGCGCGAACACGGCCAGCGCGAGGGCCAGCAGCGCCCAGCCGAGCGCGCCCCGCTGCGGCTCGAGGCCGAGCTCCCTGCGCGTGCGCGCGTCGAGGTCGATGGGGGCGTCGACGGGCTCGACGGCCTTCGAGACCACGGGCATCTCGGGCGGGATCGAGAGCGAGTGCTTGACGTCGGACCCCGGCGGCGGAAGGTCGGGCACCTTCATCGACGTGCTCGCCGACCCCGCGATGATCGCCTCGACGGGCTCGAGCAGCACGTAGGGCTGGTAGCCCTTCTCGTCCTCGTGCGACGGATCGGGCAGGTCGCCCGAGAAGCGCGCCACGATGACCGTGATGTTGTCGTGACCGCCCGCCTCGTTGGCGAGCTCGATGAGCCGCAGCGCACACGCCGCGGGGTCGTCGACGTCGGCCATCGTGTCGTGGATCTGTTCGAAGGTCGCGAGGCCCGAGAGACCGTCGGAGCAGAGCATCAGCACGTCGCCCCTGCGGAGCTCGGCGTACGAGAGGTCGACGGAGACCGTGTCCGCGGTGCCTAGCGCCTGGAGGATGATGTGCGCGTGCTCGTAGGTCTCGGCCTCGGCCTCGGTGAGCTGTCCGGCCTCGATGAGCTTCGACACGAGCGACTGGTCGCGCGTCACCTGGCGCAGGTGCCCGTCGCGGAGGAGGTACGCGCGCGAGTCGCCCACCTGACCGACGAAGAGCGTCGAGCCGTAGACGCCCGCCACCGTCGACGTGGTGCCCATCCCGCGGCGCTCGCGGTTGCTCTTGGCCGCGAGGAAGATCCGCGCGCCGGCTTCCTGAATCGAGGCCACGAGGCGCTGCGCGAACTGGTCGCGATCCGCCGGGGTCGCGCCGTCTTGCACGATGCCGTGGATGACGTCGACGGCCATCTGGCTCGCGACCTCGCCCGCGGCCGCGCCGCCCATGCCGTCGCACACCGTGAGCAGCAGGCCGCGCGCGCCCACGTCGCGCGTCACCGTGGTGTCCTCGAGGATGCGCTTGTGCTCCGTGAGGTCGGCGATGAGAAAGTTGTCCTCGTTGTGCTCGCGGATGCGGCCCACGTCTGTGAGCCCCGCGAAGCGCACGCGCACCACGCCGGGGGTCACGACCTCCGCGGGGGCCTCGGGCTTCGGCGGCGGCGCCGCGCTCGGCGTCACCGTGACCGTGGGCTCGTCGCTCGCGGCTGCCTTCTCCGAAGGCGCTTCACCGGGTGGCTCCGCGGGCGCAGCGGAGGGCTCCGCGGGCGCAGCGGAGGGCTCCCCGGGCGCAGCGGAGGGCTCCGCGGGCGCAGCGGAGGGCTCCGCGGGCGCGTCGGGCTTCGGTTCGTCGCTCGCGTTCGCGGTCGGCGCGGCGTCGCTCGGCGCGGCGGCGGGCTTCGCGGCTTCGACCGCGGGCGCGTCGACGGCGTCGGGTGACGCGTCGGGGGTGGCGACCGTCGCGGGCGTAGGCTCTGCGACGCTCGCCTCGGTCGTGGTGACGGAGCCTTCGCTCATCGGAGAGGGGCTCCCCCGGTCGCGCGCGGCGCGGCGTCGAAGCGAAACAGGTGGTGGCCGATGCGAAAGATGTCACCGTCGACGATCTCTCGCTCATTGCGAAAGAGCACCAGCGTCCCGTTCGAGCTGCCGAGGTCGCGCACGGTCACGCGGCGCGTGTTTCGGTCGAGCCTGAAGGCCACGTGGCGCCGCGAGAGGAACACGTCGTCGGTGAACACCACGTCGCCGGACTCACGCCCGATCACCGTCTCGTCGCGGTAGAGGTGGTAGACGTCGCGCGGGATGCCCTCGCTCGTGAGCTGGACGAGGCGCGCGAGGCGCGGCTGCTCGGGCGTGCCGAAGAGCATCACGCCGTAGTGCATCACGGGGCCGAGCGAGACCTCGGCGTCGGAGAGCACCTCGACGCGCAGCACCTGCTGACCCACGAGAACCACGTCGCCGTGGTGCATCTCGACGGGCTCGCGGATGCGCTGAAAGATCCCGTTCACCGAGCCGAGGTCGCGGAGGTAGTAGCGGTCGTTGCGGCGGAGGATGCGCGCGTGCCGCGGCGACAGGTAGGGGTCGTCGGGCAGCGTGATCGTGCCCTCGTAGCGGCCGAGGTCGGTCTGCGCGTTGGTGAGGCGGTAGACGGGCCCCTCGGAGCCGTCTTTCAAGATCGTGACGATCTGCGGGACGACGCCCGCCGACACCGCGCCGAAGTTGTCGGTGCGCGCCTCGACGCGCGGCGACGGAGGGTCCATCACCGTGGCGTGGGCCTGCGGACGCGCCGAGGGCGCGGGCGAGATCACCGCGGACATCGCGGGCGCCGCAGCGGGCGCGAAGGCCGCGGGCGAGGCCGCGTGGGCCTGCGCGATCGGCGCTTGCGGCGGCGGAGGGTGCGGCGCAGGGGGCGTGAGCGGAGGAGGCGCTTGCGGCGCGGGCGCTTGCGGCGCGACCATGTCAGCCGTGGGCATGCCGCACACGCCGCAGTAGAGGGCGCTCGGGTTGGCCGCCGTGCCGCAGCGCGGACACGCCGCGGGGAAGGCGCGCGGAGGCTCCTGGGGTGTCGCGAAGGGCCCGGCGGTGGGCGCCGCCACGCCGCCCGACGAGGCGCCATCCCGAAGCTTCTGCCCGCAATCGAGGCAGTAGAGCGCCCCGCTGGGATTCTGACGCCCGCAATTGCCGCAAGTCATCGCGAGCGGGATTGGACACTGGCGCGCGGGCGAGCGTCAAGCAAGGAGCACGAGCGCCGACAGATCATCGCCCGAGGAACGACGCCGTGAGCATGAACGTGGCGGTGATGGCCGCGACGCCGCCGTCGGCGCGGAGCACGCCGTCGCCCGCGGTGAAGGGGATGAGGAAGCGCGTCGCGTCGAGGCGGATCAGCGCGCCGATGCGCGCGAAGGCGCTGAGGTTGTAGGTGCCTCCCGCGGAGACGCCGAGCGTGGCCCCGAAGGTGCGCACGCCGAGGAGCTCGCCGAAGACCGCGACGCCGCCGCCCGCGCCCACGAAGGCTTCGAAGTTGTGCACGGGCGTGGCGCCGACGATCCAGCGGTGGTCGATGCGGATCTGCTGCACGGTGGCCGACGAGAAGAGGCTGCGCGCGTTGCGCACCGAGAGGTCGTAGCCGACGAGCCACTCGCGGTCTCGCACGTAGCGCCAGCCGCCCGCGATGAAGATGCCGCCGCCGCCGCCGAAGGGGCACACCGTCGACGACGCGGGGCACAGCGAGTCGGCGTGCGCGATCGCCGTCGTCGAGAGCGCGCCGTGGAGGAACGAGTACGGCTGAAAGGGGAACGTCCCCGCGTCGGGCGCCGCGCGCTCGGACGCGAGCGTCGCGGCGCGCGCGGTGTCATCCGCGGGCGTCGCGGCGCGCGCGGGGGCGGTGTCATCTGCGCGCGCGGTCGACGCGTGCATCGCGGTCGCGCACGCGATCAGGGTCGCGCACACGGCGACGGTCGGGGCGGCGGTCCGCACGGCCGAACGATACGAGGTGTCGAAGACAGTTGAAAGCGCCGCCCGGATCGTGTTTGTTGACATCCCACAAAGCGCTGAGCTAGTCGCTCGCGCCACCTTTCAGCAAGCAGCAAGAGGCAGAGGAGCGATGGAGATCGTTCTCGATAAGCGCGCGGTCAAGCAGATCCGACTCTCGGCGCAAGACGCCATCGAGGAGGGCGACACCGAGTCGCTGCGCGACGACATCCTCGACTCGTTCAGCGAGGACCAGGTCGAGGAGATCGAACGGCGGATCGATACGGACTTCTACGACTTTCTCGGCGACACGCTCGAGGAGTGGTCTGGGGAGGACGTCGACGAGCTCTTCGACCTGATCGAATCACAGCTCTCGGACGTAGGCGTCGAGGTCAAGTACGAGACCGTCGACACCGGCGAGGACGAGGACGACGCTGGCGACTTTGACGTCGACGACGACGACGACGAGCTCGACTCTGACGAAGAGCCGCTCGACGAAGACGACTGAAACCACACCACCATGAGTGACGCTGTTCACCTCGAAGACCGCGGCGCGGTCCGTCTCATCACGCTCGATCGCCCCGAGACGCGCAACGCGCTCGAGCCGGGCGTGCTCAACGCGATGACGCACGCGATCCAGTCCGCGGGCGAGGCGCGCGTGATCGTGCTCCGCGGCGCGGGCGGCGCGTTCTGCTCCGGCGCCGACCTCCGCCACGCGATGGGCAACGCGGCGGAGCTCATGTCCGACCTCGACGCCCACCTCGGGCGCTTTCAGGCGCTCGTGCGCGCGGTCATCGCCGCGCCGCAGCCCGTGATCGCCTCCGTCGACGGCGCGGCGTACGGCTTCGGCGCCGACCTCGCGCTCGCGTGCGACCTCCGCGTGTTCTCGACGCGGGCCTATCTGCAAGAGGGCTTCGTGCGCATCGGGCTGATCCCCGACGGCGGCGGCACGTGGATGCTCCCTCGCCTCGTGGGTCTTTCGAAGGCCCTCGAGCTCGCGCTCCTCGGTGAGCGCGTCGACGCGGCGGCGGCCGAGCGCCTCGGTCTCGTCGCGAGGGTGGTGTCGCCCGACGAGCTCGACGCGACGACCAACGCGCTCGCCGATCGCCTCGCGAACGGCCCTCCGCTCGCGCTCCAGCGCATCAAGCGGCTCATGCGCGAGGGGATGGCGAAGAGCTTCCCCGAGGCCTTCGGCGACGAGGGTCACGCGCAGCTCGAGTGCCTGCGCTCCGAGGATTTTCTCGAGGGCGTGATGGCCTTCTTCGAGAAGCGCCCCGCGGCCTTCAAGGGCCGCTGACGCAGTCCGCGGACCTCGCAGCGCGCGAGGCCGCGGGCGGCGCGATTCCCCTCAAAAACAAGCTCATCTACGACGGGACGGACCGGCGAGCGGAAGCTCACCGGGAGCGACCGGCGACGCCCATCGGTGCGCCCTCTGCCCGCGGTCACTGCATCTGCACGCCGCCGAAGCCCGGGAGCACCGAGTTGATCACCGAGTTCACGCTGTTCATCGCGCCCTGCATGAAGAACTGACGCGGCGCCTGGCCCTGCGTCTCGAAGCTCGCGCGCACCGAGAGGTAGTGCTCCACCGTGACCTGACCGCGGAGGGTGTAGTTCACCATCGGCGACCCCGCGGCGGAGAGGAGGTACGCGGGCGCGCCGCTCCACGGGACGCTCACGTTGGCCGTCACCGGGACCCAGCGTCGCGCGGGGAGCGCGGCCCCGACGGAGGTGACCGACGAGCCCGCGTCGTTGCCTTCGAGGTAGAGGTGCGCGTTGAGCGAGCTGATGTTCAGGTCGAACATGTTGGGGTTGTAGGCGTTGAACACGACCCTGAAGGCCAGCCCGTTGCCGTCGATCCCCGTGAACTCGAGGCTCTGCGCCTGAAGCTGCGGCGCCTCGACGCTGATCGTACAGCCCGCGCCCAGGACCCCGAGTACCGCCATCGTCAGGAACGCTCGCCGCTTCGTCACACGCGCCATCGGTGTTCGCTCTCCCTGTGGGGGAGTTATACGCAGCGCCCGCGCGACGCGTGCACCAGAAACTCCGCGCGGCCGTGATTTCTGCTACGACCCGTCACCGCCTGCGATGGAGCCGCCGCGCACACCCGACATCGACGCCGCGCGCGACGCGCTCCTCGGGTGGTACCGCGACAACGCGAGGCCGCTGCCCTGGCGCGACGCGCGCGATCCGTGGCGCGTCTGGGTGAGCGAGGTGATGCTCCAGCAGACCCGCGTCGAGACCGTGATCCCGTACTACCGACGCTTCGTCGAGCGCTTTCCCACGGCGCGATCGCTCGCAGAGGCCGCCGAGGGTGACGTGCTCGCGCTCTGGAGCGGGCTCGGATACTACCGCCGCGCGAGGCTCCTCCACGCGGGCGCGCGCGCCGTCGTCGAGCGCCACAGCGGCGAGGTCCCCGGCGACGCGGTGTCTCTCAGAGCGCTCCCTGGCGTCGGTGACTACACCGCGGGCGCCGTGGGGAGCATCGCGTTCGGACTGCGCGCGCCCCTCGTCGACGGCAACGTCGAGCGCGTGCTTACGCGGCTCCACGGACTGCGCGGCGATCCCCGCGCGGCGCCGCTCAAGAAGCACCTCTGGACCCTCGCCGCGCGCTACGCCGACCACCCCTCACCGGGTGATGTGAACCAGTCGCTCATGGAGCTCGGCGCGACGGTGTGCGCGCCCACCTCTCCGCGCTGCCTCGTGTGTCCCGTGCGCTCGCACTGCGTCGCGGCGCGCGAGGGAGACGTCGAGAGGTACCCCGAGAAGGCACCCCGCGCGGCCGTGCCCACGGAGCGCTGGAGCGCCCTCGTCGCGCGTGACGGTGACCGCGTGTGGCTCGTCACGAGCGAGCGCGGACGGTGGCAGGGGATGCTCCTCCCGCCGATGCTCCAGGGTCGCGCGAAGCCCGTGTGGGAAGGGCCTTTCGAACGCCCCCGCAAGGTCTCGGAGGTCACCCACGTGCTCACCCACGCGCGCATGGAGGTGACCGTCTACGAGACCGCGCTCACGGGCGCTACGCCGCACGGACGCGTCGTCGCGCGCGCAGACCTCGACTCGCTGGCGGTGCCGAAGATCACGCGCGCCGTGCTCGCCGCGGCCGACGGAGACGTGACTCAGCCGCGACGCAAGCGCTGAGCGACGGTCGAACCGAGCGCGATCGAGAGGAGCAGCCCGCCGAGCGCGCGCACGGCGAGGACCCAGTGGCTCCCCGCGCGGACGTCGCGCACCTGAACACCGAGGAGCCCCGTCGCCGCGCTCACGGCCTGCGCACCGAGCGAGAACGCCACGCCCGCCGCGGCGACCGGGAGCACCCAGCGCGGGAGCTTCACGCCGCGCGAGAGCGTGTGCACCGCGAGGCCCGTCACCCACGCGTGGAGCGCGAGGCGCGCGACGGCGAGGGGCATCCCGGGCATGTGCCACGGAGAGCTCGGGGCTTGCAGCGCGAGCGTCTCCCAGAGCCACGCGGCGGCGCCCACGGTCATGCACGAGAGGGCCAGGAGTTCGAAGCCGCGGGAGGGCTCCGTCGGCGCGGGATCAGTCAGGGCCTATCCTCCGTTGCAGCGGTCGCAGCAGGTGGCGACGAGGCTTGCGCTCTCCCTGTTCGCCGGGCAGCCGCTGGCGGAGACGAGCTTTCGACAAGCCGAAATGTGGGGAGGGCTCTGCGCGGGCGTACCGTCGACCACGAGGCACAGGACGTCGTAGGCCCGGCGGTGCGTTCCTCCCGGCGCGAGGAGGATCTGACCGAGGAGGATGCGCGCGTTCTGCCCGCCGTAGCCTCCCTGGCGCGCCGCGATGGCGCGCTCCGCGAGCGACGCCGCCAGAGGGTAGTTCTGGTGGTTGAACTCCTCCGTCGCCTTGCGGAAGTAGTCCTCTTGCTGCGGGCGCGAGGGCGCTCCCGGGGTCACAGACGCGGTCGAAGCGTCGACGGCGACCGCGACCGCGACCGCGGCGTCGAGCTCCTCGGGCGTGGGCCGCACGGGCGGCACCGCGGGCGGCGTCGGAATCGCAGGCGTGCGCGGTCTCATGGCGAGCGCGTCGGTGTGCGTGGCGGAGCCTGCGTCGGGGCGCTGCGCGGCCTCTCCCGCGCGCGAGTCCTTGCGGATGAACGCGAACCACGAGTACCCGAAGATGAGCAGCAGAACGAGCGCGATGGCGACCCAGTTCCGTCGGCTCTCGACGATGGGCGGGCGCGGCCCCTCGGCGACGTCATCGTCGCCCCACGCTCGCGCCATGGGCGACTGGCGCGTCTCCTGATCGGGCGCGGCCTTGGGGAGCGCGCCCACCGCGACCGCCGCGGAGATGGCCGCGGCCTCGTCGCCGAGGCAGCGCTCGAGCGCGTCGGCGAGCTCCGTCGCGTTGGCGTAGCGGGCGTTGGGGTCCTTCGCGAGGCAGCGCAGCACCACGGCCTCGAGGCCCGCGGGGATCTCTGCCTCGGGGGCGCGCTCCCTCGGCGGCGTCGGGGCCTTCACGATCTGCTGCGTGAGGGTCTCGACCAGCGACGCGCCTTCGAAGAGCACCGAGCCCGTGAGGCACTCGTAGAGCACCGCGCCGAGCGCGTAGATGTCCGTGCGGCCGTCGACGGTGTGGTTGCGCGCCTGCTCGGGGGCCATGTACGCGGGCGAGCCGAAGATCTCTCCCGCGCGGGTCTCGGTGCGCGAGACGCCCTCGAGGAGCTCGGCGTTGTTGGTCTTCGCGACGCCGAAATCGAGCAGCTTCACGCCGCCCGTCTTCGTGAGAAAGATGTTCTCGGGCTTGATGTCGCGGTGCACCACGGACTCGGCGTGGGCCGCCGCGAGCCCGCGCGCGAGGGCGGCTCCCACGCGCACGGTCTCGGCCGCCGTGAGCCTGCGGGTGTTGGCCGTCGCGGCGCGGTTCAGCAGCTCGCGGAGGGTCTCTCCTTCGAGGCGCTCCATCGCGTAGAAGAGGCGCCCGTCTTCGGTGCTGCCGGTGTCGTAGACCTCGACGAGGTTGGGGTGCTTGAGCTTCGCGATGGAGCGCGCCTCGAGCTTGAAGCGCTGCACCACCGCGGGGTCGTTGGAGCGCTCGGCGTAGAGCACCTTGAGGGCGACCTTTCGCCCGAGGTCGACGTGCTCGGCGGCGAAGACCTCGCCCATTCCGCCCGCGCCGATGCGGTCACCGACGCGGTAGCGCGTGCCCCGCACGAGGTCGGTCTCGGGGATCGACGCGAGAGGCGCCGTGTTCGACCGCGGAGGCAGCGCCGGAGGAATGCTGTGGCGGACGTTCTTCGCCGCGGCGACGAGCTTGCGGATGCGCGCGTTCTCGGCCTCGCGGTCGTTGGGAAAGTACCTCGCCAGCGTGCGCGCCACGGCCTCGCGTTCGAAGCGGATTCCACGCGCGGTGCCGATGTCGACGAGGCGACGGCGCGCGGTGGCGGCGTCGGTGAAGCGGTGGTCGGCGTTCCACGCGGTGATGGTTTCGAACCACTCGTCGAGCTCGCGCGGCGCGTCGCGGCGGAGCTTCGTCGGAGGCACGAACGAGTACGACCCCGAGGCGAGGGCCTCCATGTGCTCCGCGGGCTCCGCGGTGGCGAAATCGCGGTCGGTGAGCAGCTCCCACATCACCACGCCGATGGCGAAGAGGTCGCTGCGAGCGTCGACCTTCTCGCCCCTCGCCTGCTCGGGTGACATGTACCCGGGCTTGCCGAACACGAGGCCGTGGGCCGTGCGCGCGGCGCGCCCCGTGGCGTGCGCGGTGCCGAAGTCGAGCACCTTCACGTCGCCCTCCCACGACATGCGGATGTTCTGCGGAGAGATGTCGCGGTGAACGAGCTGGAGGGGCGTCCCGTCGAGCGCGGTGGCGCGGTGCGCGAAGGCCATCCCGTCGAGCACGCCCGCGATCACGATGAAGACGAACTCCATCGGGAGGTGCGAGCGCGCGGAGCGAGCGGCGTAGACGAGCGCGTCGAGGTCGATGCCCGCGACGTGCTCCATCGCGACGAAGGGCGTCGCCCCCTCGGTGCCCACCTCGAGGATCTGCCCGATGTTCGGGTGCGTGAGCGCGCAGAGCACACGTCCCTCATCGAGGAAGCGCTGTAGGAACTCGTCGTCGCTCGCGTACTCGGGGCGCACGGTCTTGACCACGCAGAGCCGCTGCGCGACGGCGAGCTCACCGGCGAGGGCGAGGCACACGTCGCCCATGCCGCCCTGCGCGAGCGGCGAGAGCAGCACGTAGCGACCGAACTCCCGCGGCCACAGCGCGCTGTCGACGGGAGAGAGAGGCTCAGGGACGCTCACGACTTCCATGGGGCTCCATCGCCGTGTGACAGAGGGGTCATCGAGAACGCAGCATACCCGCCGACGCGACGCTGTTCGGAGTTTTCCGTCACGATCGCGCGATCGAAGTCAGCGTCAGCCCTTCGCGGGCCGCACCCTCAACGCGAGCGAACGCGTCAGGAGCTCCCGCAGCGTGCGGGGCGCGGGGGGCGCCGCAGCGACGACCTGCACGACCGCGGCGGCCACGGGCAACGCCTCGGGCTCGAAGCGCTCGACCCTCGGGGCCTCGACCTTCGGAGCTTCGACGACCGCAGGGGCTTCGACCTTCGGGGCCTCGACGACGATGAGGGCTTCGGCCTTCGGAGCTTCGACGACCGCGGGCGCTTCGACCTTCGGGGCCTCGACGACCGCGGGGGTTTCGACCTTCAGAACAGGCGCTTCGACCTTCGGAGGTTCAGCGACCTTCGGGGCCTCGACCTGCACCGGAGCGGGCGTCGGCGCGCGGAGCTCCACCTTCGCGGGCGGCGCGTGCGCGGGTTCGACCATGTGCGCCACGGGCGAGACGGGCATGAACGCGTCGGGCTCGCTCAGCCTCGCGGTCGGCGCGGGCGAAGGCTCGGGTTCGGGCTCGAGCGCCGCGGAGAGGTCGAGCGAAGAACCCTCCTCGGGCGACGACACGGTGACCGTCGGCGCGGGCTCGTCGATCTCCGAGAGAAGCTCCGGGAGCATCTCGGGCGGAGGCCGCACGAAGGGCTCCACGCGCGTGACTTGATCGGCGGAGGCGACCGCGGCCTCGATCGACGACACGTCGAGGTCCATCGTGCGTTCGAAGAGGTCGATCTCGGGGCCCTGCCCGGGGTCGCCCGCGAGCGGAGGATGGAGCGAGACCTCGGGCGCCGAATCGTCGTCGTCGAGCGGCTCTTCGATGGGGCTCTGCGCGGCCTTCGTGGGGGCCGTCGCGATGGCTGCGGGGGCGCGGGGCGCGCGCGGCGCGTCCTTGCGGGCGATCACGCGCGCGAGGAGGGCCTCGAGGCGCGCGGAGGCGTCCTGACGATTCATGCGTCGTCTCCGGGGATGAGCAGGTCGAGCGCCGCGTCGATGGAGCCGTTGCTGTCTGCGCGCGCACGCAGCGCCGCGGCCTCGTCGGGGCTCAGAAGCGCGATGTGAAGCCCCGAGGCGTCGTCTCCGAGCGCGACCCCGCGCACGTCGAGCCCGAGGAGCTCTCCCACGGCCTTCGAAGCGAGCCGCGCGGCGAACTCACGGAACGCCGCGGACTTCACGGGCGCCGAGCGCCACACGAAGAGCAGCGCGTCGCCGCGACGTTCGAAGACCGCGAGGCCGAGCCCCCTGCGCGCGAGGGCGATCGAGAGCGCCCACGCGACCTCGTCGGGCGCGCTCGCGGCGGCGTCGTCGAGGGCCGCGGCGGCCTCGCGCACGATGGCGCCCACCAGGCGGTCGGCGAACGCGTCGCGGCCGTCGGTGAGACCTTCGAGCGCCTCGCCGAACCAGGTCGCGGGCAGCGCCACGACGCGCTCGGCTTCGGGGCCACCGGAGTCGATGCGGCCGTGAGGGAGGTCCATCACGAGCGCGGGAGAGGTGAGGTCGGTGCGGATTCCCACAGCGGGCGGACGATCGCACGACCGTCGCGCGCGGCGCAAATGCAGAGAGCATTCGCGGGCGTCGGCGGACGCGCGGGCCATTCGTCATCGGTTGCCGTCGGTTCGCGCGGCGTGTGAGAATCGCCGCGTCGTGCCGGCGTCCCCTACAAAGTCCGGCGACCTGCTCGGCGAACGCTATCAACTCGAGTTCCGGCTCCCCGACGCGGGCCTCGGCGAGGCGTGGACCGCGCGTGATCGCCAAGAACAAGACGCCCCCGTGATGGTGAAGCTGCTCGGCGTGGGGGCGCCTGGCGACATCGAGAACCCGCGCTCGCTGCCCGCCCTCGTGGCCCGGATGAAGCGCGTCGAGCTCGCCGACGTCGCCGCCCCGCGCGCCTGGGGAGACCACCACGACAGGCTCTTTCTGGTGCTCCCGCGCTGCGAGGGTCGGAGCCTCTCGGGCTGGATCGCGGGTCACCGCAAGGCCCGCACGCGCCCCGCGATCGCCACGGCGCAGCGCATCTTCGACCGCGTCGCGGGCGCCCTCGACGGCGCGCGGCAGGAGGGCTCCGCGGCACCCATCCACGGCGCGCTCTCACCGCGCAGCGTGCTCATGCGCCGCGAGGGTCCGGGCCGCTACGCGTTGAGCGTGCTCGATTTCGGCGTCGCGCCGCTGCTCGTGCCGCCCTCGGGTGATCACCCCCTCGACGACCTCTCGCGCGCCCCCGAGCAGTCGCCGTGGACGCCCGAATCAGAGTCTCCGCGCACCGACGTCTTCGCGCTGGCCCTCATGCTCGCGGAGGTGCTCGGCACGACGCAGCCCGCGCCGACCCCGTGGGCCTCCATCGCGGTCGAAGACCCTTCGAAGCTCCGCGCGCGACTCGCGTCGCTCCGCAGCGACGTGCCGCACGCGATCTGGGACCTCGTGGCGCGCGCGATGAGCGTCGACCCGGTGCTGCGCCCCGCCAACCCCGGAGAGTTCCGCTCGCTACTCCAGCAGTCGTGGAAGAAGCTCGGTCTCTGGGAGAAGGCCGCGCTCACGCCCGAGCCCGAGCCCCCGGAGACTCCCTCGACCGCGGAGGCTCCGCTCGAAGCCCCGCGAACCCTCTTCGGCGAAGCCCGTCGCGCGCACCCCGAAGCGTCGGCTCCGCCCCCTGCCCCGTCACCCGCGCAGCCCATCGCGTTGCCCGTCGCGCAGCCCATCGCGTTGCCCGTCGCGCCTCCCGTATCGCAGCCCGCTCCGCTGCCGATCGCGGCGCCGTTGCCGTATTCGTCACCGCCGACGGCGCCGCTGCCCTCGCACCCTGCCGCGCTCTACGCGTCGCCGCCCACCGCGCCGCTGCCGTCGTCTCCCGCGACGCTCCCGATCTCGCCGCCGACGCTCGCGCCGCCGCGGTCGATGCAGGGCCTCGGCGGAGCGCCGCTCAGCGCGCAGACGTCACGCCCGCTGACGATCAAAGGGCCCACGCTGCCTCCGCCGCCGCCCTTCTACGACGACACGCCGACGATGCTGCCCGGGCAGATGAACCCGCTCGCCATCGCCGCCTCGGCCGCGCGCGCCCCCACGCCCGCGCCCGTGGAGACGCCTCGCCGCTACGAGCCCGTGAGCGAGAGCACCTCGATCGACGTGAGGCTCCCGCTCGGAGAGGGCCCCGAAGAGACCACGGGAGAAGACCCGCCGCCCTTCGACGAGGCGCCCTTCGAAGACCCGTCGCCCACGCCGCCCGATGGAATGCCCGCGGTGCTCTCCTCGACGCCTGACTCGAAGGGCTTCAGGCTCGGCGCGCGGCTGTCGAGCGCGGCGCCGCCCCCCGCACCACCCGCGGAAGCGCCGAAGGAGCAGCCGTCGCCGCAACCCGCGACGAGCCGCCTGCGCGGGCGCACCATCGGCCACGAGGAGGCCGCGGGCCTCGCGCAGATCCTCGAGTCGAGCCAGTCCGACGGCACGCAGATGATCCAGCTCGGCCGCGGAGGCGTCGGAGAGCCATGCCCGCGCGCCGAGGTGCCGGAGTCCGGCGATCCCTTCGCGAACCGCGCGTTTGAAGCGCCTTCGCGGCCGATGCCAGTCGTCGAGCGCACGATGGCGATCGACCTCTCGGCCTCGGGGGTCTCGTCCGACGGGCTCGCGCCCCCCAACAGCACGCTCCCCTCGCCGCTTCAGTTCTCTCCGCCGCCCGCGCGGAACTGGGGCGTCGCGCCCGAAGCGCCGCAGCTTCAACCGCAGCCCGCGGCGCGCTCGATGGTCGTGTGGTGGGTGGTCGGCGGCGTGGCCGTCGCGGTGATCTTGATGGCCCTCACGATCGCGCTGAGGGCCTGAGCGCGCTCCGAAGAGCCTAGATCACGACCTTTCGGATGCGGCTCGCGAGGAGGCCCGCGACGAGCTCGCCGGCCGAGCGCGACACGCGGTTGCGAGAGAGCGAGAGCCAGAGCTCCGGCGAGAGCTTCTCGTAGCGCGCGAGGTGGAGCGCGCCGAAGTCCGTGAGGTGGTTCTGCGACAGGTCGAGGCGTACGAGGTGCTGGATCTTCGACGACTCGGTGAGCGCCTCCGCGGCCTCGGGGCCGAGCTCGCAGAGCACCAGCGAGAGCGCGCGCAGGCTCGCCATGTGGCGCCCCGCGAGGAGCGTACGCAGACCGTCGACGCCGATGGGGTTCTGCTCGAGGTCGAGCTTGAGCACGTTCGCGAGCGCCGCGGAGCCCGCGATCGCAGCGACGCCGCGCGAGGTCACCCCCACGCGACGGAGCGAGAGCACCGCGAGGTCGCGGAGGAGGCTCCCCTCGCAGAGCGTGGCGACACCCGCGTCGCCGAGCGCGCAGCCCGTGGCGTGGAGCTCGATCACCCGCGCGAGCTCCGGGAGCTGGAGCAGCGCGGTGAGCTCCTGCGCGGTGTGTCCTCCCTGCACCTGCACGCTCCACCAGTAGTCTCTCGGGTCGCCCGTGAAGGGCTCCTCGGCGGCGTCTGCGTCGTTGGCGGGAGGCACCATCGAGGCCCCGATCAGGCGCGCTTCGGAGGGCACGCGAGGCGCCATCGGGATCAGCGCGCGGCCTCCCATCGAGGGCGGAGGCATCGTGCGGCGATCGATGGGCGGAGGCATCGTGCGACGAGGCTCGCTGGCGCTGATCCGTCCGTGCTGCGAGGGGTCGTTGAGGGCGGCGCGGGCCTGCTCGAGCGTGGTGCTCGCGTTCACCCGGAGCATTCGTACGGGGCGCATCGCCGCGTCGAGGGCCGCGAGCAGCTCGCCCGCGGAGGAGTACCGCTGCGCGAGGGGCTTCGCGATGGCGCGACGCAGGGCCATCCACACGGAGGGAGGCACGACGCCGAGCGCTGCGAGCGAGGGCGGCGCGCGGTAGAGCACGGCCTCCATGCAGCCCATCGGGGTGTCGTGGGCGGGGGCGAAGGGGTGCTCGCCCGCGAGGGTCTCGTAGAGCATCACGCCGAGGGCCCACACGTCGGCGTGCGCGTCGACGAGGCCCGAGCCGCCGTAGGCCTCGGGGGGCATGTAGAGCGGCGTTCCGATGAACTCCATCACGGGCGTGACGCGCTCGTCGGTGAGCTGCGCGATGCCGAAATCGAGCACCTTGGGGACGATCCCGCCTTCGCCGCGGGTGAGCAGCACGTTCTCGGGCTTGAGGTCGCGGTGCACGACGGCGCCCTGGTGGGCGCACGCGATGGCGTCGATGACGGGCCTGAGCACCCGCATCGCGTTGGGGAGCGAGAGGCGCTTGCCAGGCAATCGCAGGAGGTAGGCCGCGAGGGTCTCTCCGCGGAGGAGCTCCTGCACGACGAAGTAGGCCCCGGTCTCGCGGTCGCGGCCGACGTCGAGGGCGTCGACGACGTTGGGGTGGAGCTTGTTGTTGCGCCGCACGCGGTTGATCGCCTGCGCCTCGCGGAGAAAGCGCCGGAGCACGTCTTGATCGTTGGGGCCCTGGTAGTGAAAGAGCTTCACGGCGCAGGGGCGGCCGGCCCAGCGGTTCTGCGCTCGAAACACGGCGCCCGTGGTGCCCACGCCGAGGAGGCCGTCGAGCTGGTACTTGCCGTCGATGATGGCGCCGATGCGAGCGCGAGAGCGCGCGACGAGGTCGTCTTCGTAGGCGCTCGGGGCTTCGCGGGGCGCGGCTTCGATGCGTGCTGCGTTGGGGCTCACTGTCCTATCCAACGGCTGAATCGCGCGGAGACTGGAGAGCCGTTGCACGTAAAGCGATCGACGCGCCGCGCACGGATGATGCAGCGATCACCGACGCTGACGCTCCCGCAACGCGCCTGACGATTCCGGAGGTGATCGATGACCTGTCCCGCTCGCATCGACGCGGTGGTGCTGCGATCTCACGAAGGGACGCTCTCGGACCCGTGGCTGCGCTACGGCGCCATCGCGGCGCTCCTCGCGTCGGCGTGCGGGCTCTCCGTGGCCTCGTGCTCGGCCCCTTCGCTCGCTACGCAGGGATTTCTCCTCTGCGCATCGGGTGTCATGGGTTTGACAGCCGTCGCCCTCGGTCGCCCTCGCGGGTGTCAAGGAACCGTCGCCTCGCTGGAGCTCTCCGCCGACGCCATCACCATCGTCACCCGCGATCGCCGCACGGAGATCCCCTGGAGCGCCGTCACCCGCTGGTCTGTTCGGGCATCCCCCGACGCCGACCGCGACGAGCTCTGGCTCCGCTGCGACGACGGGCGCGCGTGGGGCCTCACGCTCCCCGACGACGAGTCCCTCGCGACGGTGCGCTCCGCGATGGGCCGCGCGCTCTCCCGTCGGGCGCTGACGGTCCCCCTTCGTGGTGGTGTCGATACCTCGGGGCTCACGGCGCTCGTGCTGCTGCTCTCGATCGCAGCGCCGATGCCTCTGGCCGACACGGTGATGCGCGCGGGCGGCGTCCTCGCGGGGGTGCTCGCCTGGGCCGCGGGCTTCGCCCTCGCCGCGCGCCTCGTGATGGAGGTCTGCGTCTCTCGGGTGACCGTCGGCGGTGACGGTGTGTCACTCCAGCGCAACGGGGCAGAGCGCTTCATCCCCTGGCCCGCGATCGCCGACGTCGACTGGGACGAGCTCGGCGTCGTGCTCCGCCTCGACGACGGCGAGGAGGTCGCGCTTCCGCTCCTCTCGAACTCGATGGTGCGCGACATCGGCGACGGCTCCGTGGAGCGCGCCGTCCGCCGCCGCGACGCCCTCTACGATCGTCTGCGCTCGGAGCTCGAAGGGTGGCGCGCGCGGCAGACCGGAGACGATGGCGCCGAGGCCCTCCTCGACCGCCGCGGGCGCTCGCTCGAAGACTGGCGCGCGGGCGTCCGCTCTCTCATCGCCGACGTGTCGGGGTACCGCAGCGTGCGCCTCGATCCGTGCGTAGCCGCGCGCGTGATCGAAGACCCCGCGGCGCCCCTCGAGCGCCGCGTCGCCGCGGTGTGGGCGCTCAACGGCCACGACGGCCGCCGCGCGAGCACGAGGGTGCGCGTGGCCCTCGACGCCGCGGCGTGCGAGCCCGTGCGAGAGGCCCTCGGCATGGCCTTTCGCGACGACCTCGACGAGGTGGCCCTCGACCGCGCCCTCGACGCGGCCGAGCACGGGTGACGGATCAGTTGCTCGCGCCCTCGGCGTAGAGGGCCTCGATCTCCGCGGCGTAGCGCTTGTAGACCACCGCGCGCTTGACCTTCATGGTCGGCGTGAGCTCTCCGCCCTCGATCGTGAGGGGCCTCGGGAGCACGTAGTATTTCTTCACCGCCTCGACGCGCGCGTAGTGGACGTTGACGGCCTCGACGTGCGCATCGAGGACCTTGCGCACGTAGGCCGCGCCGTTGGCATCGTCGGGCGGTGAAGCTTCGCCGCTCTCCTTCGCGAGCGCGGCGAGGCGCTCGGGGTCGAGCACGAGGAGCACGGTGAGGTAGGGCCTGCGATCTCCGACGAGCACGGCCTCGGCGATGAGGGCGTTCTTCTTGAGGTCGGCCTCGATGTTCTTCGGCGTGATGTTCTTGCCGCCCGAGGTGATGAGGATCTCCTTCTTGCGGCCGGTGATGTTGAGGAAGCCGTCGGCGTCGAAGGCCCCGAGGTCGCCCGAGTGGAGCCATCCGTCGACGAGCGTCGCGGCCGTCGCAGCGGGGTCTTTGTAGTACCCGAGGAACACGTTGGGTCCCTTCACGAGGATCTCTCCGTCGTCGCCGAAGCGCACGTCGACGCCGGGGAGGGCGACGCCCACGGAGCCGAACTTCGTCTTGCCCGGGATGTTGAAGCTCGTGGGGCCCGTGTCCTCGGACTGGCCGTAGATCTCTTGAATCGGGAGGTCGAGGCTGGCGAAGAACTCCAGCACGTCGGGGCCCACGGGCGCCGCGCCGCTCACGCAGACGCGCACGCGCCCGAGGCCGAGCGCCGCGCGGAGCTTCGAGAACACGAGGCGCTGCGCGAGCCTGTATTGAAGCTCGAGGAGGCCCGGCAGCGGCGCGCCGCGGTTCTTCGTCGCGTGGACCTTCGAGGCGACGTTGCGCGCCCACGCGAGGAGCTTCGCCTTCGCCCCCGCGGCCTGCCGGAGCTTCGCCGACACGCCCGCGTGGAACTTCTCCCAGATGCGCGGGACGCCGAAGAAGATCGTCGGCTGCGAGGTCTTGAGGTCGTCGGGCACGCGCTCGATGGACTCGGCGAAGTACACGCACGCGCCCGTGGTGATCGCGCCGTGGATCGAGAGCATCTGCTCGGCGATGTGCGAGAGCGGCAGGTACGAGAGCATCGCGTCGTCGGGCCCGGCGCCCGTGAGCTCGAGCGCGACGGCCGCGGTCCACGCGAGGTTCCTGTGCGAGAGCATCACGCCCTTGGGGGCGCCCGTGGTGCCCGAGGTGTAGATCAGCGTCGCGAGCGCGTCGGGTTCGAGCGCGTCGACGCGGCGCCGCACCTCCGCGTCGTCGCCCTCACCGAGCGCGAGGAAGGCCTCCCACGTCATCGCGAGGGGATCGTCGACGGAGGCCCCTCGCATGAGCACCACGCGCTTGAGCGCCGGGAGCTCGCCGCGACGCGCGCTGACCTTCTCCCACTGCGCGCGGTCTTCGACGAGGATCACCGACGCCTCGCAGTGGTGGGCGATGTACTGCACCTCGTCGGGCGACGACGTGGTGTAGATCCCCACGGGCACCGCGCCGAGGCACATGGCGGCGACGTCCATGGTCACCCACTCGGGGCGGTTGAACCCCAGGATCGCCACCGTGGAGCCCGCGTCGACGCCGAGCGAGAGGAGGGCCATCGCGGCGCGCCTCACGTGCTTCGCGTAGCCGCTCCAGCTCGTCGCGCGCCACCGGGCGTCGACCTTCTCGCAGTACGCGGGCGCGTCAGGGCGACGACGCTCCTGCGCGAAGAGCCGAGCCGGAATCGTGTCTGCCGCCATCGCGAGTGTGTCCCTCCCGCGCGGAGTCGTCGGAGGGCACCCGCTGCCGCTCGCGCTCCGCCGCGAAGGGCTCTACGCAATCGCTGATGGCGCGCGCGTGTCAAGCGCTTCCGTCGCGGCGCGCGGTGAAGGTCGCGCTACGTGCGCTGCGGCACGATGCGAAGGAGGGCTTTGTAGAGCGCCCCCTGCGTCACGGGCTTCTCGATCACCCGGTGCTTGCCCGCGTCGAGGAACGCGCGCGCCTCGGGAGAGAACACGCCGCCCGTCACGAAGACCACCCGCGCGGCCTGCTCCGGCGCGATCACCTGGAGCTTCTGATAGAACTCCACGCCCGACATCTCGGGCATCATCACGTCGCAGAGGATCACGTCGAAGCGCTCGCCGCTCTCGATGCGCGAGAGCCCGTCGGCGGCCTCGGTGATGGGCTCCACGTCGTGGTGCGCTTGCAGGAGCCTCGTGAGGCTGCGGCACACCATCGGGTCGTCGTCGATGACCAGCACGCGGCTGCGCGGGACCGCGTCGGGCTCGGGGATCGGCGTCACCGTCGACGGCCGCCCCGTGACCCCCACCGCGGGCAGGAGCACACGGAACGTGCTCCCTCGCCCGAGCTCGCTCTCGACGAGGATCTCTCCGCCCATCGAGGCCACGGTGCCGTGACAGACCGAGAGCCCGAGGCCCGCCCCCTCACCCACCGGGCGCGTCGTGAAGAACGGATCGAACACGCGGCCGAGCACCTCGGGGCTCATCCCGTGCCCCGTGTCGCTCACCGACACCTGCACGCGCCCGTCGGCCGTGCGCCCCACAGAGACCCTCACCTCGTTGTGCGCCGCAGAGCCCTGCTTGATCGACTGCGCCGCGTTGAGGAGCAGGTGCACGAACACCTGCGTGAGCAGCGCCTCGTTGCCCATCACCGACGCGACGGGGCGCACCTCTTTGACGAGCGTGGCCCTGTGCCTGATGGTGTTCTCGGTGAGCCTGATGGCGGTCTCGAGGGGCGTCGCGAGGTTGACCCGCGACGTCTCGCCGCCGTCGGTGCGGGTGAACACCGCGAGGTCTCGCACCACGCGCCGCACGCGCTCGGCGGCCTCGCGGGCCGTGGCGAGTTCGAAGGCCACCGCGTCGATCTCGGCCTGCACGTTGCGGCCGTGCGACGTGCGCGCGCGCTCGAGGCTCTCTTGCATGAGGTCGATGCTCGAATAGAGCACCTGGAGCGGGTTGTTGATCGTGTGGGCCATGCCCGACGCGAGCGTGCCGAGGGAGAGCATCCGCTCGCTCAGGGCGAGGCGCTGGCGGACCTCCTCGCGGCCCGTCACGTCGCGGAGGACGACGAGGTTCCCGCCGGGCACGGCGCGCGGAACCACGGAGGCTTCGTACGTGCGCTGCGCGCCGCCGGGGTCTTGAACGCGCAGCGTGAGCTCGTAGGCGGGTCGCGCGTCGCGGCCCCTCCAATGTGAGGCGAGCACGTCGCGCGCCGTGGGGCCGAGGAGCGACGCGAGGTCGGTGCGACCGAGGTCACCCGAAGGGAGGCCGAAGGCGCGGCGCGCGACCGCGTTGGCGTCGATGCAGAGGCCCTCGTCGTCGACGAGGAGGCGCGACTTGTCACCGCTCTCGAAGGCCGCTCGCGACCGCTGCTCCCTGTCGCGGAGCGCGCGCATCGCGGCAGCGCGCGACACGGCGTTGCGCACCGTGCGCTCGAGCTCCTCGGGGATGAGCGTCGGGCGGACGAGCCAGTCCGCGGCGCCGAGCGACATCGCGACGCGCTCCCCGACGGGGTCTTCGCCGCGCGCCCACACGATGATCGGCGTGTCGCGGCCCGACATCGCGACCTCGCGGAGGAGTTCGAAAGGCTCCCTGCCCGGGGACGCCCACACGAGCACGCACGCGTCGTCGCTCCCCTCCGCGAGCCGGACGCGCGCCTCGTCCCAGGTCGCGACGCAGGAGACACCGTCGCGGAGCGCCTCGTGGCGAGACGCCACGGCGGTGAAGCTCGCGCGGTCGGTCACGTCCTCGGCGACGATGAGCAGCCGATACCGCTCGTGACCGGCCCCGAGGGGGTTGTCAGCGCGGGAGACGAACTCGCCCGACGTCACCTTGAACGGTGACGAAGTCACGCTGTGCTGTGTTGCGCGTGCCATGGGCCGACGTCTCGGCGGAATCATAGAGTGCCCCCCGTGGGGTACGTCCAATCCGTTGCACGCTACAAAAGACCCTTATTCGGGCGATCGTCGGCGAAAAAATCGGGCGCGCGTGGCCGTATCGCTCCCGACGCGTGCGGAGAGCCTCAAGAATCCGCGTTCTGACGCGCGAGGCGGGCTCGCCAGAGACCGGGCAGCGGGTCCGTCATGAGCCTCGCCGAGACCGATCGGGTGAGACCCGTCACGTAGTCTTCGAGCTCCAGGGGGGCGCTCGCGCCCTCGCTCGGGTGCGCGTCGAAACGGATCAGTCGAACCACCCTCGGCGTCGCGCCCCCGACGGGATCAACGGGCGCGACGAGGGGCCCGTCGACGCCGCGCACCTCGACGCGGACGATCTCGGGCACGCCCGCGGCCGAGCGCCAGACGTGGGTCCCCGCCTCGGCGGCGAAGAAGTCTCTCACGCCGAGGCCCGAGAGCTCGATCACGAGGCGGTCGGGCTCGAACAACAGGTTCTGGAGCTGCTCGATGGAAGAGGGCCGCTCCTCACCGACGTGCGTCCGAAGGGCCGCGCCCACGAAGGTGCCTCGCGCCTTCGCGTAGGCCAGCGCGAGCTGTTCGAAGAGCCCGCCTTCGGCCCCCGTCGGCGCCCGATCGCGGAGGAACTCCGTCGAGGTCGCGCGCGAGACCTCGATGCGTACGGCGTGCTGCGCCTCGTCGTCGACGGTCGCGAGCGCGCGCCGCAGCGCGGCCACCTCGGCGAGCGCGTCGAGCACCTGGTCCCTCGCGGGCGGAGGCGCGGCCCCCACCGCGCGGCGGTCGTACGCGCGGACGCGAAGCACCTTGAACGAGTACGGGTCGACGGGGCCCTGCGCGCGCTGCTCGATTTCGAGGGCGCGGAGGTCCCAGTCCTCGTCGTTCGAGGCCGCGCGCTCGAGGTGCTCGAGGTGCTCCCCGAGGGCGGCGATGTCTCCGCGCAGAGACTCCAGCGCGAAGAGCGCCCCGACGCCCTCGCCGACGCCGTCGCGGTGCCGCGCGACGAGGTCTCCGATGCGCTCCGAGAGCGTCGAGAGGGCGGGCGACGCGGCGAGCTCACGCAGCGATAGGCGCGCGTCGGCGATGCGCGCGCGCAGCGTCGGGAGCGGCTCGTTGAGGCAGTCTTCGAGGGGGTATCGCGCGGCGAGGGGCTCGGCCTCGACGAGGGTCTCGACGTCGAGCGAGAGCCTCCCCCCGACGCCGCGCACGCGCACGAGCTGGAGCTCGTTGTCGGGCTTCTCGACGAGGTGCTCGGTGAGGAGCGCGCCGACGTTGTACTCGAGCCAGCGCTTGAGCGAGCGCGCGCCGTCGGCGGCGCGAAAGGCTTCGCGCACGGCGAGGTCGAGGGCGTCATCGGCGGCCGCGACGAAGACGTTTCGATCGAGGAGTCCGCGGCGCTGCGTGAGCTTGCCGAGCTCGCGCGCGACCACCGAGCGCGCCACCTCGGGCGTGAGCGGGCGGAACGACACCACGCGGTCGATGCGGTTGAAGAGCTCGGGGGGAAAGAACTCCCGCACGGCGCGCAGGTGGTCGGCCTCGCTGGGCACCTCGCTCGTCGCGAAGCCCGCGACGGCCTCGGTCCTCGCGCCGAGGTTCGAGGTCATCACCACCACCGCGTGGACGAAGCTCACCGCGACGCCCGCCGCGTCGGTGAGCCGCGCCTCGTCGAAGAGCTGGAGCAGGAGGTTGTGCACCTGGGGGTGCGCCTTCTCGATCTCGTCGAGGAGCACCACGCAGAAGGGCTGCGCCTGCACCGCGCGGGTGAGCGTCCCCTCGGGGTTCCATCGGTCGCCGACGAGGCGCGCGGCGGCGTCGGGCGAGCCGTACTCGCCCATGTCGATGCGCACCATGCGCTCCGCGCTGCTGTAGAGGTACTCCGCGAGCGCCTTGGCGAGCTCCGTCTTGCCCGTGCCCGTGGGCCCTGTGAAGAGGTACACCGCGTAGGGGCGCTTGGGGTCCGTGAGGCCCGCTCGAATGCGCGCCACGAGGTCGACCGCCGCCGCGACGGCCACGGGCTGCCCCATCACCTGCGCGCTGAACCTCTGCGCGATCGTCGCCGGGTCGAGGTAGCCGTTCTGGAGCATCCAGTGCGGCAGGCCCGTGCGCTGCGAGAGCGTGAAGCCGATCTGCCACCCGTTGACGTAGTGCTCCTCGCCCTCTTCGAGGAGCGCGTCGTGCGACGCCTGCCGCAACAGATCGAGGGCCTTGCCCGGCTGCACCCGCATCGGAAAGAGCGACGACCCCACCTCGAGGATCTCTCGCAGCCCCGACGGATCGACGTACAGCCGCTTGTTCTGCGCCTCGAGCCTCCGCGACTCGTGGATGAGCAGGCGCATCGTCTCGGCGTGCCCCGCGGCCTCGATGCGCACGCGCGTGAAGAGCGACGCGAACGCGGGCGCCTCCTCCTCGAGCTGCCGGAGCTGCTCGGGCGTGCACTCGGCCATCATCGTGAGCTCGCGGCGCGCGACGGGGCCCTGAAAGAACTCCGCGAGGTTCATCTCGCTGTCGCGCGAGCGCCCGATGCGACCCCAGTGGTGCAGGTCGACGGCCCACAGAAGAGCCTTCTGCTGACGGGCTTCGGCGCAGACGTCGAGGCACCGCTGCTGCCAGTCGCCGAGGTACGACATCCCCGCGATGATGCGCTTACCGCTCACCTGCCAGACGCGTCGCACGCGGTCGGCGTTGCGGTGCGACGCGTAGCCGTCGTGGTCGAGGAGGTCGAGCGTGACGCGCTCGAGCGCGGTGGTCCGCCCGGCGCCCGAGGGGCCCACGACGATGACGGGCTGCGCGACGGGCTGACACACGAGCGAGCGGAGCTCCTCGCGCGTGGGGCTCCGGGGGACGCCCCCCGTGATCGAGCCGTCGATGGCCTTCCACGTGAGGTCGACGCCGACCTGCGCGAGCACCTCGCGACGCTCCTCGCGGCGGGGGTCGTTGCGGTCGTTGCGGAGGTCGTCCCACACGCCCCGCGGCCGGTCGGGGAGCTCGTCGAGGAGGCTCTTCGGCGTGACCTCGAACGAGAACGATTTGAGCACCCCGCGCCCTTGGAGCCGCAGCGCCTTGATCTCCTCATCGGTGAGCGCGGCCCAGTCGTCTTCGAAGAACGCCGTCGCCGCGGGGCCCACGGGCTCGTCGTCGTGGAGGGGGAACCAGCGCCCCTGCCGCGCGGGGTGATACGCGATGACGAAGCGCGTCTCGTCGCTCGCCCAGCGCGGTTCGATCACCACGGGGCAGAGCATGGTGACCTTGCGCCGACGGCCCTCGTGACGCAGCGAGAGCTCGACGCGCACCACCTGGAGGCGCGTCCCTCGCACGAGCTCGATGGCGCCGAGGTCACGC
The DNA here is from genome assembly GCA_052035985.1 of Myxococcota bacterium. Classification (GTDB taxonomy): domain Bacteria; phylum Myxococcota_A; class Polyangia; order Polyangiales; genus CAISKJ01. The sequence goes on along the minus strand of JBPOHC010000147.1, from coordinate 14,946 downwards.
GGCGAGAGCTTCGCGATGACCTCGCGCAGCGCCGCGGAGATCTTCTGCTGGAGCTTCGCCGGGTGCGGTCCGCGCTCGCGCTTCGTGTGCTCTCCGAGCCCGAGCGTCGTCCACTGGAACACGCTCCCGATGCGCTCCTGGTAGACCGCCACGGTGACGTTCATCGCGCGGCCTCCGAGAGCGCGTCGTCGAGGGGCCCCGAGAAGCGCTCGTCGCGGCTCAGCGTGTCGTCGAGCTCGTACGCGTCGAGCTCCGCGTAGGCCATGCGCTCGAGCTCGGCGAAGTAGTCGCCGGGCGACGCGCAGTCGCAGACGTAACGGCTTCGCACGCTCACCGCGTCGCCCTGGTGCGCCCTCACGCGGAGCTCCCGTCGCATCTCAGACCACTGGCTCGCGTTGTCGGGGACGAGCGCCCGGTGCTGCCACGCCCGGTCGTCGCGCGGCGGTCCCACCATCGAGAGCAGCCTCACGTAGAGGCACGCGCAGTGGTCCGCGTCGTCGCGCGTGGCGTCGAGGCCCCACGCGTGCAGCCCCGCCTCGAGCGCGAGGAGCGCGCCCGCCCACGGCCCGGTGACGTAGACCAACGCGTTGCGCGCGCTGCGCCGCGGGTCGCCGAGCCGCTCGATGGCCTCGCGTTGCCCGAGCGGCGCGCCCCATCGGCGATCGGCGGGCCAGCCCACGACGTCGCGCGGACCGTCGCCGTCGATGAAGACGCCCGCGCGCCAGTCGCGCCGCTCGCACGCCTCGAGCAGCGGGACGAGCCAGCGAGAGAAGGCCCCGTGGCCGTCGAGCTCGGTGACAATGAGCAGCGCGTTGTCGCGCCGCGGCTCCTGCGCGAGCAGCGCGATCGCGGCGGCGCGTTCGAAGCGCGCCAGGGTCTTGTCGGACTCGTCGCGGAGGTCGCCGATCGCGCGACCTTCGAGGAGCCCTTCGAGCGCGAGCTCCTCGGTGACGAGCGCCTCGTCGACGACGGACGCGAGCGCCGAGAGCGCCGCCGACGCGCGGTGGTGCTCCGAGCGCAGCGCGACGAGCTCGTGGTGCGCGCGCGGGGCCTTGCCTCCGCGGCCGTCGTCGCGCCCGTGATCGAGCTGAAGCACCAGGAACTCGTGCTGCTCCTTGAGGGCCTCGACGCGCGGCCACGCCATCGCGCGGTCGATCACGCGGCGCACGCGAGAGATGCTCGCGAAGTCGCGCTCCGCGGTGCGCGCGTCGACGGCGTTCGACCGATAGACCGTGAACGTGAGCGCGCCCTCGCGCGCGGAGGCCACCTGCGACATCTCGTCGGGCGGGCTGAGCCGACCGGACTCCGTGGCGACGTCGACGGCGAAGGCCTCGTCTCCGCGCGGGACCTGGCAGAAGAGCCGCGCCACGGGCGCGACGAGGTGGTCCTCGATGTGGCGCCGCAGCGCGCGAGCCCCGTAGCGGGGGGAGTATCCGTCGCGCGCGATGGCCTCGACGGCGCCGTCGCTGACGCGGAGCGAGGTGCCCGCGCCGACGAACCCGCGACGCGCCGCGACACGCTCGATGGCGACGCGCGCGACGCGCTCGATCTCATCGCGCGAGAGCGGCGCGAAGGCCACCACGCGGTCGATGCGGTTGACGAACTCGGGGCGAAAGTGCCGCTCGACGGCGCGCTGGTAGTGAGCCGTCGCGTCGCCGGGCCGCGCTTCGAAGCCCGCTGCTTCGCGCAGCGACGCGGCGCCGAGGTTGCTCGTGAGGATCACGATGGCGTTGTGAAAGTACGCCGTGCGACCGCGGCCGTCGGTGAGCCTCCCCTCGCCGCAGACCTGGAGGAGCAGGTCGAAGACCGAGGGGTGCGCCTTCTCGATCTCGTCGAGGAGCACCACGCCGAAGGGCTGCTCGCGCACGCGTCGCGTGAGCATCCCCTCGGCGCCGCCGGAGCCGCGGAGCAGGCGGTCGGCCGCTTCGAAGTCGGCGAACTCGCTCATGTCGTAGCGCACCATGCGGTCTTCGGCGCCGTAGAGGTACGCGGCGAGGGCGCGCGCGAGCTCGGTCTTGCCGACGCCCGTGGGGCCCACGAAGAGCAGCGTCGCGAGCGGTCGCCCCGCGGGCTGCATGCGCGCCTTCACGACGCACACGGTCTCGGCCACGCGGCGAACGGCGTCGGCCTGGCCGACCATGCGCCGACGGAGCGCGGCCACCACGTCGTCGAGCTTCAGCGCCGCGTCCTCGCGGAGGAGGAACAGCGGAATGCCGCTCTTCAAGCTGAAGAACGTGTGGACGTCGTCGGGCGTGAGGGCTCCGACGCGCGCGTCGGACGGGCCGCGGCGGGCCTCGGCGAATGCTCGCAGGTCGTCGTAGAGCCTCGCGGCCTTGCCCGGAAAAGCCTCGTACGGGAGATACCGCTCCGCGAGGTCGACGACGGCGTTCACGGCCTCGGGCGAGAGCCCCGCGCGCTCGGGCTCGTGCGACCTGTGATGCGCCACGCGCAGCGTGAGGGCGTGCGCGGTCTTCGCGGCGTCGAGGGCGTCGACACGCACGCGAGCCATCGTCGAGAGGAGCGCCCCGTGACCGCGCTCGGCCTGATCGACGAGGTCCGCGCGAAGCTCTCCCACGACGCGCACCCTGCCCTCTTCGATCCAGGGCTTGAGCGCGCCGGGCATGTCGACGTGGCCGCTCGCGCGATCGGCGAGCAGGTCGCCCATGTTGTCGAACACGAGCACCGCGTCGAGGATCTCGACGGCCTCCATCACGCGACGGACGCGCTCCTCCCACTGGCCGAGGCCGCTCATCCCGGCGATGAGCTGCGAGCCCGAGGTGACGTACACGCAGACCGCGTCGCCCTTGAGCCTGCGGGCGCGCAGCCACGCGTGGAGGAGCGCCGTCTTGCCCGCGAGCGACGGGCCCGTGACGAGCGCCGAGCGGCGCTTCGGGCCGTCGAGGAGCGACGAGAGCTGACGCAGCTCGGCCTCGCGCGACGCGACGGGAGGCCCCGCCACGGGGAGCGTCTCGTGGAGCGCCGCGGACACCGTGGCGAGCACCTCGCGCGCCCAGCGCTGGCGCTCTCGCTCGCGGAGCGATTTGCGCAGCGACGCGACGCGGCCCGCGGGGAGGCGTTCGAAGCGCTCCACCGAGAGGTCGAGCGGCACGAGCTCGATGTGCGACGGCGGCAGGAGCCGGAGGTACTGCTCGGGCGTGAGCTCCCACGCGCCCGCGACGCGCGCCACCTCGTCGCGGAGGGCCTTCTCGACGGGCTCCCCCTCGGGCACATAGAACGTGTGATCGACGGCGACGACGGTGACCCACACGCCCCGCGCGTCGGGGATCACCACCGCGTGGACGCGCACGGGCGTTCGAACCTTGAGCCTGCGAGGGAGGTCCTCTCGCGCGACGAGCACGTCGGCCTCGACGAGCCGCACGCCGTCGGGGAGGTGAAACCGCGCGACCTCCTCGGGCAGCGCGCGCGCGAGGTGCTCGCCGAGAAAGAGCTGCTGCTCGTCGACGCAGTGCCCCGGCGGCCCCGCGCTCGTCAGCGCGAGCGAAGGAACGGGCGCCACGAGGGCCGCGCCGCTCGCGTAGGTGCGACTGACCAGCGTGGTGCGGACGTGCAGGGTGAGCGGGTCCACGGTCGAGAGGGCGCGGACTCTACCAGCGACGGGGCGCGCGCGAGAGGCTCTTGCGCGGCGCGCGGATGCTGTACGATCGCGCGCTGGCGGTGAACGATGGGCGACTATCGCAACGAGCTACAATCCGCGCTCTCGCAGGTCGAGGCGCTCCGCGCGGAGAACGCGTCGCTGCGCATGAGGCTCCGCGCCGCCGGCGTCGCGCCGAGGACCGACGGCCTCGACGGCACCGAGTTCGACCCTCCGCCCGTCCGCGACGCGACGCCCGCGCAGCGCCCTACGCCGCGGCAGCGGGTCAGCCTCGCGCTCGCCATCGCGCTCCCGCTCGTGGCCCTCGGCCTCGCGAGCTACGTCCACACGCTCCGCGCGTCGCGGCGCGCGAGGGAGGAGCGACTCAGCCTCCCCAACCTCCCCGAGGTGCGCGTCGGAGAGACGCCCGCGCCGCTCCCGCTGCCTCCGACCTCGGTGCGCGTCTCCTCGGCGCAGCGCGCCGAGCCCTCGGTGATCGAGGTGCAAGACACCTGGATCCCGCAGCCCACCGTCGCCGTCGACGGGTTCCGCTCGCTCGGGCTCCGCTGGCCTCGCGACACCCGGCTGGGGCTCTACGTACTGCATACAACCCCTGCATCGAGGTGCAGCGTGGGCGGGGTCATCGTCGACGCGCCGGCCCCTGCGTTCATCACCGAGGGCACGCACCGGGTCCGTTGCCAGGTGGGCCGGGTTCGTCACGTCTGGGACGTCCGCATCGAGGGGCGTCGGGTCACGTTCGACACCCTCCACGACGTCGGCTCACCCTGAGATTCCGCGCTCCCGCTCGCCTCGAACCGCATGGAACTGTGCTTTTTCAACCCGGCGCGGTATACGCATATCGTTTCTTCGACCGAGCGCCGAAGGCGATCCGATCGCCTGGCAAAACGCTCGATCCAGCAGGCGGGCGATCGCGAGTGATGGCGCACGAGACCAGACCCCCAGGCGATCCTGTCGGCGCGCCGCGCGACAGCGAGCGCGCGCCCGCGATGACGCGGACCGCGCGGGTGCTCGTCGTCGATGATGACCTGCGCATCGGATCTGTGATCCGCCGCACCCTCGGGGCCGCATACCTCGTCGAATTCGTCGTCGACGCGCGCGTCGCGCTGGCGCGCATCGAGGGCGGCGAGCGCTTCGACGTGATCCTCAGCGACGTGATGATGCCCGAGATGTCAGGCGTGGAGTTCCACCGCGCGCTCGCGACGGCGGCGCCCGACCAGCACGCGCGGGTGATCTTCATCACGGGCGGAGCCACCGACTCCGACGCGGAGAGCTACCTCCACCAGAGCCCCAACCCGCTCGTCGAGAAGCCCTTCGACCTGCAGCGCCTCCGCGCCCTGGTGCGCGAGGTCGCGAGCCGTTGATCGTCCCTCCCTCCGTCTCGCTCACTCGGGCAGCCTGACCATCTCCAGGAAGTTCGCCGGGGCGTAGGTCCACACCTCGATCTCGCGGTCTCTCACGGCGAGCTCGGGGTGCCCGTCCGTCGCGTCGAGCCAGAACTCCGCGCGCTGCCACGCGAGCTTCAGGAGCCGTCGATACGCCGGGTCTGCGACCACCGCGGCGTAGACCCCGGGGTGACTCGTCCGGGCTCGCATGAGGTAGAGCTCGACGTAGTACATCATCGTGAGCACCGCGTCGCGCGCGTCGACGTGCGCCCCGGGCGCGATCGCGTCGCGCGTGCAGAACCTCGCGGCGAGCGCGTGGGTGTCTTGCACGAGGTCCTCGAGCACGCTCTCGAACCCTTCGGCGCCCGCGGGGCCGAGGAGGTACGCGTCGACGTAGGGGTCGACGCCCGGCGCCGCGTGCAGCGTGAGGATCTCCCGCCGCGCGAAGCCCTCCACGGGTCGCAGCGGGAGCACCAGGTCGTCGCGCAGCCGAAAGACCATCACCGAGCCCGACATCGCCGCGTCCCACGCGCGCCCCGCATCGCGCACCCCTGAAGCGAACGCGCCGAGCACGTCACGAAAGCTCCTCGCGGGCCTGAACCACAGCGCGAGCTGCGCGTCGTCCTGCGCGGTGAGCAACGCGGCGGCCATGGGGTAGCGCCTCGCCGCGATGCCGTTCACGGCGTCGCGGAGCCCCACGGGCGTGTCGATCCACGCGGCCGCGAGGTCGTCGAGGTTCGAAGCGTCGTTGCAGATCGCCTCGGTGTAGGGCTGAACGCCATCGTCGAAGGGCACGTCGGGCGCGTCCCTCACATCGGGCGCGTCCCGCACGTCGGCGCGCGCGTCGGTCGTCGCGCCGCCGTCGAGCGCGCCGTCAGAGACCGCGTCGAAGGTCTCCGCCCCCGCGTCAGAAACCGCTGCGGGCGTCGCGTCTCCGCATCCCGACGCGAGGACGCAGAGCACCGCCGTGGTCATCGCCGCGAGACGAACCATCGAATGACTCCTGCGGACAAAGAGGCGCCGCCGCCGCGCCCTTGAGCCGCAGCGAGCGCGTTGAGAGCGCGAGCGCGGCCGATCGCAGGACCGCGTGAGACGAATGAGCAGTCGCCGTGCCAGACGGAGTCGAGACGCGCGAGTCCGCCGACGCGCTGCCGCGAGGTATCGCGAAACGCGGGCCGTTCACAGCGATTCAGAGGGCGTTAGGGATCTACCGCTCCGCCGTCACGAAGGCGGCGCGGCACGAGAGACACGCTGGAGCGCCGAAGGGAGAACGCCCGCCGTTCTGCGGAGAGCTGCGAGCACAGCAAGGCGCGGCTTCGAAGCAAGGCTGTCGGCCTTGCGAGAAGACGCAACGAAGCTGGGCGACGCAGATCTGAAGCAGAACGGAGAGGCGCTTCTCCCGTCGGCGCTCTACGCGAGGACGCGGTCGAGGGCCGTGTACTCGAGGCCGTGGGCCTGCGCGACGGCTTCGTAGGTGCACGCGCCGTCGTAGCAGTTGATGCCGAGCGCGAGGGCGGGGTCGGCCTTGGCGGCCGCGGCGACGCCCTTGTCCGCGATGGCGAGGGCGTACTTCATCGTGGTGTTGGTGAGCGCGAAGGTCGACGTGTGCGACACGGCCCCGGGCATGTTGGGGACGCAGTAGTGGATCACGCCGTCGACCTCGTAGGTCGGGTGGTCGTGGCTCGTCGGGCGCACGGTCTCGATGCAGCCGCCCTGGTCGATGGCGACGTCGACGATGACCGAGCCCTTCTCCATCTTGCCGACGAGGGCGCGGTCGACGAGCGTGGGGGCCTTGGCGCCCGTGACGAGCACGGCGCCGATGACGAGGTCGGCGCGCATCACGGCCTCCTCGATGTTGGCGGGGTTCGAGTAGAGCGTCTCGATGGAGCCGCCGAAGATGTCTTCGAGGTAGTCCATGGTGTCGGCGCGGACGTCGAGCACCGTCACCTGCGCGCCCATGCCGATGGCGATCTTGGCCGCGTTGCGACCCACGACGCCGCCGCCGAGGATGACCACGCGACCGCGGCGCGTGCCGGGCACGCCGCCGAGGAGCACCCCCTTGCCGCCGCGCCACTTCTCGAGGCTCGTGGCGCCGGCCTGAACGGCCATGCGACCGGCGACCTCGCTCATGGGCTTGAGCAGCGGGAGCGAGCCGTCGGTGAGCTGGATGGTCTCGTACGCGACGGCGCGGACCTTCTTCTCCATGAGCTTGCGGGTGAGCACGGGCTCCGCCGCGAGGTGGAGGTACGTGTAGACCACGAGGCCGGGGCGGAAGAACTCGAACTCCGCCGGGAGGGGCTCCTTGACCTTCATGACCATGTCGGCGCGGTTCCACACGTCGCCCGCCGAGGGGACGATCTGCGCGCCCGCGGCGACGAACTGCTCGTCGCGAAGGCCCGAGCCTTCGCCCGCGTGCGCTTCGACGAGCACCGTGTGGCCTCGCTGCGTGAGCTGCCGGACCCCCGCGGGCGTCATGCCGATGCGGTACTCGCGGGTCTTGATCTCCTTCGGGACTCCAATGATCACGGTGCGAATCACTCCATTCCGCTGCGCGAGCGCCGATGGCGACCCTCGCGCGAGGCGCGCGGAACATAGTCTCAAAGCCCCCCCGCATGGAACACCCGTCGCGCGTGACGCGCGGCCTGCCTTCGGGGTAGGGTCCGCGCCCCGTGCGCAAGCTCAGGTTCTTCGCGGTCCTCGTCGTCGCGCTCCTGGCGTCGCTGCCCTTCGTGGCCTTCCGCGCGGGATGGATCAACCCTCCCTGGTCCTCCCGCTACGCGGAGCTCACCGCGCAGCTCCGCGACCGGGGCACCGTGGCCGTGGTGGGCTCTGCCCCCTGGGCCTTGCCCGCGGGCGATGCGACGCTGACGTCGGTCTCCCACTTCCCCGACCTGGCCTCCGCGCTCAACGGCGCCGACCCTGGTGCGGCGGTCACCGAGTCGCGGCGCCGCCACCTTGACGGCTTGCTCGTTCGCACCGACGCCCCCGCGGGCCCCGAGCGCTCGGTCTCTCGCGCGCTCTCGCAGATGCGCCCCGCGGCGGGCCTCACGGCGGTGTACCTCGACGACGTCGCGGCCCTCTACGAGACCACCGACCCGGTGACGCTCGACACCGACGACGCGCGGAGGTTGATCTCCGTCGCGCGGCTCATCATGTCGGGCGCCGTGGCCCCGCCCGAGCGCATCTTCCCCGAGGCGCTGCGACGGACGCGCCCCGTGGAGGTCGCGCTGATGCTCCGCGACGGACGCTCGCCGATCCTGTGGCGCTCGACGCGCGGAGGCTCCATCGCGCGGGCCTTCCTCGACGTGTGCTTCGCCGTCCTCGACCGCTGGACCTCGCAGCAGCAGGAGCGCTACGGACGCCTGCGCGAGGGCCTCCAGCGCCTCTCGATCACGCTCGCGATCTTCTACGACAAGGGCGTGCTCGGGACGCGCTCGCCCGAGTTCCTTCGTCGCGCGGCGGACCCGCGTGTGTGGGCCGTCGGGTACGAGCGCCTCGCGACGTGGGAGTACGCGCTGCCTCCGACCCCGTGGTCGCCCGCGACGGATCCCACCGACGCGCTCCGTCAGCTCACGCGCGAGCGCGGTGTTCCTCCGCCCGGTCACCTGCGCCCGGAGCTCACGCTCTACCGCTTCCGCGCGTTGCAGGTGCTCGAAGACTCGCCCGGCGGACAGGTGCAGGTCTTCGACCCTCGCTGATCAGACCGCGTCGCTGCGACGGCGGCCGGTCACGTCGGGGTCGGTGCTGGTGGTCGCGCTCGCGACGGGGAGGGCCACGGTGAAGATCGTCCCCGTCGATGAGGATCGCACGGTGATGCGTCCGCCCGCGCTCTCGACGAGGCGCTGACAGATCGCGAGCCCGAGCCCCGTGCCGCTGGCCTTCGTGGTGAAGAACGGGATGAAGAGGTTCCGCTGCACCTGCGGGTCGATGCCGGGTCCCGCGTCGCGGACGTTGATCTCGACGAGCTCCGACGCGTCGCCCTCGGCGCCTCGCGCGACGTTGGCGCGCGCGCGCACCGCGGCGGTGACGGTCACCACGCCGACGCCCTTCATGGCCTCGACGGCGTTGCGAACGAGGTTGAGCAGCACCTGCCGCAGGTGCTCGGGGTCGATGCGCACCTGAGGCAGCGACGGCGGCAGCTCGACCCTCAGATCGAGCGTCGCAGGAAGGCCATTTCGAAGGAGCTGCGCGGTGCGCTCGACGGCCTGCGTGACGTCGAGCGCGACGGGGTTCCCGCGGTACGGCCGCGCGTAGTCGAGGAACGACCCCACCACGTTGTTGAGCCGCTCGACCTCCTCCTGAATGATCCCGAGGAGCTCCTTGTGGGCGGGCTCGTCGGGGTTGCCGTCCATCATCTGCGCGGCGCCCTTGATGGCCCCGAGCGGATTGCGGATCTCATGCGCGAGCCCCGCGGCCATCTCGCCGAGCGCGGCGAGCCGATCGCGCTCCTTGATGCGCGCGTGGAGCCGACTGTTCTCGACGACGATGGCCGCCTGCGCGGCGAGGCCCCGGAGCATCTGCACCTCGTCGGGCGAGAACGCGTCGCGCATGCGGTCGTCGCTCACGGCGAGGATTCCGATGAGGTCCCCCGCGTCGCTCTCGAGCGCGAGCACCACCGAGGCGCTGAGGTCATCGAGCGGACGCCCCGCCTCGGCGAGCCCCTCGGCCTCGCGCGTCTCACCGAGCTCGAGGCGGTCTTCGCGCTCCCGCTCGAGCTGCTCCCGCACCACGGCGCCGAGGGGTTTGAGCGCGTCGAGGAGCGCGCGCATGGGCGCGAGCTCGAGCCTCGCGGCGGGCGCGGAGCCGTGGTGGGCGAAGAGGTCGACGCCCTTTCGATCGGCGTCGACGAGGTAGAGCGCGGCGAAGGTGACGCGCCGCGAGGCTTCGAGGCCGAGCATGAGCACGGCCCCCATCGCGTCGATTTCGAGCGTGTGGGCGAGGCGATTTCGGAGGTCGGTGACGGCGCGTTCGAAGTCGTAGCGCTCGCCGAAGAAGAAGCGGCCGATCTGCTCCTCGACCTTCGCGCGCAGCGGATCGAAGAGGATGAGAATGACCAGCGAGGCGACGATGGCGTTGAGGAAGTAGGGCCCCTCGCCGTTGCCGCGCTGCGCGACGAGCTCCCAGTCGACGAGGCCGTAGTAGGTCCCCGCGAGCACGAGGGCGAGCGCGGTGAGCACCACGAAGCGGCCCGCGAGCTCATAGAGGTCGATGAGCCTGCGACGCTCCACCACCTCGGAGAACATGTAGAGCACCACGAGCACGAGGATCGACCCGAGCGGCGGGAGCTCCCCGGGCACGATGCGGTTCACGGTGAAGGGGACGAGGTCCGCCGTGGTGACCAGCGTCGCGAGCACGCCCACGCCGACGAGGTACAGCGAGCGTCGGCGCTCCATGCGCGACGGGGTGCGCCGCCCGCCCGTGTAGAGCGCGCTCACCGCGGCGATGAGGAGCCCCACGACGTACGCAGAGATGGTGATTCGAATGGCCGCGCCGGCGACCTTCTGGTCGAACCACGGCGACAAGATCGCGGCGAGCATGGGGAAGAACAGATACGTGGCCCAGCGATCGAGGGCCGTAGGGCTGCCCGGCGCGTCGGGCCTGAACGCCCGCAGAAAGCGCACCCCCGACTGCGGCAGGAGCACGGCCATGAGGGCGGTGATGCGCCCGAGAATGGCCCCCCTACCTCCGCGATATTCGAGGAAGGTCGCGAAGTACCAGACGGCGACGTTGGTGGCGAAGCCGATGAAGAGCCAGTGCGCCCGGCGCTTGCGGCTGCGCAGCACGACCTTCACGGCGATGGCGAGCGCGAGCACCGCCGAGATGACCGGCGTCCAGAGGTGAAAGTCCATTGCGGCCCGCGCGAGACTACTACGGTCGCTTCGCGGCCTCTTCGCCCGTCAGGGTGCGCGCGCGGATCTCTTCGAACTCGCGGTCGACGCGCTCCTTCGCGATCTCGCCCGCGGTGGCCGTCTCGACGCGCACGCCGGAGCGCTCCCTCACGGGGCTCCCGGTCCCCGCGAGCGCGCCGGGGACGTCTTTGAACGTGTACTGGAGCAGCCCCTCGCGGTTGATCTCGACGAGCGCGCGGCCCTTGTGGCTCATCTCGCCGAGGAGCCTGTCGGCCTCCGAGAGCGCGATCCCGAGCTGCTGCGAGACCTCGAGCGTGGTGACCGATCCCCTTCGCGTCGCGGCCATCGCGAGGATCGACTGTTCGAAGGCCTCGTCGCGGATCTCCCTCGCGCGCGCGTCGAGGCGCTTGCTGCCCTTCATGAGCAGCGCCCCCGCGACGCCGCCGACGCCGCCCAGAATGAGCCCCACGAGGATGCCCCACCACACGCTCGCGGAGGCCACGGTGGCGATGAGGCTGACCACGGCGCCGACGAGACCGCCGACGGCGAGACCGCCGAGCGCGACGGCCCACGCGAGCACCGACGTGACAACACTCCCGACGCGATGCGCCTGCCCCGCGACGTTGAGCGGAACGCCCGAGAGCGGACCCCGCGTGGCGCCGCACGCAGAGCAGATCACGCGTCCGCCGCGAACGAGGGTGGGCGCGGGCTGCTGACACGACGCGCAGACGGGACCGTAATGGGCGCGACCGCAGTGACGGCAGACCGTCTCTCCCGGGGCCATGGGCTCGCCACAGACGGTGCAGTTCTGCATAGGGCGCGAAGGGTAACCACGGCGCCGCGGAGGCGCACGAGCGGGTGAAACGGCTACGAAGACTCGCCGAGGAGCTTCGACATCGACGCCTCGTCGGCGGGTGTGAAGGGGTACCGCTCGAACTCGTCGGAGCGCACCCAGCGGAAGTCGTTGACGGCCAGGGCCGCGAGGGCGTCGTGCGTGAGGACGCACTCATAGAGATGCAGGTCGACGACGTAGCTCTCGTAGGTGTGGCTCACGAACGAGATGATGTCCTTCACCTCGACGCCCGCGCCGAGGCGGTGGAGCAGCTCTCGCCTGAGCGCCGCGGCGTCGTTCTCGCCCTCCTCGACCCTCCCTCCGGGAAACTCCCACATGAGCGGCAGCACGGCCGAGGCGCGCCGCTGCGTGATGAGGTAGCGCCCGTCGCGCTCGATCACGGCGGCGACGACGCGAATGGTCTTCGAAGGCACCTGCGAAATACGGGAGCTCATCGCGGCGTCGGATGCTACGCCCCTGCGGCGCCGCGGAGCAACGTTCGGACGGCGCTCACGGGGTCGTCATCGGGTCGTCGGAGCGCGTCGGGTCTCCATCACGGTCGGAGTTCTCCGAGCTCTCCGCGGTCGGCGTGTCCGCGCCGTTGGGCGTCTCGTCGGCCTGCTGCGGGTGCACGTTGACGGTCGCGCGCGCGCAGAGCGCCCTCGCGGCCTCGTCGGTGGTGGTGGGGTCGACGTCCATCGTGGCGGCGCCCGGCACCGGGGCATTGCGAGGGCGAAACGCGAAGGTCTCGCTCTGCGCGGCCTCGGCGTCGGTGGGAGACATCAAGCGCGCGGCGGACATCCCTCGCGCGATCGCGCGGAGCCTGCTGACGGTGTCTGGCGACGGAGCGCCGCGCTGAAAGATGGCGAAGCGCGGAATCGGCGCCGGGAGCAGCGTCGCGAGGTAGATCGCCTGGAGCGGCGTGAGCTCGCGCGGCTCGCGCCCGAAGAAGAAGCGCGCGGCGGGCCCGACGCCATAGATGCCGGGTCCGAACTCGACGACGTTGAGGTAGAGCTCGAGGATCGCGCTCTTCTCGAGCGACTGCTCGATCCACCAGGTGAGCACGACCTCCTGGAGCTTTCGCACGAGGGTCTTCTCTCGCGCGAGGAACACGTTCTTCGCGAGCTGCATCGAGATGGTGCTGGCGCCGTAGGCGAAGCGCCCCTCGCTGACGTTGCGCACGAAGGCCCCGCGGATCTCGCCCGACGAGAACCCGTGGTGCTGATAGAACGACCCGTCCTCGCGGTGCACGACCGCGCCAAGCATGGTCGGAGGGATCGCCTCGATGGGCACCCACGCGGGCGACCCGGGCCCGGTGACAAACGCTCGCACGCGGCCGCCGGGCTCTTGGACGCGCTGAACGAAGGGCTCGGCGAAGCGCCGGACGTTGACGTTCCACCCCGAGTAGGCGACCTGGCACCCGTCACGGACGGTGTAGTCGAAGGTCGTGTCGGAGAGCCGCCGCGTGTCGAGGGCGAGATGCGCGCCTCCTCCCACGGTGCCCGAGAGACCGAGGGTCGAGACCACGCCAGTGACGGGCGCGGGCATCGAGCGGAGGGCGCCATCGCACGTGAAGGGAGGCACGTTGAGCGACACATCCATCGACGTGTGATCGGCCGTACGCTCCGCCCACCCCGCGACGGAGAAGGGAATCCCGTTGATCTGCCAGTTGAGCCCAGAGGTGGCGACGCGGTGCTGCGCGAGGTCGATCACGGCGCGCCCATCGAGCGAGACGGTGAGACCGTCGATGGGCTCCCGAGCGACGCCGGGGTGTTGGATGCCGAAGTCTTCGACGAAGAGATCCCCAGAGACGTCGAGGCGCCCCGCGGCGTCACCAGGCTCGAGATGCACCCGAGCGTGAGCGCGGCCGTTCTCGGTGTTGTGCCACGGAACCGAAGGAACCCACGGAGCGAGTTGTCTCAGCGGGAGCGCGGCGGCGTCGAGATCGACCTGCCAGGGCTCGTGCATGCGATTGAACGCGAGCGAGAGCGAGGGTTGCGAGGCGTCGTTTCCGCCGAGCTGAAAGGTCGCCTCACGCAGCGATCCCTCTTCCGCGAGCACCGAGACAGTCGCGGGCGCGAGGTCAGCGATCACGTCGTCGTGGTGCATCACGCGAACGCGCCCCTCGCGAAACCGCACCTGCGTCTGCCGCGGTCCCCCTCCCTCCTGGTGGGGCTCGGTCGACGGGCTCGACGCTCCCTCGCGCGAGCGAACCGTATCCAGCGCGCCGTTCAGGGCCGCGACGATCGAGCGCGCGCGCGAGGCGTCAACGCGAGCGTCGAACTCCCGGCAGTCGAGAGACGAGGTGGTATCGATCCCGTCGATCGCGGTGCACGAACCAGTGTGCGCCTCGGCTCCGTCGTATTCGACCGAGAGGTCTCCCCAGCGCGCGGTGGCGGTGGAAGGGTCGCGAGCCCACTCGAGGCCGCCCCGCGCCAGACGCACTCCGAGGTCTCGGCCCGAGAGATCGGTCACGGTGAGTCGGGCGTCGACCCCGACGAGATGGACCCCCTTGAGTTGCACCCGCGTTCGCCTCTGGGTCGGCTCGCTGACGTGGCGCGCACGCAGATCGTCAACGAGGTCGACAAGGGAGGCCCGCCCCAGGAGTTCGACCCCATCGACTTCGAGGTCGACCTTCTGCGACTTGCCGACAATCAACGCGAACCAGCGAAGCCTGACCCCGACCCGTTGAATCCTCGCGGTGTATCGGCCTCCGCGCATCCTCACGCGAAGGTCACGGAGGGTCGCACCGTCGATGGCCAGGCGCACGTCGCCGAGCGTGCATTCGCCGTCGAGCACGCGGTGGCAGCGATCATAGACGGCGCTCGCAACACGCGCCCGCGCCACCCGCGGAACGACCACCCCCGTCGCGCACAGCGCGGCGAGGGCTACAGCTCCGCCAATCTTCCACGCTCGAGTCACGTCGCGACCGTACCTCTCGACCCGCGAGCGTCGCCACTTTCGGGCGTCAGGCAGGCGTCTGAGCGTTCGCAAGCGCCTCGCCAACGTCTTCGGCGTCGCCGCGCGAAGCCTCTAGAGCGACGACGCGGGATCGCGCACACGCCGCCGCGTCGCGCTTGACACAGGCACCGGACACGGGACTTCGAAAAGCGAAAGCCCCCGCATGGCTTATGACCATGCGAGGGCTCTCTGAGTAGGACCCCGGCAGCGTTCTACTCTCCCACAAGGTCACCCTTGCAGTACCATCGACGTTGGAAGGCTTGACGACCGAGTTCGGGATGGGATCGGGTATGACCCTTCCGCTATCGC
>JBPOHC010000453.1:0-3452 GCA_052035985.1 Myxococcota bacterium | reverse complement strand
GGTGCATCACATTCGCATCACGCAGCCGAGCGGGTGGCTGCCCTTCGACGTGGGGGCGATCAACGCGGTGAGGGCCGCGGCGCCCTTCCCCGAGACGCCCGCGGTGATCCGCTCGCCCGACGCGCGGGTCTATGTGCTGTGGCACTTCCGTCGCTCCGTGAACTTCTGCAACGACGCGAGGCCCTTCATCCTGCGCAGGGCGCCGCCCGGAGAGACCCCCGCGGAGACCCCGCGGAGCCCTGCGAATACGGGCCCCGAGCGCGCTCCGTCCGAGCGCGACGGCGGCGCGCCCGGCGATGGTGGGGCACCGGGAGACGGGGGAGTTCCCTCCGACGCGACGCCTCCCATCGAGGCGCCCGCAGCGCCTTCAGGGCCCGACTACCCCGGCGCTCGCCGCGCCGCGTAGCGACGCCCCCGCTTTACGCGCCCGTGCAAGGCACCGTAGGCTCACGCCCGCGAGAGGTTCCCGCGTCGGCGTCACGGCGTCGGCGCCGCCGCTCATCGACGCTCTCACTCCGTTGCTTTGCCCGAAAGGACCGGTGGATTCTCCTATGTGGTCGCTTCTCCGAAGGCTCTACTGGATCTTCCTGGTGGTGCTCGTGTCGGGCTGCTCCGGCGGCGGGTGCTCGGGCTGCGCGGGCGGCGCGATCCAGCCCATCCCCGGCGGATACCCCCTCACGCCTGACACGCGCATCCCCCACTCCGCGCAGATCCGCCTCACGGAGAACGGTCTGCGGCGCGTCGAGGCCATCGCTCCCTCGCTCCTCGGCGGTCTCGTGGGCAGCGGAATCCCCGTGCCCCGCACCGTCGCGCCGGTGAGCATCGCGGGCTTCACCGCGTGCCGCGCGATCATCTGCTCGTCGGGCTCCTGCTCGATCAGCGTGAGCCTCCCGCCCGCCGACGCGCTGCGCCTCTCCTTCGCCGAGCCGAGCGGAATCCTCGCGCGGGCGCGCATCCAGGCCAGCGGCGACATCGGGCTGCGCGCGTGCTGCGGCGGTTGCAGCGACTCGTGCGGCGGCGCGCTCTGCCTCACCGTCGCGTCGCCCACCCTCCAGGTGCGCACCGACCGCGGGACGCACGCGTACCTCGGGCTCAGCACGAAGATCAACATCGCGCGCGACCAGCACGCGCCGCGGCGCAACTACCACCGCGCCGACATCGTCTCGCCCACGGGCATGGGCGACGCGATTCAAGAGACCACCGGCGAGGGCATCGAAGACGCCGACATCAACTGCACCGACAGTTGGATCTGCGGCATCGTGAACCTCCTCCGCGGGACCATCATCGGTCAGTTCCGCGGGCAGTTCGCGCAGGCGCTCGGGCCCATTCAAGACGCGCTCGCGGCGACGTCGATGCCCAATCCCCCGGGCTGCCCCACGGGCACCACGGTCGACGGCGCGCGCTGCCGCTACCCCGACGACCGCTCGCTCGTCCCGACGCTCCTCGGCACGGAGGGACGCGGCAACCTCGGCGCGCTCCTCGCGGGCTTCTCGCCGGGCCTCAACGCGCCTGTGAGCCTCGCGCTCGCCGCGGGTGACCCCACGCGCGACGGCCAGGTCACCAACGGCGGCATGACCATCAACATGTTCGGCGCGATCCAGTCGGTGCGCCACAACGCGTGCGTGCCTCGCGTCCCCGCGCCCGCGATGCCCTCGATCCCCGAGTGGAACGCGCTCCGGATGAACACGGTCCCGGGCTCCATGACGCCCATCGACCTCGGCATCGGCGTCTCCGAGGAGTACCTCAACTACGCGCTCTATCAGGTCTGGGACGCGGGCCTCTTCTGCCTCTCCGCGGGCACCAACCTCTCGCAGCAGCTCGCCGCGGGGACCTTCGCGGCCCTCCCGCCGCTCAACTCGCTGCGCACGGTCATCTACCCCGGTTCGAACGCGCCCCTCGCGATCGTGCTGCGGCCGCAGCAGCCGCCGCGCGCGCGCATCGCGGGCGGCACCAGCGTGATGACCGACCCGCTCCTCACGATCACCCTCCCGCGCGTCGCCCTCGACTTCTACACCTGGAGCGAGGAGCGCTACGTGCGCTTCATGACCCTCACCACCGACATCTCGCTGCCGGTGAACCTCCAGCCCGACGCGATGGGCCTCCAGCCCTCGCTCGGCGAGGCCCGCGTCGAGATGATCGAGCCGTCGGTCAACACGCAGCTCATCTCGAACGACCCCGCCCTCATCGGGCCCATCGTGCAGAGCATCCTCGGACCGGCGCTCTCGATGGTGGGCGGCGCGATCAACCCCATCGCGCTGCCGTCAATCCCGCTGCCGGGCTCCGGCGGCATGTCGCTCGGCGACGTGCGCATCACCGTGCCGATGCGCGGCGTGCAGGGCGTGACCGAGGGGACGTCGCGCTTCCTCGGCATCTTCGCGAACCTCGCGTACGTGCCCGCGGGGACGCGCCCCGACACCATCGAGCTCGACACCACGGCCACCCTCGACCGCGTCGAGGTCGACCGCGCCTTCTGGACGAGCGAGGGCCTGCGCGCCGAGAACCGCCCGCGCGTGACCTTCTCCGTGGGCACGCCCAACGACTTCGGCCACCGCGCCGAGTACAGCTACCGCATCGACCGCGGCACCTGGTCGATCTTCTCGACGGAGACCCGCTACACGCTCCAGGACTGGGCCTTCGTCGGTCAGGGACCGCACGCCATCGAGGTGCGCGCGCGCGTGCTCGACGAGCCCCGCACGGCCGACGGCGAGCCCGCTCGCATCGAGTTCAACATCGACACCGTGGCCCCGACGCTCAGCGCGCGCATCGAGGGCGCCGAGGTCGTGGCCGAGGCGACCGACGAGGTCTCTCCCGCGATCGAGTACGCGTTCCAGTTCGACGACAGCCCGCGCACGGCGAGGGCGACGGCCTCGCGCATCGCGCTCCCCGAAGAGGCCCGCGTGGTTCACGTGTTCGCGCGCGACGGCGAGGGCAACACCTCGCAGGTCGACCTCACCACGGGCCTGCGCCTCATCCGCGGCGGGCCCTCGACCAACTCCGGCGGCGGCTGCGGCTGCCGCGTTCCTGGCGGACCCGTGGGCTCTCCCAAGGGGCTCGCGGCGCTCCTCGCGCTCGGCGCGATGGTGTTCTCCGCGCGTCGTCGCAGGGCGCAAAACCGCGTTGTCGCCATCGCTACCGCGGCGCTCGCCGTGGGCGCGCAGGGCTGCGGCGACGAGGTGACGGGCACGCTCACCCCGCCCACCTGCACCGGCGCGCAGACGCTCTGCACCGGCGGCAACCGCTGCGTCGAGACGCAGACCTGCCAGAACACCTGCATGCCGGGCTTCGCCCGCATGGGGACGCCGACGCTCAACAACATGACGTGCGCGTACGACCAGAGCTCGTGCTCGTGCGTCGAGATGCCGCCGCTCACGCCCGGCGCCGTGGGATCACACCTCCACATGGCCGCGGGGACGGGCGGCGCCCTGTGGCTCTCGGCCTACTCGCCGGGTGAC
>JBPOHC010000004.1:0-41469 GCA_052035985.1 Myxococcota bacterium | reverse complement strand
GCCGCGGGCGCGGTCGCGGCAGCCGCGGGACGAGCGCCGGGACGCGCCGCGGCGCCGGGACGCGCAGGAGCGCCGGGACGAGCGCCAGGACGCGCGGGTGCGCCGGGTCGAGCGCCGGGACGACCGGGGGTGGTCGGGCGGGTCGCGGGCAGGGCGCAGGGCGGAATGAGCGAGACGTGGAGGCCCTCGTCGGTGCTCATCCCTTCGCCGTCGATCGCGGAGTACGCGTCGAAGCGGAGGCACGCGTGCGGCGTGATCGCAGGCTCGTCGGCCGTGAGGCTGTGGGCGTGGGCCTCGGACGCCTCCTGCGGCGCGGTGAGCCGCCCGGTGGTGATGCCCGTGCAGCCGACGACGGCGCTCCATCGCACGCCGAGGGGCTGCGAGGGGATCACGCACGCGCTGGGATCGACGGCCGTGGGCTCGGCGTTCTCGTCGTCTTCGACGCCCTGCATCACGGCTTCCGGCGGCGGGCCGTAGAGGTCCGCGGGCGTCTCCTGCGCCTCGGGGAACGAGGCCACCACCGCGGCGCGGAGCTGGTCCATCGTCCAGCGAACGGCGGTCTCGCGCGCCTCGGCGCTGTCCGCTTCGGCCGCCTGCTGATTCTCGAGCTCCCACCACGTCGTGAGCCCGCGGTTGTGCACCACGAGGAGGCTCTGATTGACGCTCCGCTCGGCGCCGACGCGCACCATGTCGAGCGTGAACCCGATGCGGCGCGGAACGGCCGAACGACCCGGCACGGGGATGTAGAAATCGAGGTTGAAGTTCTTGCGGCAGTGCGACGCGCGGCACTGGGGCGGCTCGTTCTCGAACTGCGCGTTGAACTCGGGGTTCGCCGCCACGATGGGGCCGAAGCTCTGACCCCACCCGTTGAGCCCGCCGAACACGCGGACCCAGCGGTTGAACTGCGTGCGCATCCAGAGTCGCTGACGCGCGGACGCCTCGCGGAGCTCCGCCTCGCGGCGTTGACGATCGGCGTCGGCCTGCGCGCGACGCTCCGCCTCCTGCTGCGCGCGGGCCTGTTCGAACACCCGCAGACGCTCGCGCGCCTCGTCGGTGTGCGCGCCCGCGGGGAACGCGTGGAGGTACTCGTTGAGCCCGTCGGCGCTGCTGCGGTGATCGGCCCAGAAGTCTTCTTCCTGTGCGAAGACGACCTCGCGGACCTCGCCCGAGAAGCGGCCCGTGGGGTGCTCCGCGAGGTAGCGGCCGCCCGCGGCGAGGCGCTCGGGGCCCACGGCCTCGTAGCGGTACGCGCGGTAGGCGGAGTAGTCGCTCGGCGACGCCCACACGCCGCAACCCGCGATGGAGAGGAAGCCCAGGAGGAGGAGACCCTTCGACGTGCGCATGTTCCGCTCCCCTCTCACTGCACGCACACGGCGAGGCACTCGCCGGGAGGTTGGCGGATCACGTCGGCGATCGCGTCGCAGCTCAGCGCGTTGATCGCGTGGCCGCAGACCTGAACGTCCTGCTCCGAGGCTCCCGCGTAGCGCGCGCCGTAGTTGCCGCAGCTATGGGGACACTGGTTGCTCCCGAAGATGCTCGTGCGGAGCTGTCCGCGGAGGCACTGCTGGTACGCCTGCTGGCTGTCGTTGAGGCAGTCTGCGCCTGCGCCCTGGAGCGAGAGGCAGAGCACGCCGCACGTCCGAAGCCGGAGGCACATGTTCGCGCAGAAGCCCTCTTCGAAGTAGTCGTACTGCTGCTCGTCGGGGTTGCCCGGGAGCGGCGTGTTCGCGAGGCTCCCGCCGCAGCCGCCCACGTCACCGGGGGTCGGGCCCGCGATGAAGAGCGTCGAGAGCGCGAGGATCCACAGCGCCGACGTGCGGCGCGTCTTGTTCGGGGCCGTCACGGGAGCACCTCGTAGTCAACCATCACGCCCAGGCCGCCGCCGATGATCGGGAACACGATCCCGCTGTCGCCGAAGTACGTGTCGAAGATCACCTCGGCGGTCAGCGCGACGCCCGAGGTGATGAAGAGCGATGCGCCCGCGCCGAGCTCGACGCCCACCGCCGCCGTGGGGCAGTAGCCCGCGCTCGGCACCGGGAGCGTCGTGCGGTTGAGGCTGAACCCGAAGCCCGGGAAGCCGTTGTCCGCGCGCACCCTGTCTGCCTGACACGCCCCGCGCGTGATGAGGATCGGGATCGCCGCCCGCCCCGTGACCGCGAAGCGCCCCGAGAAGCGGCGATACACCTGCCAGCCGGGCTGCACCGCGAACTGCGCCCCCGTCGCGTTGAAGCCCGCCTGAAAGCCGAGCGTCGGCCCCATCAGGAAGCTCCCCACGTGCAGGAACTGAAAGCTCCCTTCGAGGAGCGGCGAGATGGGCGCGAGGCCCCCCGCCGCGTAGGGGTCGTTGAGGAGAGCCCCCACCGTCGCCTCGGCGCGCACGAGGATGTGACGCTCGTTCGGGTAGAGCCTCCATCCGCCCTGCGTCGGCGTCTGCTCTGCCCCGGCGGAGCCCGGCTCCGATGCGTCGGGGACCGTCTGCGCGTACGCCTGGGGCGTCGCGAGCGCGGTCACCAATGCGAAAAACAAAGTTCGCGATCTCACGTTGCGCGCATGGTAGACACGCCCCGCTCCCGCGCGTCAACGCCTGTCTTCGTGCGTCGCGCGGCCCTTGCGCCATGAAGTTCTGTCGCCTCTCATGCCTCGCCGCTTCCATCGCGCTGGCGTCGGGTTGCCCCGGCTGCCCCGACCGCGACGCGACGTCATCGAACTCTCGCGACGCCGCCGTCGACGCGCCTCGCGACGCAGGCGCATCGAGGGCCCGCGGTCGTCGACGTCGGCGCGGTGTTCGCGTCGCCTCCGCGGGCGGGGCGCAACGAAACGCGCAGAGCGCACAGGGCCCCGTCGATCCCGTCGAAGACGACACGAGCGAGCCCGAGGCCCCTCGCCCGCGCATCACCGAGACAGGCCCGATGCTCACGGACAACCTCGGCCCCGCGCCCGAGGTGAACTACGACATGGGCGCCGCCGCGGAGGGTCCCATGGGCCTCTCGCCCGAGCAGGTCACCCGGGGCATGAACCCGCTCATGGCGCGCCTCGGCAACTGCGCCGCCGCGACCACCGACGACCGCGGGAACGGCCCGCACGGCAGGGTCAGCGTGAGGCTCCGCATTCACAACGACGGGCGTCCCATCGCGGCGCGCGTGTCGGGCGGAGGCGGTCCGCCGGAGTTCATCCCGTGCGTGCGGCGCGTCGTCGCGAGCGCTCGCTTCGACAGCTTTCACGGCCCCGACGTGATCGTCGGCTGGGGCTTCGACGTCGACTGAACTCCGCCTCGATCGCGCGCCGTGGTAGAGCGCGCGCATGAGGCGATGGATCACCGGGCTCCTCTTCGTCTGCTCGTGCAGCGGCGCGACCATGCAGGGCGGCTCCCACGAGCTCCGCCCCCTCGAACGCGTGCGGATGATCCGCGTGATCGAGGAGGCGCTCTCATCGCGCGGACTCTCTCCGCGCGCTGGCCGCGCGGTGCGAATCGTCGGTCGCAAGGACGTCGACTGCGACGTCGTGATCGGCGCCACGAGCGACTGCGTCGAGTACGCCAACGCCGCGGACCGCGCGCGCTACGGGGCCGCGATTCCGCCGCACACGAGCCCCGACGCGCTGGTGGTGGTGGCGGGTTCAGAACGCGACGCGGGCGGTCACGTCCTCGTGATCGACGACCGCGACTACGCGTACGAGCCCGACCCGAATCGCACGGGCCCCGGGCGGCCGTCGGTGGGTGAGGTCGAAGACCGCGCGCGTCGCACCGTCGTCGATTTCGCGACGTGGCTGATGGGGAACAGAGGCCGCTGAGCGATCAGCGAAGAGACGCGGCCGCCGCGCGTGCGACGGCCGCCGATCGACTCAGAGGGGGAAGGCCGCGATGTACGCGCGTCCCGCGACGCCCGCGCCCGGCGTGAGCACGCACGACGACGAGAGCGCGGGGTTGAACGCGCCGTTGAGCGCGCACGACGAGGCCACGGCCGAGATGCGAATGCGCCCGATTCCGCCCGCACCGCCAGGGGTGTTCGAGTAGATGGTCGCCCCGGTTCCGCCCGTTCCGCCTGTGGCGCTCACGGTTCCGCCCGAAGCGACCGTGACCGACGGCGAATAGAGGAACACCACCCCGCCCGATCCGCCGCCGCCGCCGCCGCCCACGCAGGCCGCGCGCTGACCGTTGCCACCATTCGCGAGCACGCGCCCCGTCGCCGCGACGCTGATCGAGATGTGCGAAGCGATGCGAAGCGCGCCGCCGCCGCCGCCGCCGCCGGTTCCCTCATCGCCGCCGCCGCCGCCGCCGGCCGATCCTGGCTGAAAGGTCGTCGCGACGGCGAGGTCTGTCGCCGCCAGCGCGCCGATCGATCCGCCGCCGCCACCGCCGCCGCCGTACGGCGAGTAACCGCCGCGCACCACCGCGTCGGAGCCCGCGGTCCCATTGTAGGTCGCGATGCCCGCAGATCCGCCGCCGCCGCCGCCGTTCGGTCCGCCACCTCCTCGTGCGCCGCCCGCGCCGCCGCCGGGGCCACCGCCCGCGCCGCCTGCGGCGATGTTTCCGTACGCAGCGCCGCCGCCGCCGCCAGCGGGACCTCCTCCTCCGCCGCCGCCGCCGCCCGACGCGTACCCTCCTCCGCCGCCGCCCCCAGTGCCGCCCCTTCCATCCGCCACGCTCGTCGAGCCGCCGTTCGCGCCGCTCGGTCCGACTCCGCCACCACCGGCCGGGCCGCCGTTGCTCGTCGGCGTCGTGTCGCCGTTCGATCCTACGCCGAGCGCGTTGCCTGTCGCCCCGCCGCCGGAGCCTGCGCCGTTGTCTACGCAGTCACCATGCGGTCCGCCGAGTCCGCCCGAGACGTCGATGGCGCCCGCGATGGTGACGGCGCCCGTCGCGCGGAGGTCGAGCACGCCGATGCCGTTGGTGGTGACGGTCACCCCCGCGGGCACGTTGATCGTCGTAAAGTTGTGCACGCCCGGAGGGAGCACCGTGTTGGTCGTCGGCGAGAACGCCCCCTCAGCGCCCGTCGAGGGGAAGCGCATGCAGCCTCCCGCCACGCACGGGGTCCCTGTGGGGCAGACCGTTCCGCACGCGCCGCAGTTGCTCACGTCGGTCTCGGTGTTCACGCAGGTCGTGCCGCAGCTCGTGAGTCCGGGGCCGCACGTCACCGCGCAGACCGAGGCTCTGCACGCGGGCGTTCCTCCGCTCGCGGGCGGGCACACGTTGCCGCAGCCGCCGCAGTTGTTGGCGTCGGTGCGCGTGTCGACGCAGGCGCTCGAGCACACCGTCTCACCCACCGCGCAGAAGAGGCGACACGTCCCCGCGACGCACGCCTGGCTCGCCGTGCACGCGCGACCGCAGCCGCCGCAGTTCGACGGGTCCGTGAGCGTCGACACGCAGCTCCCGCTGCAATCGGTGAGGCCCGTGCCGCACGACGCGGTGCACGACCCGCCGGAGCAGACCTGACCCGCGCCGCACGCGCGACCGCAGGTGCCGCAGTTGGCGCGGTCGGTCATGAGGTCGCGGCACGACCCCGAGCAGTCGGTCTGTCCGGCGCCGCACGACACGACGCATCGCCCGCCCGCGCAGACCTGCCCCGCGACGCAGCGCGTACCGCACACGCCGCAGTTGTTCGTGTCGGTCATGAGGTCGCGGCACGTCCCCGAGCAGTTCGAGAGGCCCGACGAGCACGACACCACGCAGACGCCGCCGGTGCACACGCGCCCCGCGGCGCAGACAGTTCCGCAAACGCCGCAGTTGTTCGTGTCGGTCGCGAGGTCGCGGCACACGCCGTCGCAGGCCGTGAGCGACGCGCCGCACGACACCTGGCAGCGCCCCGACGAGCACACCTGCCCCGCGGCGCACGCCGTCGCGCAGGCGCCGCAGTTGTTACGGTCGGTGGTGAGGTCGCGGCACACGCCGCCGCAGTTGTTCGTGCCCGCGCCGCACGAGACCACGCACGCGCCGCGGGAGCACACCTGCCCGTCGGCGCACGCGACGCCGCACGCGCCGCAGTTGGCCGTGTCGCTCTGGAGGTCGCGGCACACGCCCGAGCACTCGTTGAGTCCGCCGCCGCACGACACGACGCACGCGCCGCGAGAGCACACCTGACCCGCGGCGCACGCCATCCCGCAGGCGCCGCAGTTGTTGAGGTCGGTCTGCACGTCGCGGCTCGTGCCGGCGCAGTTGGTGAGCCCCGCGCCGCAGGTCACCACGCAGTCGCCGCGGGAGCACACGCGCCCCGCGGGGCACACGGTCCCGCAGGTGCCGCAGTTCGCGTTGTCGCTCTGGAGGTCGCGGCACACGCCCGAGCACTCCGACGTGCCCGCCACGCACGAGACCTGGCAGCGCCCCTCGGAGCACACCTGGCCCGCCGTGCACGAGTTTCCGCACGCGCCGCAGTTGGCGCGGTCGGTGTCACGATCGCGGCAGACGCCCGAGCAGTTGGTGAGGCTCGTCGCGCACGACACCTGACACACGCCCGCGGAGCACACCTGACCCGCCGAGCACGCGCGGCCGCACGCGCCGCAGTTCGCGAGGTCGCTCTGCGTGTCGCGACACACGCCCATGCAGTCGGTCTGACCGCCGCCGCACGAGACCTGACACACGCCCGTCGAGCACACCTGACCCGCGGGGCACGCGTTGCTGCACGCGCCGCAGTTGGCGCGGTCGGTCTGCGTGTCGCGGCAGACGCCCGAGCAGTTGGTGAGGCTCGACGCGCACGACACCTGACACACGCCCGCGGAGCACACCTGACCCGCCGAGCACGCGCGGCCGCACGCGCCGCAGTTCGCGAGGTCGCTCTGGAGGTCGCGGCACGCGCCGGTGCAGTCGGAGAGACCGCCGCCGCACGAGACCTGACACGCGCCCATCGAGCACACCTGACCGGCGCCGCAGGCCGTTGCGCACCCGCCGCAGTTCGCGCGGTCGCTGCTGACGTCGACGCAGCGTCCGCCGCAGGGGGTCGTGCCCATCACGCACTCGACGCGACACGAGCCGTTCACGCACACCTGGCCCGCGGCGCAGGCCGTCCCGCAGACGCCGCAGTTGGCGCGGTCTGTCTGCGTATCGGCGCAGTACGGGGCGCCGCTCGCCGACGCGTCGGGGGCGCCGCCGTCGCCGCCCGCGTTGCAGAGCGCGAGGCCCATGCCGCAGGTGACCGCGCAGACGCCGCCGCTGCACACGCGGCCCGTGGGACAGGCCGTTCCGCACGCGCCGCAGTTGGCGAGGTCGGTGCGGGGGTCGACGCATTGGTCGCCGCAGACGAGCTGCCCCGCGGGACAGCTCAGCGCGCATCGCCCGGCGGTGCACACCTGCCCCGTGGCGCAGGCCGTCCCGCAGGTGCCGCAGTTGGCGCGGTCGGCGGTGGGATCGACGCAGCGCCCGTCGCAGCGGAGCTGCCCCGTCGGGCACGGGAGCGGCCCCATGTCGGTGCTCGCATCCGAGCGCCCCCCGACGACGGCCTGGCCGTCACAGCCCGCGGCCAGCGCGACCAGCGCGGCCATGATGAGCGAAGCGCGAACGAGACGGAACATCGCGGTGCCTCCATTGCGCGAGCGTCGGCGAATCGATCGACGCGTCACGATCGGGGCCCATCGTAGACCCAGCGTCGGGTCGGGCGGAACGCGCAAATTCGTGTCGTTCACGCGGTCGGAGCGCTGGCGCGTTCTAGAATGTCGTGACGATGAGAATCCTCCACATCTCAGACCTCCACGTGACCTCGCCCGGCGAGACCCTCGAGACGGTGTGGGGGGGCCCCGGCGCGGTGCTCAGCACCGAGGGCGCGCAGTTCGATTTCGTGGTCGTGAGCGGCGACCTCTCGCAGCACGCGGGCGAGGCCGAGTACGTCAACCTCCTGCGCTTCGCGAACGATCACCTCGTGCCGCTCGTGCACCCCAAGGAGCGCGAGCGCGTGATCTTCGTGCCCGGCAACCACGACGTCGACTGGGAGGCCGACGTCGGACGGAAGGTGCTCCTGCAAGAGCATCTGGCCACGGAGAAGAGCCTCGACGGTCGGCGCTTTCTCGCGGACCTGCAGCGCGCGCCCGACCGCGCCGACGTGCGCTACACGATCAGCGCGAAGGGCGAGCTCGAGGTCGTGAAGATCGACGCCGAGCGCTATCAAGACCGCTTTCGCCACGTGCAGCAGTTCCTCAACCGGTTCTATGAGCGGGCGCTGGGGTTCCCTCACAGGCCCTTCGACCTCATGTCGAGCAAGGACTCGGACCACTGGTCGGCGCACGTCTTCCCCGATCAGGGGGTGGCCTTCTACGGCTTCAGCTCGTGCCACCGCAACGACCGCTACTGGCACGGAGCCACCATCAGCCGCCTCGCGATCAACCGCGCCGCCGAGCACGCGCGCGAGCACGCGAAGGACTTTCTCTGCGTCGCCGTGTGGCACCACGGGATCACCGGCGAGCCCGGTCGCCCCGACCACCTCACGCTGCTCGACATCGGGGAGCTCCACAACGCGGGCTTTCGCGTGGGACTCCACGGGCACACGCACGAGGCGTCGGGCGAGATCCTCGACAAGTTCTTCGGCGACCGCTTCGTCGTCGTGGGGACGGGGTCCCTCGGCGCGAGCTCCGTCGACCGCCCCGACGCCGTGGGCAAGCAGTTCTCGATCGTGCGGCTCTTCCCCGGTCAGGCCACCGTCGAGGTGTGGGAGCGGCGCAACGTCGGCGTGTTTCGCAGGGTGGGCGACCCGCGGTTCTACCTCCTCCCCCGCGGCGACGCCCGGCGCGCGCGCATCAGCCGCGCGGAGCGGCACACGCGGCAGATCACCGTGCGCGACGACGGCATCGCAGACGTGCGCGTCACGCTCGAGAAACTCACCGTCGAGGGTCGCCTCACGCTCGCGGTCGTCCCGCGGCACCACGGCGTGGTGTGGGCCGCGGCCGACGCCGAGACGGGCCGCGGGCTCTGGCGCGTGATCCGCGACGATCGCCCCGACGGCACCGTGCGCTTCAGCCTCGCCTCGAACGACTCGTTCACGGAATCACTGCGCTGGAACTACAAGATCTCGAACGCACACCTCCTCGCCCACGAGGAGCTGCGCCTCGCGTCGACGGACGTGCGAATCCCGCCCTCCGAGAT
This sequence comes from Myxococcota bacterium, assembly GCA_052035985.1. Taxonomy (GTDB): domain Bacteria; phylum Myxococcota_A; class Polyangia; order Polyangiales; genus CAISKJ01. The sequence continues at coordinate 32,408 of JBPOHC010000004.1, read as the reverse complement.
CGACCCCGAGGAGAAGGAGTACCGCTCGCACGAGGTCCATTTTCCGACGAGCAGGCTCGAGGTCGCGATCGAGTACGACGCCACGCTGCCGGGCCTCGTCGCCGACACCGTGCAGCGCGTCGTCGACCACCGCCGCGACGACGGCGGCAACGAGTGGTGGGAGCGCGTCCCCGACGAGGAGAAGGACTCTCGCTTCAGGCTCACGCGCTGCGACGAGCACAGCGTCGGCTTCGAAGTCGACGCGCCCCTCGTGGGCCACCGCTACTCCGCCGCGTACAAGCTCCGCTCGCGGGGCACGGGCAACCTCGAAGACAGCGCGCTCCAGATCGCGCGCACGGTGCTCCAGCGCACGCGCCGCGAGCGCACCGACGGCAACGGCCTCAGCCGCGCGCTCTCCACCGCGCTCGAAGAGAGCCTCACGGAGATCTTCCCCCACACCGCGGGCCCGGGGCTCTCGATGGTCGGCTGCCTCTGGCATCCCGAGGAGCGCCTCCTCCTCGCGGCCTACGGGCGCCTCAACAACTCGCACTGGGGCGCGCGCTTCGCCCTCGGCGCGGGCGTCGCCGGTCACGCCTTCCGCTTCGCGTCGACCGCCACGTGGCACCGACGTCGCCCGTCGAAGACGTCGCTGATCTACCGCCCGAGCTCCGAGGCGCGGTCGATCTATGGCACCGAGCACCCCCACCAGTGGATCGTGAGCGTGCCCATCCTCACGCTCACCGGCGCGGCCATCGGCGTCGTGAGCTTCGGCAGCCGCGAGGCGGAGACCAACACCGAGTTCATCCTCGCGCACTACGCCGAGCACGCAGGGAGCGACGACGCGCGCTTCGAGCCCAACCTCCGCTTCGTCGTGAACTACGCGTTCTGGGAGACCCTCGCGGACACCACCCGCGAAGGCGGCGAGACGCCCTCCGTCGACGTGGCGCTCCCGGCGCTCCTCACCGACTACGCAGCGCGCGTGGTGAAATGGCTCGATCGCGCCGCCGAGAGCGACGCGCCCGAACCGATCGCCGAACGTTGACCAGGGATTGAGGGAGGGACCGCGAGGCGGGGAGGTCAGTGCGCGCAGCCGCTGCAGCCCGCTTCGCGGTGGCAGCCGATCGTGCAGCCCACGGCGAAGGCGCCGGCCTGGAGCATCCCTGCGCCGACCACCGCGACGAACCCGAAGGCCACGGTGGCCCCGATCGCGCGACGGACGAGCGTGAGGTCCGACGGCACCACGGCCAGCTCCGCCGAGGCGTTGCGGTTGCGGAACGGCGCGGGGTCGACCGCCGAGGGATCGCTCGATCGCACGATCACCCGGTCGAGGAGCGGGGCCCACGCGAGCGCCGGGGCCTCCGTGGCGGCCGTGCGGGGCGCGACGGCGAAGGCGCTCCCGGGCTGCGCCACCGAGGCGAAGAGGCGCTGCACGCGGATCACGCGCGCGATCGCCACGACGATGGACACCACGCCCGCGAAGCCCACCAGCGCCGACGCGAGGATCATCGTGTCGAAGCGGTAGAGCGCAACGCCGAGCGCGCCCGCGAGCGAGAGGGCCAGGCCGCCCTCCATCGCGAGGCGCTGCGAGGCCAGCGTCGAGGGGCGAGAGAGCGCGTTGCGCGCGCGGCGCGTCCACAGCGCGAACGCGGCGCCGAAGCCGACGCCCGTCGCCACGCCGTAGATCGCGCCGAAGAGCGCGCCGAGGATGTAGCGGTCGGTGCCGTAGGGGTGCTCGAGCGTCACCCAGGCGACGCCCGAGAGCACGCCGGTGACGAGCCCCGTGAGCGCGCCGCGGAGCAGCACGCGGAGGGCGGGGTGCGCGACGCCGTCGGCGCTCACCACGAGGCGAGACACGGTGATCGAGGCCACCGCGCCCGCGACTGCGAACATCGCGAGCGTACCGACGCTGGTGTGCGCGCCGTAGAGGTACTGGCCGAGGAGGGGGGTGAGCAGGGCGGCCGAGAGCATGAAGATCGCTCGGGTCGCCGCGAGCACCCCGCGCGCGGTGACCGTGGGGAGGGGGTTCGTCATGGCACTTGAACGAGAGGATGCCCGTGTTCGTTGGCCGTGACCAGAGGCGGAGGCGACGTTGATCGGCGAATCGCGTCAGTCGCCCTGGGAGAGTTCCTGTTCGAAGCGCTGCGCTCCGTTGACGATGAAGGTGAAGCGCGCCCGCGCCACGCCCCGAGGCCAGTGGACCTCGCCCGTGTAGACCCCGCGCTCGTGAGACTCTCGGAGCGCGTCGGCGGTCACGCCCTGATCGGCCGTCACCCGCACGTCGGCGTAGGGGACCCCGTGGCCCTCGGCGTCGCGCAGACGAACGCTGAGAGCGCTCTCTCCGTAGGTGATTCCTCGGAGGTTCACGTCGCGAACGAGGGGCCCCGCCTGCTCCGCCGTGATGGTGATGCCCCGGAGATCGAAGCCCGCCGCGTCGGAGAGGCAGAAGAGAGAGTGCTCGCGCCCCGGCACCAGCGGGATCGGCCGGTCGACCGTGATGGGCGGGGCGCCGTCGAGCCCGCAGCGGAACCCTTCAGGGACCTCGACCCGCGCGACGCGTCCCGGGGCGCCGCCGTCACCCTGCTCGCCGGTCACCACACGGGGCGCGGCGACGAAGACCCGCACCGCCTCGGAGCTCGGGCTCTCATAGCGCTCCCCGTCGATGGCCGTCACCCGCGCGAAGTAGGGCCCGGGCTGGAGGCGAGGGCTCTCCCATCGCGTGCGGTCGCCCGTGACGCGCCGGTTCTCGACGAGGTCGTGAAACGCCTCGTCGCGCGCCACCTGCACGCGCCAGTGTGCGGCGGCGGCGGGCGCCGGGGGCGCCGTGCGGAAGCCGTACGTGGCCGTCACCTCGACGGGCTCTCCGCCCGAGATCACCCGCACGGGCGGAGGACGGAGCCACACGGGCTGCGACAGCAGGGGATGCGGGGGCAACGGCGGTCGGCCGAACTCTTCGACGGTCCCCGTGCCCGCGCGGACGAGGTACTCGCGCATTCCGGCGCGCACCCTCACGCGGCCCCGATGCGCGGAGACGCGGGTGATGTGCCCGCCGAGCTCCGCTGCGATCACGGCTTCGACGCGGCCGATGAACACCGTCGCCGCCAGCGTCGAGATCGGGATGACGCCCACGGGGCGCCCGTTGACCGAAGCGCCCGGATGCGCCCGCATCACGCCGCGGAGGAGCGTCGTCGCCGTCGACGGGGGCTGACCCGGGAGCGGCGGCGTCGGCGACGCGAACATCATCACCTGCGTGCGCTCGCCGAGTTCGACGGTGGCACCGTTCGCGAAGGTCAGCTCAGCGGCGCCTCCCTCGGGGACGCGAACGCGCGAGCCGCGCGGAAGCACCTCTCCCGCCGCCGCGGGGCGGGCGTCTTCGCCCACGCCGGGTTGCACCTCGACGGGGCCTCTCGACCAGCGCAGCGTCGCTTCGAACGTCGGCCCGCGAGGCGCGCGTGCGGCCACGGGGGGACGACTCGCCTGGGCCCACGCGCCCGCGGGCAGCGTGAGCATCGCGATCAGCATCGGTACGGCGAAACGCATGGCGGAAACTCCTCGGAGAGAGGCAATTGGAACCCGAGCGCCCCGGGCTGAGCGGCGCTCGAGCGCGGCGGGCGATGTCCACGTGCGGCGACCGGGCACGCGGTCACCTTCTCGATCGAGGCGCTCTCTCGGGTCCGCTCCGCGGCTCCGCTTCGTTCGCCTCTCTTGCCCCATCTCAACGGCACCGACGCCGCAGACCTTGAGCGGAGTACGGCGCCCCCGCGACGGCGCGCCGCGCGATCGCGTTGACCACCAGCCCCGTTTCGCATCGTATGCGGCGCCCGTGCGACGCCCCCTCGCCCTCTGCCTCCCGGTGACCCTCGCGATCCGCCTCGCGGCGATCGCCCTGGTGCGCGTCGCGCCCGCCTGGGACGGGTACTTCTACGCCCGCTACGCCGCAGCGATCGCCGCGGGCCTCGGCTACTCGGTCTCTGACAACGGCGGCCCCATGCGCGCCACTGCGTTCTATCCGGTGGGCTACCCCGCTGCGATGGCGTCGCTCCTCGCGCTCACGGGCGACGCGCGCCTCGCCGCGGCGGGCGTGAACCTCGTCGCCTCGATGATCGCCGTCGCCTCCGTGGTCTACGTGGCGCACCGCGCCGCGGGAGCTCGCGTCGCCACCGTCGCGGGCCTCGTCTACGCGCTCTATCCGGGCCTCGCGCTCTGGAGCGCCGCGGCCATGACCGAGACGCTCACCGGCGCGCTCCTCGCGCTCGCGATGGCCTTCGCGGCGTCGTCGCGTCGGGCCTCGGCCGCGGGCTACGGCGTGTCGCTCGGATTCGCGACGCTCGTGCGTCCACAATCGCTGCTGCTCGTGCCGCTCGTCGCGATCGCGCGAAGCGGCGCGCGCGCCAGGGTGATCGCCGTGGCTGTCGCGATCGCCTGCGCCGCGTGCGTCGTCGCGCCGTGGACGGCGCGCAATTGCGAGCGCCTCGACGCCTGCGCGCTCGTGAGCACCAACGGCGGGAGCAACCTGCTCATCGGCACCTTTCCCGATGCGCGCGGAGGCTATCGTCGACCCACCGACGCAGACGGATGCGGCGCCGAACGCGGCGAGGTTCACCGCGATCGCTGCATGTCGCGCGAGGCCGTGGGACGCATCGTCGAGAGCCCGCTCCGTTGGATCGCGCTCGGCGCCGCGAAGGTCGTCGTCACCTTCGCCTGGGAGCACGACCCGGTGAGCTACGCGCTCAACCGCTCGCGGCGACCGCGCTCGCTCGCGCTGGTCGGGAGCCTGATGCTGACCCTCGCGTGGTGGGCCCTCCTCGCGCTCGCGTGGCGTGGTCGTCGCGCGCTCACCTCGCCCGACGGCGTGACGATCGTCCGCTACGTCGGGGGCGCCGCCGCGATCTCGGTGGTCACCCACGCTGCGTTCCTCGGGGCCGATCGCTATCACCTGATCCTCGTGCCGCTCCTGGCGCCGCTCGCGGCCGGAGGCGTCGTTGCGCTGCGAGACGCCAGGAGCCCCCCGCGTGCATAAGGGCTCCACGGCGGGCCTCGCGGCGCTCGCGTTCGCGCTTCGCATGGCCTGGGGCCTCGCGGCGCGCGTGCCCCCCGCGTGGGACGGCGAACTCTACGAGCGCGGCGCGCGGGCCATCGCGTCGGGCCTCGGATACTCGTGCTTCATGTTCGGCCCCGCGGCGGACCCGCGGGTGCCGACGGCCTACTACCCCGTGGGCTATCCGGCGTATCTGGGCGCGCTCTACGCGCTCTTCGGCATCGCGCCGTGGGTGATCTCACTCGGCGGAGCCCTCGCAGGCGCAGCGAACGTCGCCATGACGCATCGCCTCGCGCTCCGCGTGGCCTCGCCGACGGCGGCCTTCGTCGCGGCCCTCGCGCTCGCGGTGATGCCGGGCCAGGTGATCTTCTCGGCCGCGCCGATGACCGAGGCGCTCTGGGGCTCGCTGCTCACGGCGGCGATCTACGCGTCGACGCGCGGCACTCGCTGGCAGTGGACCTCCCTCGCCCTCGCTGCGGCCGCATTCGTGCGACCGCAGGCCCTCGCGCTCGCGGTGGTGCTCCCGCTGGCCGCTTCATCACCGTGGAAGACGCGGCTCACGCGTGCGGCGCTCACGACGCTCTCGGTGCTCGCGCTCCTCGCGCCGTGGACGATTCGCAACTGCCGCGCGATCGACGGCTGCGCGCTCGTGAGCGCCAACGGCGGGAGCAACCTCGCGGTCGGCGCGATGGCCCGCTCTGATGGGACCTACGTACTCCTCACGCCCGACGACGGGTGCCGCGGCGTCGTGGGCGAGATCGCGAGAGAGCGCTGCTGGCGTCGCGTCGCCGTGGCGCGCATCACCGAGAACCCCTACGCGTGGGCGAGGCGCGCGTGGCCGAAGCTCAGGCACACCTTCGCGTACGAGGAGGCCCCCGTGGAGTACCTCTCCGTCGCGAAGCCCTCGCTCCTCGGTCCGAGGCTCCGCGCGGTCGCGAAGCGGGCGCTGACCTTCTCGTGGGAGCTCGCGCTCGGCGCCGCGATCGTGGCGCTCCTGCCGCTCTACGCTCGGAGGAGGCTCGGCGAGCCCGCGAGGTACGCGCTCGCCACGACGCTCACGGTCGCCGCGACGCACGCCGTGTTCTTCGGCGGAGATCGCTATCACATGCCGCTCGCGGGTCCGGTGCTGGTGGTGGCCGCGTGCGCGCTGCGCGACGCGCCGAGGTGGCTGCGGGGACGCGTACCGCGACGGATGGCGGAGCTCTCGAAGCGCGAGGGGTAGATGCGGAGCTCCGCGCCACGTGGGCCGGAGCGCGAGCGTTCGCGGGGATGTGGTTGTCAACGTCCTGCATGCGATCGCGGGGTGATGGCAGAGAAGTTTGTCCGCGTTGCCCTGTTCCGTACGATCACCGACGTCAACACCACGCGGCGGGAGCGCACGCGGACCTGCGACGTCACACCCCCGGAGCGGAGCACCAGTTGCCGCGCCGACGACGGAGCAAACGGTCCGCCGGTCGCACGCGTGACACACGCACGGGACACGAACGGTCGAATGCCCTCCTTCGAACTGAACCTCACGGTCTCCCCTTCAAACGCTGCGCGCGGCGCGGTGGCGAGCGCTGCGGCGCGTGACCTGCGCGGCGGGCTCGACCTGTCGCTCGCGGGCGAGGTGCTCCCCGCGGCGGCGTCGGCCGACGACACGGCGTACTTCCTCCGCGACCTGCTCACCGTCGGCGTGACGGTGGCCGAGGGACGCGCCACGAAGGGCTTCGTCACGTTCCCCGACGCGCCGTGGGAGCTCTGCGTCGCCGCGGGCGAGTCGGTGCTCCTCGTGAGCGCCTACCGCGCGGGCCCGCAGCCCGACGTCCGCGTGGTCGACCACCCGGTCACGGTGGCCGAGCTCGTGTCGCAGGCCCGCGCGGCGCTCTCTGCGCTGCCGCACCTCGACGCCGAGGTCGCGCGTCACCTCTCGACCCTCGCCGATCGCCTCTCGCTCTCCGACGGAAACATCTCTCCCCCCGAGCGCGGCGACGCCGTGGTCATCCGGTGGAAGAGCCGTCCCCGCGAGAACGCCGTCACCCCCGTGGGCGTGACCTTTCAAGCCGTCGTCGCGGGCTCTTCGTCTGCGCCGAGACCCGAGAGCGCGCACGCGGACCTCCACGGCCTGCTCGCCCGCGGTCGCGTCGGGATCGAGCTCCGCGGACGCCGCGCGGAGCTCTCGCAGGGCTTCGTCTTCCTTCAGGTCGAGCGCCTCGTCGCGCTCTGTCGCCCGCTCATGGAAGCGTGGGCCGCGCGCCGTCCGTTTCACCTCCGCGCGCTCGTCGGTGACACCTCGCTCGCGCTGCGCCTCGGCGCCGACGAGCAGCTCTCGGTCACCCTCACCCGCGGCGGCGACGGCACCATGACGGCCCCCGCGCTCGACCCGCGCGCCTTCGTGAGCCCCTGCCTCGACGCCGCCCTCGCGCTCGCCTCTTCGATGGCCCGCGCCGACCGCGCCCTCGCGAGGAACCTCCGCCTCCGCGCCCTCCGCGCCGAGGCCCGCGCGCTGCGCCGCTGGCTCCGCGACGTCGACCGCCCCGACACCCGCGTCAACCACGATCCCTCGCTCTATCGGGCTGTCTCGCCCGCGGCTCGCGCGACCGAGGCCGAGCCCGACATCGCCGCCATGACCCGGCTGCGGTACACGCAGCGGTGGCACGCAGAGATCGAAGGGCTCGACCTCTCGGGCACCCTCCTCTGCGGCGACAAGCTCATCGTGCCGGGGAGCCGGGAGCTCCACGCGCTCGATCGCAACACCGGCGCCGCCGTGTGGTCGGCCCCCGTGTCGCGCGCCGCGACGACCCTCGCGGGCGATGGAATCCTCCGTCTCTCCCCGCGCGGCGAGGTGGAGCTCCGCTCGGTCGCGACGGGCGAAGCGGCCTGGAGCGCGCGCGTCGCACCCCGCGTCGGAGCGCCTGCGATCGCGCATCCGGTGTGCGCGCCCGGGCTCCCCCGCATCGTCGTGCTCGCAGAAGGAGAGCGCCGTCTCACGGCCCTCGACCTCCGCACCGGAGAGGCCCGCTGGACGTGGACCTCGCGTCACGGCGGGGCCTTCAAGATGAAGCGCGTGGGGCGCCTCCTCGTGGTGAGCACGGGCGACGCGTCGGTGAGCGCCATCGACCTCAACTCCGGCGAGCTCGTGTGGCGCTACGGCGGACGCATGCCCTTCTCGTCGTCTCCGCTCGTTCACCGCGAGCAGGTGATCGCCCTCGCCGGTGAGGGCTCTCGCGGCCCCGCGCGCCTCCACGCGCTCGACGCCTACAAGGGCACGCTCCAGTGGAGCGTCGACGCCGAGGCCCCCGCCTGCTGCGCCCCCGTGGCCGCGGGAGAGACCGTGGCCGTGGCCCTCGCGACGCGCGACGGCGTGGTGCTCGCGGGCTACGACGCCGCGACGGGTGAGAGCCGCTTCCGCACGCCCGTGGGCGCCGCGCCCGGCGTGTACGGCGCGCGTCCCGCGGTGACGGCCTTCGACGACCTGGTGGTGGTGAACCTCCCGACGGGTCGCGTGGTGGCCGTCGACGCGAGCGGCGGCGACGTGCGCTGGACGCAGCAGTTCCGCGCCCCGGTCGCCGACGACGTGCCGCGCCGCCTCGACGTGCTGCTCCGCGCGGGCGCGCTCTTCGTCCCGCAGAGCTCTCTCTCGGTGCTTCGTCCCCGTGACGGCGCGGTGCTCGCGCAGGTCGACGCGTGCGACCTCGTGCCCGACATGGTCCGCGTCGACGAGCAGTGCGCGCTCTACGTCGCCGAAGAGAGCGGCCACGTGGCCTGCTACGAGCTCGGCGCCCGCCTCCGCGTGATCCGCCCCGTCTGAGCGCCCCGCCGCGCGAGCCCCATCGAAACGTCAGATCAGCGGCACTCGAAGGTGAGGTCGGCCGTGAGGCTCGACCGCTCGGCGACCAGGAGGTGATTGTTCACCGCCGTGCAGGTCGCGAAGTTGGGCTGCGCGGTCACATACATCTCGACGCGGTTGCCAGCGCAGCGCGCGGGCCACGGGATCGAGAGCCGTCCGTTCTGCACCTTCAGCCAGTCGGGACCTTGATAGTTGAGATACGGGCGGCAGCGCTCGGCTTCGGGTTCGATCCACACCTCGTGGCGGCCCTCTTCGGGGCAGTCGAAGCTCACCTGCACGCAGAGGGCGCCGGTGTAGCGCTGTCCGCTCGGGGGGCCGTGCGTGCGCCAGAACCGCAGCTCGACGTGGGGCCACTGGCGGCACGCCTCGCCCGCGCAGGGCGGCGGAACGTGGTGGGTGCAGTTCATCGCCGCGGAGACGAGCAGCGCGAGCGGGATGGCGCGAGGGGCGATCATTCTCGGGGACATCGGAGGTCTCTCTCGTAGCGGGTCAGGTCGGCCTCGGAGAGCCGCACCGCAGGGCGCGCGATGGCGTTCAGCGAGCGGAGCTGCATGCGCACGTGCTCGGCCGCCGCGGGGTCGCGGAACGCGCAGTCCATGCTGGCGAACGAGGGCAGCGTGCGCGTGATGAAGCGCTCCGCCGAGGCGGGCGAGCGCGACGCGACGAGCCTGTCGATGCCGTCGGCGACGCGGCGCTGCGCGGCCACCTGAACGGGGTCGCGCTCGGCCACGGTCTCGGCGTGCGCGACGTGGGCCTCGCCCTCGGTGGCGGCGTCTTGATCGATGGGCGGAGGACGCGGCGGTCGCGGCGTCGCGGTGCCGCCGCCTCCCGTCGGTCGCTCGGCCACGACGGGCTCGGGGCACGGCGCGCAGGTCGGGCACTGCGGCGCCGGCGGGCACTCCGTGGGCGTCGCGACGGCGGGCGGAGGCGGAGGCGCGGCGACGGTGATCCTGCGCTCGATGACGGTGGGGCCTCGAGCGAGGAGCGCGACGTTGCCGAGGGCCGACAGACCGAGCAGCGCGCCCACGACGATCAGCGCCGTGTTCGACTTCGGCGTCACCGGAGGAAACGGGTCATTGGGATCCACGGTCGTCAGCATATCAACAGCGCCTCGCGGGGAGAGGGAAAGGCAGCGCGGGGGCGTACCGCCCGCGGCGGTCAGAGCTCGAGGGTCGAGACCGCGAGCTCGGCGACGCGCAACCGATCTCTGCGCTCACAGGGTTCGAGACGAACGCGCACGGTGAGGCGCCCGTGGCAGTACCAGCGCACGGTCGAATCGATGGAGACCCCCTCGCCCTCGGACTCGTGCGGACAGGTCTCGCCGAACGCGCGGTCGTAGTCGGCCGCGGGCAGACACGCGCCAGGCGCGGGCGAGCCCGGGATGAGATGCAGCGGCCCTCCGCGCGACGGCTGATCGCTCTGGCCCACGGCCACGGGCGTGCCCGAGGCGAGAAAGATCCATCGCCCGGTGATGCGGGCGGGCGACGAGCAGGCCGCGACGGCGAGGAGCAGCGGGAGGAATCGGATCGGGGGGCGCACGCACGACCATTCACGCTTCACGCGGCCGAGCGTCAAGGGACTTCGCGCGGGTCAGCGCGTCGCGCGGCGGTCACACGCCGCGATCGGAGGGAGAATCAGCGCAGGCAGACGGCCGCCGCGCCGGGAGGAGATCCCTCCGCCCGTCGGGCGCTCAGGCGCGCGCGTGGGACCTCGCGCGGAGGTAGACGGGGAGCGTCGGGGCGGGCCTCAGGGTGATCCCGCGCTCGGGCTCGACGCGCGCGCCGGGGGCGAGCTCGAGCCTGAAGCGCTGAGAGATCATCGCGAGGATGAGCTGCGCCTCCATCATCGCGAAGGCGTTCCCGATGCAGATGCGCGGTCCGCCGCCGAAGGGAAAGTACGCGAAGGTCTGGCGCCCCTCGGACTGCGCGGGCGAGAAGCGCTCGGGATCGAACGCCTCGGGGTCGTCCCAGTACCGGGGATGACGGTGCGTGGCCCACGGCGAGAGGAGCACCTGCGTGCCCGCGTGGACCCGGTAGCCGCAGACCTCGTCGTCTTCGATCGCGTAGCGCCCCATCACCCACGCGGGCGGATAGAGCCGCATCGACTCCTGGATCACCCACTTCGTGTACGGGAGCGACGCGAGGTCGGCCACCGTGGGGGCGCGCCCCCCGAGCACGCGATCGACCTCGTCGTAGAGCCTCCGCGCGACGCCCGCGTGACGGGCCAGCAGGAGGATCGTCCACGAGAGCGCGTTGGAGGTGGTCTCGTGTCCCGCGGCGAAGATGGTGACGGCCTCGTCGCGGAGCTGCGCGTCGGTCATCGCCTCGCCGGTCTCCTCGTCGCGCGCCTCGAGGAGCATCCCGAGGAGGTCGTTGTGCTTCTCCGTCGACCTGCGGCGCTCGGAGAGGAGGCCCGCGAGCACGTCGTCGACGACCTTCACCGCGCGGAGGTAGCGCTTGTTCTCCGGCGTCGGGAGCGAGAGCGGCACGTCGACGAGCCGCACGATGCGCTGGTTGGTGTTGTACGTGAGAAAGGTGAGCGCCTCGCCCACGGCGTCGGCCTCGCCCGAGAGGTCCTTGCCGAGGAGCGTCTCGCTCGCGATGCGCATGGTGAGGGACATCATCGCGCGGTCGACGTCGAAGGGGACCGTCGTGGGCATCGCGGACCAGCGGTCGAGCATGTCGGCCGTGGCGCGCACCATCGAGTCGGCGAAGCCCTCGATGCGCTGGCGATGAAACGCGGGGGCGGCGATGCGCCGCTGGCGCTTCCAGAAGTCACCCTCCGAGGTGACCAGTCCGTTGCCGAGAAAGAGGCGCATCTTGTCGTAGCCGCGCGTGGCCTTCGAGTAGTTCTTCGCGTTGGTCTGGAGCACGTGGCGCACGCCGTCGGGCGAGAACACCGCGACGAAATCGATGCCCGGCACGCGCAGCGACACCGCGTCGCCGTACTCCGCCGCCCACCGCGGAAAGGTCTCGAGGAAGCGGTCCGCGAGCACGCGAGAGTGACCGAGCAGGGGCTCTCCCTCGGGCATCGGCGGGGCCTTCGGGTCTGACTGCGTGGGGCGGAGCGAGCGCGTGAGCGAGCGCGCGACGCCGAGGGCTTGATCGAACATGCGAGGATCCACCTTCGTGACGGGATGACGCTGCGGATAGAGGCCGCCCCGATGCGGGACAAGGAGCGTCGCTGCGATTTCGACCGCCGTCGCCGTCGACCTCGGCGCGGCCGTGGCCCATGCTGCGGCCCCGAGTCATGTCGATCGTCGCGTTCTTCATCCTCCTCGGTGTCGCCGTCGTGAGCGGGACCGCAGCCGCGACCCTCCGCCTGCGCGCGAGCGACCCGCGCCGCGCCGGCCGCGACCCGAGCGACGACGCGGCCCCGGTGAGCCTCGCGGGCGAGCCGAAGCTCCGCGTGAGCGACTCGCAGGCCCAGGCGTTCATGGGCGCGCTCGTGGCCCTCGGGCGCGCCGACGGCGTGCTCACGGGCGCCGAGCTCGCGGTGCTCCGCGCCGTCGCAGACCACCACGGCTTCGTGCTCGACGAGGTGGAGCTCATGTCTGAAGACCACGACGCCTCGCGGGCGCTGGAGCTCGTTCGCGGCGTGGGCTCGACGCCCTTCCGTCAGTCCGCCACGTCACCGCCCGCCGAGGTGGCGCGAGGGTTCCTCTCCGCCGCACGTCGCCTCGCGTCGGCCGATGGAACCTCCGACGCCCGCGTCGACGCGCTGCTCACGCACTTCGAACGGCTCCTCGGCGACGGTCACGACGCGGGCGGATCGTCGCCCTGAAATCTCACCAGCGCACGCGGTCTCGTCCGCCGTGCTTGGCCTCATAGAGCAGATCGTCGGCGCGCTTGAGGAGCTCGTTGAGCCCGCCGTCGCCCTCCGACGCCGCGACGCCGATGCTCACGGTCATCGCGAGGTCTCCCTCGGCGCTCACCACGGGCGAGGCGGCCACCGCGGCCCTGATCTTCTCGGCCATCGCGACGGCGTCGGTGAGCTCCATCCCGGGGAGTATCAGCGCGAACTCCTCGCCGCCGAAGCGTCCGAGCGTACCCGCGCCGCCCGTGGCCGCGAGCACCCGCCGCGCGACCTCGACGAGCACGGCGTCGCCCGCGAGGTGCCCGAGCGCGTCGTTGACCGACTTGAAGTGATCGACGTCGATCATCACGGCCGCGACGGGTCGCACGGGCGACGCGAAGGCCGCCTCGGCGCGATCGATGAAGTGCCTGCGGTTCGGCAGCTCCGTGAGCGAGTCGGTGGTCGCGAGGCGCTGCACCTCGCCGAAGAGCTGCGCGTTCTCGATGGCGATGCCCGCCTGCCCCGCGATGGCCTCGAGGAGCTCGAGCTGGTCGTCGTCGAAGTGCCTGGGGCGCGAGTGCGTGAGCGTGAGGATCCCGAGGATCCGCTTGCGCCGCCACACGGGGAGGCACACCGCGGAGCGCGAGCTCTGGCCGTTGTTGTCGATGCGCAGCCACCGCGGGTCGTCGTGCGTGTCGTCGACCCTCGCGGGCACGCCCGACTCGAAGACCCACCGCGCGAGGCCCCCTTCGAGCACGCGCGAGAGGGCGCGCTCGTCGACCTCGTAGGGCTTGTCGTTGCGCACCGCGATCTTGCGCTGCGCGCGGCCCTTCGCGTCGACGAGGATGATCGTCCCCGCGGTGGCCGTCGCGAGGCGCACCGAGCGAGCGAGCATCTCGCCGAGCACCTGGTCGACGTCGAGCAGCGACGTGAGCGCCGTGGTCACCTCGAGGAGGATTCGAACGACCTCCGCGGGCGCATCGGGAGGCGCCGAAGGGATCGACGGACGTGGCAGCCGCTCGTTCATCGCGCGCCCCGCTGGGTAATCCCGTCGGAGTTTTCGGTCAACTCGCTTCGAAGCGTTCGTGGGCGACGCTCCAGCGCGGAGAGCTCCTGGGGATCTTCGAAAGGTCCCACCGCGCGGCGATCGCTCGGAGCGAGACCTCACCGGGCTCTTCAACCCCGAGCGTCGAGAGGATCGCGCGCGTCACGGTCTTCGCGTCGTGCCCCCTCGCCCTGAGCTCTCGCACGCCCATCGCGCCGTGACGCTTCGCGAGGCGCTCGCCATCGACGCCGAGCACCAGCGGGACGTGCGCCCACCGCGGAGCCCTCGCGCCGAGCGCGTCGTAGAGCAACGACTGCCGCGGCGCGCTCGCGAGGAGGTCGTCGCCTCGCACGACCTCGGTGACCTCCTGCGCGATGTCATCAACCACGACCGCGAGCTGATACGCGGCCACGCCATCGGCGCGAAACACCACGAAATCACCGACGTCGCGCGCCACGTCCTGGGTGAAGTCTCCCACCACCTCGTCGCGCACGGTCACCACGGAGCGATGCCGGTCGACGCGAAAGCGCCACGAGACCTGCCTCGCCTTCGAGCGCGCCGCGGCGATCACCTCGTCGGGGTCTCGCGCCGCGCAGGTGCCTGGATACACGGGCTCCGCCCCGTGCGGGGCCGTCGAGGCGCCCTCGACCTCGCGGCGGCTGCACGCGCACGGATACACCCTCCCCGCGCGTCGGAGCATCGAGAGGGCCTCGCGATAGAGTTCCCCGCGCTCGCTCTGGCGATAGGGCGCGTGAGGCTCTTCTGCGCCGGGGCCTTCGTCCCATTGGAGCCCGAGCCAGCGGAGGTCTTCGAGCATGGCCTCGACGGCGCCCCTGACCGTGCGCGTGACGTCGAGGTCTTCGACGCGGAGGCACCAACGTCCCCCAGCGCTCCACGCGGCGAGGGCGGAGGCGACGGCGGTGCGGGCGCTGCCGATGTGGAGCGCGCCCGATGGGGTCGGTGCGAAGCGGCCGCGTTCGATCATCGCAGAGGAGCTCGTGTGATAGCGTCGCGCGCGTGCGCAGCAGGCCAGCGCTGAAGGTCTACATCGCCCCGTCGCCCGCGAAGCCCGGGGACACGCTCCAGGTCTCGGCGGTGCTCAAGGCGTCGAGCGAGACGCCGGTGAACGCGGTGACCTTCACCCTGCGCGGCGAAGAGCGGGTGACGATCCCCGAGGGTCGCGGCGGTGCCTCGTTCACGAAGGAGCATCTGTCTCTGATGGCCCGGCATGATGCCACCGTGCTCACCCCCGGGGAACACCGCTACAACGCCGCGTTCGCGCTGCCCCCGTCGGCGCCGCCCTCGTACGAGAGCGACCGGTCGCGCATCGCGTACGTGCTCGAGGCGCGCGTCGACATCCCGTGGTGGCCCGACCGCGTGGGGCGCTACGTGATCGACGTCGCGCAGGGCCCCGTCGCGGGCGTGGGCGCGCGTCCGGGGCTCTTCGCGACGAGCCGCGAGGGCCCGCGGGGCAAGAGCCTCTACGCCGAGTGCTCGCTCGACTCGACGCTGCTCGAGCCGGGCGGCGTGGTGCGAGGGAGCGTGTCGTTTTCGAACGTGCGCGCGTCGACGGTGGAGCGCGTGACGGCCGCCCTGGTGCTCTCCGAGACGCAGCGCAGCGGGCCGTACCGCAACGACTGGGTGCAGGGTCGCTATGAGTTCGTGATCCATGAGGGCGAGGCTTTCGAAGGCGAGGCGATCCCCTTCGGGCTCTCGCTCCCGCGGAGCCTCCCGGTGACGATGCGCTCGGCGATGATCGAGGTCGGGTGGTCGCTCGAGATCGGCGTCGAGGGCGGATGGAGCAGCTCAACGCTCCTCGCGATCCCGGTGATGCTGCTCCCCGTGGGCTCGCTTCCGCCCGTCGAGCTGCGGCCTCAGCCCCCGTCGGTGGGACGCGCGCGGCGGCGACAGCTCTGGGGTCCCGCGGCGACGCGCGCGGGGCTCACGTACGACCCCGACGCCGACGTGATCCGCGGAGAGGAGGGCGCCGTGAGGCTCTCGATCGCCGTCGAGCAGCGCGTGCGAGACGGCCTCTTCACCACCGCGACGCTCCGCTGGACCTCGCTCGGAATGGGCTTGTCTGTAGGCCCTTCACGCTGGAACGACCGCTTCACCGAGCGCGAGATCGACGTGGGCGACCGCGCCTTCGACGACCGCCTCCGCGTCCGCGGACGCTTCGCCGGGCAGGTGCGCGCGCTCCTCGACGCGGGGGTGCGCGCGTGCGTTCCCGCCGACGGAGAGCTTCGCATCGACGACGAGGGCGCGACGGTCTCGGTGTCGGGCGCGCTCTCAGAGCCGTCGGCGGTCGAAGCCTTCGCGCGCGGCTCCGCGCAGCTCGCGAGGCAGCTCGCGCGGGCCATCGAGTCGCTCCCCTGCCCCGCGCCCACGACGCCCTTCGCCGAGGCGTGGAAATCCTTTGCGACGCGCTCGCAGGCCCGCTGGTCGCCCGGTGACTGCGCGGTGATCGGCGCGCGCTACGGCGTCGACCGCTTCGACCTCGGGTGCGTCTTCAGCGACGACGGTCAGCTCGTCGAGACCTTCGCTGTGCTGCACCTCGACCCTCCCCTCGGCGCAGAGCCGACGCCCGCGCTCGCCGCAGAGTCGCGCGCGCTCCTCGCGGCGCATCGCGCAGACGTCGAGGTGGTGACGACCGCGTCGACGGTGCGTTGCGCGCTCAGGGAGGCGCCCGCCGACGGAGCCGCGATCGACGCGCTCCTCGATGTGATGGCGCGCGCGGGCCGCAAGCTCCAGGGGCGCAGCGAGGCCGCGCCGTATCGGTGAGCCGGTTGCGAGAGAGGGGGGTTCAGCCCGCGACGACGGCGCGCGCGAAGTCGATGCCCGTGAGCACGCCCCACACGCGGCGGCCCTCGACGGCGATGACGCGACGGGCGCGCGTGGCCGAGGCGTTGGCGGCGGCGCGGGCCATCGTGGTGCGGAGGGGCAGGCAGAGGATCGCGTAGCTCATGCGGTCTTCGACGGGCGTTCCGCCCTCGTCGTCGCGGCTCTGGAGCGCCTCGACCTGCGTGAAGACGCCCACGGGAGACTCCTCCTCGTCGAGCACCACGAGGCCCGCGACGTGCGCGTCGCGGAGCTTGTCGGTCGCGTTGGCGACGGTGTCGGTGGTCGCGATGGTGAGCACCGGCGTCGACATGAAGTCCGAGAGGGGCGCGGCGACGTGGCGCTCGCGGACGACGTCCATGGCGTCGCGGGTGCTGAAGACGCCCGCGAGCGCGCCGTGGTTGTCGACCACGTAGACGCGGTGGATGTGACGGTGCACCAGCGCTTCGGCGGCGGCGCGCGCGGTGGCGTCGGTGCGCACGGTGACGGCGCCGACGGTCATCACGTCGCGCACGGGCTGAGCGGGGAGCGAGAGCAGCATGTGGCCCCGACGCGCGCCCTCTTCGACGCGGCCCACGCGCAGGAGGTCGGTGCGAGACACCACGCCGACGAGGCGCTTCGAAGCGTCGAGCACCGCGAGCGACGAGAGGGTGTACTCGCGCAGGATGTGGTGCGCGTCGCCGAGCGGCGCGTCGTCACGGATGGTGCGAACGGGAGAGGACATGTACTGGGAGACGGGGAGGTCGCTCATGACGGGGCGGAGCGTAGCGCCCTTCGCGCCGCGGGAGAATCGTCGAGATCAGTCTCCGTCATCGAGCGAGAGCAGGGTCTCGAGCGCGAAGGCGCCGCTCGGAAAGCCCGACAGATCGAGCAGCGCCAGCGCGATCTCCTCGCGCGTCGCCTCGGGCGGAATCGCCACCAGCGCCCACTGAAAGCCCGGCGGACGCAGCCACGCGCGCCCCTTCTCGATGCGCAGGTCGCGGTAGCCCTCACAGAGGGTCACGTCGACGTGCACGGGGCTCAGCGCGTCGAGCACCTTGCGGGCGTAACGGATCCGATCGAAGCGCTCGCGGCGGTAGCGCCGCACGCGGAGGTCCTGCACCTCCCACACGTGCTCGGGGTCGTGTCGTTGCCGGGGGTCTCGCATCGGTCGAGGTCGCAGGTGTAGCGCGCGGGGCGCCGGTCGCGCACGACGATTCCCAAAGCGCGCGCTTCTGTATAGTCTCCGCGGTCCCCATGAAGCGACAGCCTCGACTCACCAAGAAGGAGCGCAAGGCGCTCCAGCCCCCGCGCCCCGCAACCGTCGCCCGCCCCGCCGGCGACCCCTACGACCCCAACGCCGAGATCCCCCTCTCTCCCTCGGTCCCCGCGGGCTCGCACCTCCACTGCGTCGCGTGCGGCAAGCACCTCGACACCGCGGGAGAGGCCCGCGACCGCGCCGCCAAGGGGCTCAAGAGCAACCTCTGGATGTCGATCCGCTGCGCCCACGGCAGCGAGTTCTACGCCTGCATGGGCTGCCTCGAGAAAGCGCGCGCGATCCTCGACGAGCACGACCGCACGGGCAACGCGCCCCGCGCCGCCGCGGCATGGCACTGAGCTCGGACCGCGCGATCCCCGATCACCTCCGGTGGCTCCACGAGCTCCCGGTGCCTCCCTTCGTCCCGCACCGCGCCCTCTCCAACGGTCACCTCCAGACCGTCGCGCTCCCCTTCGTACGCCCCCCCGACGCGGCCCCTGGAGAGCGCATCGAGATCCCCGTCGACGGGGGCCATCTCGTCGGTCGCCTCGACACGCAGCCCGGCGCGCGCGGCGTGGCCCTCGTGCTCCACGGCATCAACGGAACCTCCGCCGAGTCCTTCGTGCTGCGCATGGCGCGCAAGCTCCAGCGCAAGGGCTTCGACACGCTGCGCCTCAATCTCCGCGGCGCGGGCGAATCGACGGAGACCGCCTCGGGCATCGTGCACTCGGGCCTCACCGACGACCTCCGCGCCGCCGTCGACTTCGCGCTCGCTCGCTACGACAAGGTCGCGATGGTGGGCTTCTCGCTCGGCGGACAGATCCTCCTGCGCGCCGTCGGCGAGTGGGGATCGTCTCCGCCTCCAGCCATGCGCATGGCCGTGGCGATCAGCCCGCCCATCGACCTCGTGCGCTGCTCGGCCTTCGCGGAGCGCGTGTCGGCCTCGGTGTACCGCTGGTTCATCGTGGCGAAGCTCCGTCGCCGCTACGAGCGCCTCACCCACATGATGCCCGCGGGCTTCACGCGCGATCGCGTGCGAGGCGTCCGCACGATCCGACACTTCGACGAGGCCGTGATCGCGCCGCTCCACGGCTTTCGCGACGCGAACGACTACTACGAGCGATCGAGCGCATCGACGGTGCTCCCGCACGCGGCCGTTCCCACGGCGATCATCCACGCCGCCGACGACCCGCTGGTGCCCATCGGCCCGGTGATCGACGCGCAGCGCGTGGCCTCGGCCTACGTGCGCTTCATCCTCACCGAGGGCGGCGGTCACGTCGGCTTTCTCGGCCAATCACCGTGCGAGGGAGACGACGACCGCTTCTGGGCCGAGTGCCGCGCGGCCGACCTCATCCGCGCGTCGGTGCCCTGAACCTACTTCGTTCGGTTACGTACGACCTTCGCCGCGTCGGCGCCGCTTCGGGCCGCGGCTTCGGTGCTGATCGTCGGCTGCGTGCTGCGGATCCAGTCGCCCGCGATGGCGAGGTCGTCGTAGCCGTCGAGCGTGTTGCCGGGGAGGTGCGCCCAGTGACCGGGCTCCAGCAGCGCGTAACGCATGTGGTGGGCCGTGTTGCGGCGGAACTTGAAGCTGCACCCCTTCGCTTGAGACAGCACCGCGTCGGGGTCGAAGCGCCCGCGGTCGACGAAGGGGAGGTCCGCGAAGCTCCGCACGATGCGCCGTGAGAGCTCGTCGTCGGAGAGCGCGCCGTCGAGGCCCTCCTGACCGAGCAGCTCGACGACGCTTCCGCCGTCGGAGAGCGCGGTGATGCGGTTGGCGTAGTCGATCACCGTGGCCGTCGGCTGCGGCGTGCCGAGCACCACCGTGTCGACGTCGCGCGGAATCACCCGCTCGGGCAGCCACATGCGCAGCGAGATCGACGCGACGGAGCGGAGCTTCCACAGCCCCGAGAGCGTCGGGTGGTCGAGCACCGCGCGCGTGTCGGGCGTGGTCATCAAGAGCGACCGCAAGCTGTCGAGCGGGAGCGCGCTCACGACGACGTCATAGTCCGTACCCGAACGAAGCACCGACTCGATCGCGCCCTCCATGGTTGAAGGGTCTCCGAGGGGGTATCCCTCGTCGTCGAGGGGATGGTTCGCCCCCCGAACGATCTTCGGCGCCACCCTGTCATCGACGCCCGGAATCGCGTCGTAGTCGCACATCGCGGTGACGGCGACCTCGCTCACCCGGCGCTTCGCGGGGTCGAGCGTGAGGCGCGTGGCCTTGGTGCAGAAGCGCACCTTGCCGCCGAGGCGTACGAGGTGCGACGCGAGCGGCGCGATGAGCACCTCGCTCATGCCCCCGTTGAAATAGAGCACGTCGGCGTTGGCGTAGCCGATGAGGTCGCGAAAGCCCTTCACCCCGACGTAGGCCGAGCCCTCGTGCGGATAGTTGTAGGTGAGGTCGAAGATGTACTTGAACCACCCCGACGCGGTGAGGTCGAGGTCGAGCCCGTGCGCGACGCACCACGCGGTGAAGCCGTACGCGTCGAGCTCGGGCGTCGGGTTCGACGTGAGCAGGGTCAGGCCGAAGCGCGCGAACCACAGGCCCGCCCGCACGCGCTGCGAGACGGTCATTCCCTTGTAGAACGGGGCGTCGGAGGCGAGCACCGCGCCGACGTCGAAGAGGTGCTTCGGCACGCGCAGGAGGTTGAGCGCCCGCGCGCCCTGGTCGTACATGCGATGCGCGCCGCGGTTCGAAGTGAACCAGCGCGGGTCCTTCACGCTCCTGCCCGCTCGCTCCAGCAACGCGGGGATGTGCGTGTAGTACCCGAAGAGCGAGTGGAAGCCCGTCTCCATGAGGCGGTCTCCCGAGAGCCGCCAGCTCGCGGCCTTGCCGCCGAGTCGGTGCTCCATGCAGAGCACGGTGACCTCGAAGCGCTCCGCGCCGCCGTCGTCGAGGAGCCCCAGGGCCGTCGAGAGGCCCGCGATTCCGCCGCCCAGAATCAGCACCTTCGTCTTCATCGCAGGACGATCGCCTCCGTGGTCTCGCCGCGCACCACGCCGTCATCGCTGGCCGCGACGACCCGCACGACGAGGTCCGCTCCGCGCGGGATCTTCGGGTCATCGAGCACGCACACGGCCACGTCGAGCCCGGCCTTCACCCACAGCACGCGTCCGTCGGGCGACTCGACCATCACGCGGTAACGCAGCGGACACTCGGGGTCCCACCCCTCGACGCGCCACGCGAGCACGGTGAAGCCGATCTCTTCGCGCGCCACGCGCAGGGTCACCTTCGGCGAGGGGTAGCGCTTCACGAGTTCGGCGAAGGCGAAGCCCTTCACGGGGCGTCCTTCGAAGGTCCCCTCGACGCGGCAGGAGCCTTCCCAGAAGGCCCCCAGGAGGTTGAGCGCGGGGCCGAAGAGGCCACGCAGCGCGGCGCGTCCGAGGCCCTTCGCGGTGTCGTCGAAGATGGGCGTGAGCTGGTCGTCGTGGCGCGGGGTGATGGTGAGGTCGAGGTCCCAGGCGGCCACCCTCACCCGCCACTGCGCCGCGTACACGGCCTGCTGCTCGATGGAGCGCCAGAAGCGCGTGCGTCGCACGTACGCAGGTCCGATGACGCGTCGCCATTCGTCGTCGCCGCGAACGAGCCCGACGCCGCCGAAGGCTTCGAGGCTCGGGGTTTCGCCGTGACGATCCCACACGGTGGTGATCATCAGGTCTTCGCCCGAGTCGAGCTGCACGCTGATCCACTCGTACTCTTCGAAGCCCGGAACGCGGAACGGCGTGACCCTGAAGTCGCCCCACTGATGGTCGAACCATCCGCGTCCGTCGACCTCGACGCGCTCGCTCGTTCCGTTCGCGTCGGTGAGCGTGAGCGCGCCCGTCACCGCGAGGCGCGTGAGCGACCAGTAGTAGAACCACCCGCTGCGCGCGAAGGGGAGAAAGCCCGCGCCGCCGCACTCGTAGGGCTCGCGCGTGTTCGTGATCGAGAGCGACACGGCGAAGCGTCCCGCGTCGTCGGTCGCGTCGAGCTTCGAATCGAAGCCCTCGCCGCCCACCCACGTGTCGACGCCGCCGTCGTGCGTGAAGGCCACGTCGAAGCGGTCTTCCCTCGCGTGGAGGCGCCCGAATGCGGTGCCCGTCCACGCGCCGAGGTAGCGGTCTTCGCGGTCCCACGCGCGCACCACGAGAAAGCGCAGCCACTGCGTGAAGTAC
The DNA here is from genome assembly GCA_052035985.1 of Myxococcota bacterium. Taxonomy (GTDB): domain Bacteria; phylum Myxococcota_A; class Polyangia; order Polyangiales; genus CAISKJ01. The sequence goes on along the minus strand of JBPOHC010000004.1, from coordinate 10,495 downwards.
GCCGCGAACACGACGAAGCGACGGCCGCGACCGCCGCGCTCCTCGACGTGGGCGTTGAGGTACACCCACTCCATCTCGGCCATCGAAGGGTTGGTGAGGCGTCGCCCGTCGGGGCCGTCGAAGAGCCGGTGCCAGCCCTCGTCGCGAGGAAAGCTCAGCGCGCTCCCCTCGCGTCGATAGGGCCTCTGGCGCCAGGGGAGATCGCCCGCGTCGCTCACGTCGCGGGCCCGCTCGCGTGCACCGCGAGGTAGAGCGCCTCGTGCGTGGCGGGCGCCGGGAGGTCGACGAAGGTGTGTCCTCCGCGGAACGCCGCCACGGCGTCACGCAGCGCCTCGCGCGCAGAGACCGCGAGCATGAGCGGCGGCTCGCCCACGGCCTTGCTGCCGTGGATGGTGTTGGCCTGCGCGGCGTCGGGCAGGAGCGTCACGCGGAGGTCCATCGGCGCGTCGCTGATCGCGGGGATCTGATAGGTGCTCGCCGAGTGCGTGAGAAGACGGCCCTTGTCGTCCCAGCGCAGCTCTTCTCCGGTGAGCCAGCCGAGGCCCTGCACGAAGGCTCCCTCGATCTGTCCCCGGTCGATGTTGGGGTTCAGCGAGTCGCCGACGTCATGCACGATGTCGACGCGCACGACGCGCTTCATGCCCGTGTACCCGTCGAGCTCGACCTCGGTCACCGCAGCGCCGAAGGCGAAGTAGTGGAAGGGCTTTCCCCGCCCCGAGACGCGGTCGTAGCGCACGCCGGGAGTGCGGTAGAAGCCCGACGCGGCGAGCGAGACCTGCTGCATGTAGGCGCTCTCTGCGACCGATGCTACGGAGGCGAACATTTCGGGCGACGGTCCGCGGAAGACCCCTTCATCGACGCTGATTGACGAAGGTTCGCAACCGAACGACCTCGCGGCCACCTCGACGAGCCGATCGCGGATCTGGGTGCACGCGTCACGCACGGCGGCGCCGTTGAGGTCGGCGCCCGCGGAGGCCGCCGTGGCCGAGGTGTTGGGCACCTTGTCGGTCTGGGTCTTCATCACCCTGACGCGGTCGGCCGTGAGCCCGAGCTCGCGCATCGCGACGCCCTGGAGCTTGGTGTGGAGCCCCTGGCCCATCTCGGTTCCGCCGTGGTTCACCTGCACCGAGCCGTCGCGGTACATCACCACGTAGGAGCCCGCCTGGTTGAGGAACGACGCCGTGAACGAGATGCCGAACTTCACCGGCGTGATGGCGAGGCCGCGCTTGACCCTGGGGTGCTCGGCGTTCCAGCGGTCGACGGCCTCGCGGCGCTCGTCGTAGTTCGAAGCCGAACGCACGCCGAGCCACACGAGCCCGATGCGGCTGTCGTCGATGTGCTGGCCGTAGTGCGTGGTGTTGGTCTCGCCCTCGCCGCGGTAGAAGTTCCGCTCGCGAACGACCTCGGGGCGCAGGCCGCAGGCGCGCGCGACGCGGTCGATGACCTCTTCGATCACGACGACGCCCTGCGGCCCGCCGAAGCCGCGGAAGGCCGTGTGCGACACGGTGTTGGTCTTCGCCACGCGCCCGAAGAAGTCGACCGCGGGGAGGTAGTACGCGTTGTCGAGGTGAAAGAGGGCGCGGTCGTTGATCGACTCCGAGAGGTCGAGGGCCCAGCCGCCGTCGGTGACGATCTGCACCGTGACGCCGCGGATGTGACCGTCGGTGTCGAAGCCCACGCGCCAGTCGGCGCGCGTCGGGTGCCGCTTGCCCGTGAGCTGCATGTCGAGGTCGCGGTCGAGCATCACGCGCACGGGCCGACGGGTCTTGAAGGCCGCGAGCGCGACGAGCGAGGCCCAGGTGTTCCCCTGCGTCTCCTTGCCGCCGAAGCCGCCGCCCATGCGGGGCGACTCGACGACGACGCGGTTTCGCGCGAGCCCGAGCACGTGCGAGACGACGGCCTGCACCTCGCTCGGGTGCTGCGTCGACGACGAGACGTGCACCGTGTCGTCGTCGTTGAGCTCGGCCCACGCCGCATGGGTCTCGAGGTAGAAGTGCTCCTGTCCGCCGAGGGTGATCGCGCCTGAGAGCGAGCGCGGCGCGGCGTCGATGGCGGCCTCGGGGTCGCCCCTTCGAATGCGGTGTCCCGCGGTGTGAAAGCTGTCTGCCGCGATGGCCGCGTCGAGTCCGAGCACGGCGGGCAGCGGCTCGTACTCGACCTCGACGAGCGCCGCCGCCTTGCGCGCGATCTCGTACGAATCGGCCACCACCACGGCGACCATGTGTCCGTGAAAGAGCGCCTCGTCGGCGGCGAGCAGCGTCTCGTCGTGACGCACGGCGCCCACGTCGTTGTCGCCGGGGATGTCGCTCGCGAAGAGCACCGCGGCCACGCCGGGCACCGCGCGGGCCTTCGTGGCGTCGCGACGCAGGATGCGGGCGTGCGCGTGCGGAGACATCACGGGCCAGAGCTCGAGCATCGGGCGCGCGATGACCTGATCTTCGACGTAGCGCGCGGCGCCCGTCGCGTGGCCCGTGGCGCTCTCGTGGCGGAGGGCGCGCGACGGGTCGGCGTCGGCCTCGCGGTCGTGCACGGTGAAGTCGAGGGGGAGGTCTTGCCCGAGCGTCTGCGCGCCGTCGAAGAACTTCTCGAAGAGGCTCGCGGTGAGGCCCTTGCGATACGCCACGCCGCTGCGCGCGTCGGCGATGGGCGAGAACGACGTTTCGAGGGTGGGGAGCACCGCGGCGACGGTCTCGCGCGTCCACGGGCGACCGAGGAGCTCGGCCTCGGCGGCGAGGGCGCGGGCGGGCGTTGCGGCGACGCCTCCGTACGCGAGGCGCGCGTGGCGGACGACGTTCGAAGCGTCGAGGTCGACGCAGAAGGCCGCGGCCACGATGCTGATGTCGAGCTCGCGGCGCTTCGAGACCTTGAAGGTGTCGAAGCGGCGGGTGAGCGACGGGTCGCTCGGTCCGTGGGCGAAGCGAACGGCCTCGACGAGCTCGTCGGGGCGCATCGCGGTCTTGCGGTACGAGAGAAAGAAATCGCGGATGGGGACGACGCGCGAGCCCGAGACCGAGCGGAGCACCACCTCGGCGTCGAGGGCGAGCATCACGGGGGCCATGTCGCCGATGGGCGAGGCCGTGACGAGGTTGCCCGCGAGCGTGGCGCGGTTGCGGATCTGTCGCGAGGCGAAGACCTTGAGCATCTTCACGAGGCCCGGGAGGTCTTCGCCGAGGGCCTCTTCGAGGGCCGTGAGGGTGGCGCCTCCGCCGACGGTCCAGTGCGTGGCGGAGCGCTCGACGCGGTGCAGCTCGGGCACGCTCTGCGTGCTCACGAGCATGGGGAACTCCTTGAACTTCTTGTTCACCTCGACGGCGATCTCGGTGGCCCCGGCGATGAAGACCGCCTCGGGGTTGGCCCACTTGAGGGCGCAGAGCGTGTCGAGCGTGGTGGGCGCCACGAAGCGCTCGTTCGCGCGCGAATAATCGAGGTCCGTGAGCTGCTTGTTCGGCTCCGAGAGCGGGAGCCTGAAGCGATCGTTCGCATACGAACCATCTTGCACGCAGGCGGCGCGGTGCTCGAGCGCGTCGATGGCGGCCTCGCGGATGGGTCGGTACCCGGTGCAGCGGCAGAGGTTGCCGCAGAGCTGATCGGCCAGGGCCGGTCGGCCGTCGAGGTCGTCGCGGTCGTACGACTCGAACCTCGACATCACGAAGCCCGGGGTGCAGTAGCCGCACTGCGAGCCGTAGCGGTCGACCATGGCGCGCTGCACGGGGTGGACGCCGCCCTCGGCGATCCCCTCGGCGGTGACGACCTCGCGGCCCGCGACCATCGGGAGGAGGGTGATGCAGGCGTTGATGGCCCTCCAGGTGCGGGCGCCGCGGCCGTCGTCTTCGAGGATGGCGACGGTGCACGCGCCGCAGTCGCCCTCGGCGCAGCCCTCCTTGGTGGCGGTGAGTCCCTGTGCGCGGAGCCAGCCGAGGAGGGAGAGGTGCGTCGAGGCGCCCTCGACCCGAACCACGCGACCGTTGACCTTGACGTCGAAGCCTTCGCTCATGGTGCGGCGGAGACTAGTCCTCCGTCTTGTGGAGGTGAAGCGTCGCCGTCGGCGATGGATTTCTCCGAGACAACGGGCGTAACACGACTGTCCCAGAGCGAGCGGGGTACGCGCCGGGCACGCGAACACTCACGGCCGCCGGTTTGTTGTGAGCCGCGATCAACGTAAAGGACCGGCGGCGGTAACGACGCCGGGAGCGATCTCAGCGCGACACCCCGGCGTCCTGACGGCCGCCGGTTCCTTGAGCCACGATCGACTCCAAAGACCGGCGGCGGTAACGACGCCGGGAGCGATCTCAGCGCGCCGCCCCGGCGTCCTGACGGCTGCCGGTTTGTTCTGAGCCGCGATCAACGTAAAGGACCGGCGGCGGTAACGACGCCGGGAGCGATCTCAGCGCGACACCCCGGCGTCCTTACGGCCGCCGGTTCCTTCGGTGCTCCACCCACATCAATCAGGGACAGTAGTGGTAGGGTGGCGCCCCTCGCGGGAGAATCGGAGCGCTTCGTGAACGGTGCAGAGGACCCTCTGGAGACGCCTCGCGGCGCACCCGGGGAGGCGCAGTCGGCGACCATTGCAGACGGCTTTCCGATCGTCGGGATCGGCGCGTCGGCGGGGGGCCTCGGGGCCTTCGAAGAGTTCCTCTCGGGGATGCCCGACGGGGACCCCGACATGGCCTTCGTGCTCGTGCAGCACCTCGCGCCCGACCACAAGAGCATCCTCTCGGACCTCCTCGGTCGCCGCACCCGTTTGCGCGTCTTCGAGGTCGAAGACGGCGTCGTCGTCGAGCCGAACTGCGCGTACATCATCCCGCCGAACCGCGACCTGGCCCTCCGCGCGGGCGCGCTTCACCTCGAAGAGCCCTCGGCGCCGCGGGGGCAGCGGCTCCCCATCGACTCGTTCTTCCGCTCGCTCGCCGAAGACCAGAGAGCGCGCGCCGTGGGCATCGTCCTCTCGGGCACGGGCAGCGACGGCGCCATCGGGGTCCGCGCGATCAAGGCCGAGGGCGGCGTGGTCTTCGCGCAGTCGCCCGACTCCGCCGAGCACGACGGCATGCCCCGCGCGGCCATCGCCACGGGCGTCGTCGACTTCGTGCTTCCGCCCTCCGCGATGCTGCCGCAGCTCATCGCGCTCGCGCGGCACGCGCGCACTGCGACGAAGCTCGCGGCGACGGCGCCCGGAGAGACGAGCGACGAGGCCCTGCTCTCGCTCTTCGTGATGCTGCGCGCGCGCACCTCGCACGACTTCTCGCAGTACAAGCGCAACACGATCCTGCGGCGCGTCGAGCGGCGCATGGCGGTGCACCAGATCGCGCGCGTCGACGAGTACGCGCGCTTCTGCCAGCAGACGCCGACGGAGGTGACGGCGCTCTTTCGCGACCTCCTCATCGGGGTCACACAGTTCTTTCGCGACCCGGCGGTCTTCGAAGCCCTCGCGGGGCAGGTCATCGCGCGCATCGTCGAGGGCAAGGAGCCCGGCTCGGTGGTGCGCGTGTGGGTGCCGGGCTGCTCCACGGGCGAGGAGGCGTACTCCATCGCGATGCTCTTTCAGGAGCGCCTCGACGCGGAGAAGAAGAGCCTCAAGGTGCAGATGTTCGCCACGGACATCGACGGCCACGCGATCGAGGTCGCGCGCGGCGGGTCGTACCCCGCGGCCATCGCCGCCGACGTGAGCCCCGAGCGCCTCGCGCGCTTCTTCGTCAAAGACGCCGACGGCGCGTCGTACCGCGTGCAGAAGGGCCTCCGCGACACGCTGGTCTTCTCGGAGCACGACATCATCAAGGACCCGCCCTTCTCTCGCCTCGACCTCATAAGCTGCCGCAACCTGCTGATCTACCTCGGCGCCGAGCTTCAACGTCGGCTCATTCCGCTGTTTCACTACGCGCTCTGCGCCGGGGGGTACCTGCTCCTCGGCACCTCCGAGAGCGTCGGCGAGTTCGCGGACCTCTTCACCGTCGTCGACCGCGAGTCGAAGCTCTATCAGAACCGCGAGACGCTCCGCGCCGCGCACCCCTCGTACAAGGGCGGCTTCGTGCTCCCGCTGCCCGCGTTCACGCCGCGCGCCGACGGGCGATCCGCGAGCGAGGTCAAGGCGCCGCTGCGAGAGATCACCGAGCGCGCGCTGCTCCAGCACGTCACCGCGGCGGCGGTGCTCCTCACCGCGCGGGGCGACATTCTCTACCTCCACGGGCGCACGGGCCGATATCTCGAGCCCGCGCCGGGCGAGGCGAGCATGAACGCGCTGAAGATGGCCCGCGAGGGCTTGAGACCCGCGCTCACGAGCTCGCTCCACAAGGCGTCGACGCAGCGCGATCCGGTGTCGGTCACGGGGCTGCGGGTGAAGACCAACGGGGCCTTCACCACCGTCGACCTCACGGTGCTCGCGGTCGCGCCCGGCGCCGCTGCGGTCGACGACCAGCGGCTCTTCTTGGCCGTGCTCGAAGACTCCGTCACGCGGCACACCGACGACGAGGCGAGCGCGAGCCCCGACGCCGCGGCGACCACGGACGCGCGCGTCGCGGCGCTCCAGAGCGAGCTGCACGCCAAGGAGGAGTACCTCCGCAGCAGCATCGAGGAGCTCGAGACCTCGAACGAGGAGCTCAAGTCGGCCAACGAGGAGATGCAGTCGGTCAACGAGGAGCTTCAGTCGGCCAACGAGGAGCTCGAGACCTCGAAGGAGGAGCTGCAATCGGTGAACGAGGAGCTCGCCACGGTGAACAGCGAGCTCCAGTCGAAGCTCGCGGACCTCGCGCGCGCGGGCAACGACATGAGCAACCTGCTCGCGAGCACCGACATCGGCACGATCTTCGTAGATCACCGGCTCGTGATTCAGCGCTTCACGCCGTCGGTCACGCAGGTGATCAACCTCATCGCCACCGACGTGGGGCGCCCCGTGGGGCACATCGTGTCGAACCTCGTGGGGTACCGCACCCTCGTCGACGACGTGACCGCCGTGCTCGACAGCCTCGTGCCCCGAGAGATCGAGGTGCAGACCCTCGCCGGGCGGTGGTTCCTGCTGCGGATCAGGCCGTATCGCACGGTCGAGAACGTGATCGAAGGCGCGGTGATCACCTTCGTCGACATCACGGAGCTCAAGCGCACGCAGGCCCTCGCGAGAGAGGGTCTCGCGCTGCGCCACCTCGCGGCCGTGGTGCGCGATGCGAGCGACGCGATCGTGATGGTCGACGCGACGGGGCGCATCCTCGCGTGGAACCCCGCGGCCGTGCGGATGTACGGCTGGCGCGAGGACGAGGCGCTGACGAAGAACATCCGAGAGGTCACCCCCGCGTCGCTCGCCTCCGAGGCGCTCGCCGCGGCGGAGCGGCTGAGCCGCGCGGAGACCCTCGCGCCGTGCGAGGCGCAGCGCATCGCGCGAGACGGCCGCGTGGTCTCGGTGTGGCTCACGGCCACGGCGCTGAAGAACGAGCGCGGCGAGACCTACGCGATCGTGACCACGGAGCGGGAGCGCGCCGCGCGCGTCGACCCCGCGTAGAAGGAGCACCGGTAGATGACCACGCCGAAGCCTCACGACGGGACCGACGGCGAAGCGCCCGCGTCGGCGGAGGCGCGCTTGCGAGAGCGCGCGGAGGCGATCGTGCAGCGCGTCCCTGCGGCGCTCATGACGGCCGTCGAGCCGCGGTCGGCGGAGGCGACGGAGCGGCTCGTACACGAGCTCCAGGTGCACCAGATCGAGCTCGAGATGCAGAACGACGAGCTGCGCCGCACGCAAGCCGAGCTCGAGGTGTCGCGCGCCCGCTACTTCGACCTCTACGACCTCGCGCCGGTGGGCTACCTCACCACGACCGAAGAGGGCGTCATCGCCGAGGGGAACCTCACCGCGGCGGAGCTCCTCGGCGTGACGCGCGACGCGCTCGGTCAGCAGCCCCTCGCCCGCTTCGTCGTCCCCGGCGATCAGGACGCGTACTACTTTCACCGCAGGCGGCTCGTGGCGACGGGGGCGCCGCAGTCCGTCGAGCTCAAGCTCATCCGGCGCGGCCAGCGGCCCTTCTGGGCGAGGCTCGACGCCAACCGCGCGATGGGCGCGAAGGGGGCGCAGGAGTTCCGCGTGGTGGTGACCGACATCGCAGGGCGCAAGGCCGCCGAGGAGCGGCTCCGGCAGGCGTCGGCGATGTTCGAATGCGCCACCGAGGGCGTCGTGGTGACCGACGTCGACGCGCAGATCCTCCTCGTGAACCAGGGCTTCTGCGATCGCACGGGCTACACCGAGGGCGACGTGCTCGGGCAGACGCCGCGGCTGCTGCGCTCGGGCCGCCACGACCGACGCTTCTTCGACGCGATGTGGGCCTGCATCGAGGCCGAGGGCGTCTGGAAGGGCGAGATCTCGAACCGCAAGAAGAGCGGCGAGGAGTACACCGAGCGCCTGGTCATCCGCGCCGTGAAGGACGACCGCGCGCGCGTCACCCACTACGTCGGCGTCTACTCAGACCTCTAACGCGACTGCCCCTGTGCACGCGGCGTACGTGCCGGGCACGCGAACAATCGCCCCAAAGAACCGGCGGTCACGACGCCGGGAGCGATCTCAGCGCAACACCCCGGCGTCCTTACGGCCGCCGGTTCCTTCGGTCCCACACCAATCTGGGACAGCAGAGCTAACGACATCATCGGGGAGGCGTTCGCCCTCGCGCGTGGCGCGTTGTCACGGTGGCCTATGGCGCCGTCGCGGCGCAACGCGCGAGACCGCGGCGGCGCGCGGCGTGGTCATCGAATTGCTCTTCGATGGAGGTGTTCCCACCGAAGCAACGCAACACCACGGAGTCCATCGTGAACATCCAGAAGCTCCCCACCGAGATCGCCAACGCCGCACGCCACGCGCTCGACGAGGCCGAAGACACCTACGAGCACGGCCGCGACACGCTCGCCGAGAAGAGGGACGAGGGCCTCTCGTCGATGTCGTCGATGATCGACAGCGGCGCGCGCGGCCTCCAGACCCTGCGCAGCGCGGCGCAGACCTACGTCACGCTCGACGCGATCGCCGCCTCGCTCGACAAGGCCGCCCCGGGCCGACGGATGCTCGGTCTCCTGGGGCTCCAGCGCCGCCCGAGCGTGATCGCCCGCGTCGCGACGAGCGCGGGGTTCTTTCTCGCCGGCGCGACGGTCGGCGCGGGCGTGGCGCTGCTCATCACCCCGCGGTCGGGCGCCGCGATGCGCGCGACGATCGCGGGGCTCTTCAGGTCCGCGCGGCGCGACGCGGAGAGCGCGGCGCGCAGCGTAGAGACCTCGGCGCGCGAGGCCATCGACGCCGTCGGGGGCGTCCCGCGACCCCTCGTCAACGACGCGGACGGCACCGAGTGGAACCTCGGCAACGACGGACAGCGGCCGCCCGCGGCGACGCCCCACAACGGGGTCTGAGCGCGCGGCGCCTCGCGCCGGAGGAGGGTGCTATCGATGATGAACACGATCGATCTCCGCAGACCGACGGAGCTCCTCGACGAGGCGCTGAGCGAGCTGCGACGCACGCGCGAGCGGCGCCGAGACATCGACCACGCGCCGATGCCCGATGAGGGCTCCTTCGCGGTGCCCGTCGAGCTGCGCGAGACCGCGGCCGAGTACGTGGTGCGCGTCGAGGTGCCAGGCATCCGGCGCGGGCGCCTGAGCGTCACATGCGACGCGTTCACGCTCTACATCTCGGGCGCGCGCATGGACGACGAGGACGGCTTCGCCCGCTACTCCGAGCGCTCCTACGGCGCGTTCTCGCGCGAGATCACCCTGCCCACCCAGATCGAGACCGACGCGGCGGTGGTGCGATACACCGACGGCGTGCTCGAGATCCGAATGCCCAAGGCCCGCGCGGTCGACGCGCACGCGGCCGAGTAGCGACCCGCGAGCACCCCCGGGCGCGCTGGCGCCGGGCGTGCAGGTGTCTCCGGTGACTCTCGTACGAGACGTCCTCGCGGGGGGACGACGCTCCGACGCGCGCTTCGCGGTCTCGTACACACGACTCTCGACGGCGGAGGGCGAGACGGCGCGTCGCGCGTGTGCGAGACGGCGCCGCCGCCCCTTCGTTGGAGGCGACTCCCCATGAATCAAAGGATGTTGAAGGTCGCGCTCGGCGCGGCGCTCTCGGTGGCCTGCTACGGCGCGCCGCCGGACGTGACCCAGACGTCTCAAGCCGCCGTGACGCGCGTCGTGGTGCCCGTGATCAACGCGTCGATGAAGGCCCGCCTCCGCGCGGTCTATGCGAGCGGGCTCGCACAGGGGAACCGCGCCGCGGTGTTCTCGAAGGTGGGCGACAGCATCACGGCGACGGGCTCGTTCCTCACGGACATCGGGTGCAGCGTCGAGAGCCTCGGCGTTCACCCCGAGCTCGCGAGCACCATCTCGTACTTCCGCGCCACCTCCGTGCCCGGTCGCGCCGCGGTGTGGTGCGGCGCCTCGAACTCGTTCTCGATGGACAGCGTCGCCGCCGCGATGGGCTGGACCACCGCTGCGGTGCTCGCGCCGATCACACGCACGGGCTGTGCGTCGCCGTACAACACCGCGCTGC
>JBPOHC010000878.1:0-1532 GCA_052035985.1 Myxococcota bacterium | reverse complement strand
CCTGCCCCGCGGGCGCATTCTGCACGGCCGGCATGTGCATCCGGCCCGACGCGGGTACCGGCTGCGCGACGGTGACCGAGCCTCCGGCCCCGAGCGGACAGTGCGACGGCCGCGGACGCATCGCGTGTCAGAACTGGGCGACGGGAATGCTCGACGGAGGCACGGCCTTCGCGACCTGCGTGTCGACCCCGGCGGGATGCATCCGCGCGGACGCCTGCACGGACTTCGCAGACCCCTCGACCTGCCGCTGCGGCGCTGGCGCTGCGTGCGCACCGGGTCAGGTGTGCTCCACGCGCGCAGGCGAGACGACGCCGTCGTGTCACTGCATCGCGCAGCCGTAGACGACCCCAACCGACGGAAGACGCTCGATGCGCGGCGAGGTGCGTCGCCATGCGCGTCGACACCCGCGCGGCTGTCCAAGCTCAGCATTCGGCGCCGTTCGCCGCGAACACGTTCAAGCGCACCGCCCCTCCTCGCGGGCGAGACCGGGATCAGCGTCGGCGACCTCGACGCAGACGGCCTCGAAGACGTGAGCTACCTCGGCGCGGGCACCGCGGCGGTCTTCCAGTCGAACGCGTGGACCTCGACGGGCGCTGTGACTGATAGGCCACGCCGCCTGTTGGCGCGCCGCGTGACGCCGGCTCGCCCCACGGGAGCGCCGCGAGAGCTCACGTGGGCGACGCGTTGTCGCGGGCGAGGCGCTCGGGGGCTCAGCCCCAGTTGCCTGAAATGGGCTTCGGATAACCGGGGTCGACGGCGCTCGCGTTAGCGTCGGAGTAACGCACGTAGCGTCCGCCGCGGGTGATGTACGTCTTGCCGCTGGGCAGCGTCCCCATGGCGTCGAAGCCCGTGAGGATCTCGGGCGGGAGGTTGCCCCAGTTGCCCGCGATGGGCTTCGGGTAGCCGGGGTCGACGGTGCTCGCGTTGGCGTCGGAGTAACGCACGTAGCGTCCGCCGCGGGTGATGTACGTCTTGCCGTTGGGCAGCGTGGCGATCGAATCGAAGCCCGTGAGGAACTCGGGCGGGAGGTTGCCCCAGTTGCCCGCGATGGGCTTCGGATACCCCGCGTCAGGCGTGCTCGCGTTGGAGTCCGAGTAGCGAATGTACTGGTTCCCGAAGATCACGTAGATCGTCCCGTTCGGGAGCGTCACCAGGTCGCTGAAGGGGCCCTTGACGAGATAGCGGTACCAGAGTTCGACCTGCCCGCCCGGCGACGCGTTGCTCACCACCGACGTGTGCTGTCCCACGTCGGTCACCGCGTTGTTCGCGCTCCAGCGAAGCGATGCCTCCGCGCTCCCGACCTTGATCTCGATGCCGCGCATCTCGGTCTTGAGCGTGTTGGGATAGTCCGTCGCGAGGTTCACCTCGTAGGCCTCGAGGGTCTCGATGCACCACGTCAGCTCCTCGACGTTCTGGATCGTCAGGCCCGTGTTCGCGATGCCCTGGAACTCGCAGTTGTAGTTGAAATCCGCGCCCGTGTGAGACGTCAGGGTCATCACGCCGACGAGGGTGTCGCCGACGTTGACCTTGAT
>JBPOHC010000281.1:0-4005 GCA_052035985.1 Myxococcota bacterium | reverse complement strand
GCGTGTCGTTCCACGTCACGGCGACGGACGGGGGCTTCGTCCCCCCGTCGGCGCAGCGCCCCGACACGACGGTGCTGGTCCCCGTGGGCGCGACCCGCGTCATCGAGTTCGTCCCCGAGGAGGCCGGGGACTGGGCGATGCACTGCCACATGACCCACCACGTCATGACCCAGATGGGCCACAACTTCCCCAACATGACCGGCGCTCGCACCCCCGCGCTCGACGCCCGCATGTCGCGCATCGCGCCCTCCTACATGACCATGGGCGCCGACGGCATGGGCTCGATGGCCGAGATGAACATGCCCGCCCCCGAGAACAGCGCGCCGATGCGCGCCAGCGAGGGGCCCTTCTCCCCCATCGACATGGGCGGCATGTTCACCGTGCTGAAGGTGCGCGCCGACCCGCGGCGAGCCGACCCCCGCGGGTGGTACCAGCACCCCGCGGGGACGGTCCCTGGCGCCGCCGACGTCGCCCGCATGCGCGCCGACGGCATCGACCCGGACGCGACGGCGCAGCGACGGTGAGCTCTCGTGCGCCGCTCCGACCGTCGAAGCTTGGACGCTCCGCGTCGCCTCGCATGAGGACTCGCACCGAGCTTCACCGCGCCGTGGGTCAGTTGCCGCTGGGCGTACGCATGGCCTGCATCTCGCCGATCTCCCGCGCCTGACTGTCGACGATGCCCGTCGCGAGGGCGCGCAGCTCGGGGCGCCGCAGGTTGGGCAGGGCCCTATAGGCCATCTGGATACCGCCCGCGTGGTGAGGGATCATCTGCTCCAGGAACATCGCGTCGAGCGCCGCGCCCGACGCGGCCATCAGCCGGGTCATGTCCGCCGCCATGCGCGGGTCGTCGTGCGGAGGCGACTCGGCGGCGCCCGCGAGCGCCTGACGCGCCGTACGCATCGTCGCGATCTCCCGGCCTTGCATGTCTTTCATGCGCTGGGCCATCGCGCGAACCGTGGCGCTCGCGCCGTGCATGAGCGCGTGATCGGCCATGCGGGTCGCCATGTCGTGGTGAGGGACCATCCCGTCGATGAACTGCAGGTCGTTGGCGGGCGTGAAGGGCGCCGGGATCGCGTGCGTCGAGTGGCTCGCGTCGGCCGACGAGTCGCCCGTCTGCGTGCAGCCGCTCGCGAGCGCTGCCACCAGCCCGACCGCGACTGCCACGGCACCGACACGTCGACGCGCCCTCAGAGCGCGTGAAGTCATACTGTTCATGAACGGCTTCCTTCCGTCTGAATGATGTGGCGGGCACCGACGCTCCTGGGCCTCCACACTGCGGTGGAAGTCGGAGTCCGAGCGCGCGCATGCGGAGCTGCGCACGAGGGGCACTGGGCCTCTGTGATGCCGAGCAATGCCCTTCGGCAGTGTGACTTAGACGGTCACAAACCGATTGGCGGTGCGGCGGGCGCGGCGACGGGTGTTCGCACGAGCACCGCGTCGAGCGCGAGGGAGGAGCCAGACGCGCGGGTCGATACGCGCACGAAGCGGCCGACCCGTACGCCCGCGTGATCGAGGTCGATCGCCGCGGAGCCACGCACGTCGTCGGCGACGGGGACGAACACGTTGTGCCCCACGCCGATCTCGACGCGGTAGGGTCCAGGCGTAGCGGTGTCGCACTCGATCCGAACGTCCGCGTCGGGCGTCCCATCGGAGACGAGCTGGTGCCCGTCGGCCATCTGCAGCGTGAGCACGCCCGCGCGGATCACCGCGACGCGTTGGTCTGGCTGTCCGAGCGCGTTCCCGGGGGCGTCGACCCCCACGCGGTAATGCACGAAGGCGAGGCCGACGTTCGGCGCGGAGGCTTGCGGTGCGGCGATCTCCTGCGGAGGCACCGGAGGCACCGGAGGCACCGGAGGGAGCGAGGGCGCGAGGGGCGCCGGTGGGGGCAGCGACGACGACGGTTCCAGGGCTCGCACGTCAGAGCGGGATCCGCCGCGGAAGTACAGAGCGGCGCCAGCGCCCGCGCCTGCCGCGACCACGGCCACGGCGACCACCAGCAGCAACACGGCGTTGGAACGTGCCGGCGTCGGCGCCGCGGCGTAGCCATGCCCGCTCGGGTGCGACACTGGGGCTCCGTTCCATGTCTCGGTCGGCTGGGGGGACATCATCAGCGTGGGCCCGATGCCCTGAGCCGTCGTGGGAGGCAGCGGAGGCGCCGCGGCCCAGCCCTGCGCGGAGGCCCCCTGCGGCGCTGCTGGCGTGCCGACCGACCCTGTTTGTGCGAAGCCGATCACGGTCTGGCCGCACGCCGCGCACGAGGCGGCCGCGCCCCCGAATGGCGCCCCACACCGCGTGCAGTAGCCCATCGTCATCGTCCGTGTCTCCCGCGCCGCTGGTCGGTGGCCGCCATCGTCCTTGCGCGACGATGCTTGGCAACCCCGCACACGTCAAGGTGGCGCACGCGAGCGACGGGCGAGCGGCCGCCCATCTCTGACGAACACGAAGGGAAAGGGTTGACGCGTTCGTCAGGGCTGGCACCGTCGCGCCGAGTTCGCATGACCACCCCCTCGCCCGACGACGGCCAGCTCGCGATCCGACGCTGGCTCCTCGCGGCGGCATTCATCGGCGCGGGTCAGCAACTCTTCGTCGCGCTGCGCAACCTTCACCTTCGCGCGCTCGGCGTCGACCTGCGGACGATCGCGCAGGTGCAGGCGGCCGGCGGTGCGGCAGGACTGCTCGCAGGCATGATCGGGCTGTGGGCGCTCCCCCGACGCCCGGCGCGCGACCTGCTCGTAGGCGGGGTCACCATGAACGCCGTAGGCTTCGCGATCCAGGCCGGGTCGGACTCCCCGGGCGCGTTCGTGGGGGGCGCGGCAGTCGCCGGCTTCGGGATCCAGTTCGTGACGATGGCGGCGGCGCCCTTCCTCGCAGACGCCGCGGGCCGCTCCGACGCGGTGCGGGTGTTCGGGCTCCAGGCCCTGTGGATCCAGAGCGTCCCCGCCGCGCTCGGCGCGTTGTTGGGCGGGATCGTCTACCGCGAGGCGAGCGAGCTCCCAGGGGGTGCCCCCCACAACGGAGCGCTCGCGCTGCTCCTGGGAGGCGTGCTCGTCGGCTGCGGTGCGCTCCTCGCGACCCGGGTGCCGGTGCGCCCCGCGGCCCACCCGCGCGGGGGACCTCTCCTTCGCCTCGACGGTCCGCGTGCGGTCCTCGCGCTGCTTGCGCCCGACGTTCTGGTGACCGCTGCCGTGGGGCTCAGCGCGCCCTTCCTGCCGCTCTACCTCCAGCATCGGGGATTCGCGCCCGACGTCGTCGCTCGCACCGCGGCGGTCGCGCTGCTCCTGGCGGGCCTCCTGCAGCTCCTCGCGCCGGGGTTGGTTCGTCGCGCCGGGTCTCGCGCGCCTCTGGCCGCTGCGCACCTCGCGCTCGGCGGCGCGGTGCTCGCCATGCGGCTCGACTTCGCGGTCGGGCTCTGCCTCGCCGCGCTCGCGGTGTTCCGACAGGCCGTCACGTCGGCGTCGGCGCCCGTCTACAGCGCCCTCCTGCACACCCGCACCAACGCCGCGGACTCGGCGGCGGTCGCGGCCTGGCGCATGCTCGCGCAGTCGCTCGTCTGGCCGCTCGCCAACGTCGCGGCGGGCGCGCTGATGGCGGCCCCCCACGGCTTCACCTGGTGGCTCGCGCTCTGCGCCGGGCTGCACCTCAGCGCCGCGATCGCGATGCGCGTGTGCCTGCCGCGCGGGTAGCGCGGCGGCGCGTCCCGCACGGCGAGCGTAGCTCTCCCGGTCACACTTGCGCGCGTTCGCCGCGGATGGCTAGGCTCTGTAGTGCTCCGACGGAATCCCCCGGCGCGGAGCGACCTCTCAGGAGACTCACATGAAGAAGAACCTGTTCACCCGTCCGCGTGCCCCGTCCATCGAAGCCCCCGAGGCACTGCGTGCGGCGCTCCGCGCGGCGAACGTGCGCCACTGCGGCGAGATGCGCTTCGGCCCCGCCGCGCCCTCGTGCCGCTTCTGCGGCGAGGACTGCGACGGCGTCTGCGGCTGAGCTTCGCGACGTCACGACCCG
>JBPOHC010000332.1:0-5982 GCA_052035985.1 Myxococcota bacterium | reverse complement strand
CCCGGCGTCGTTACCGCCGCCGGTCCTTTACGTTGATCGTGGCTCACAACAAACCGGCGGCCGTCAGGACGCCGGGGCGTTGCACTGAGATCGCTCCCGACGTCGTGACCGCCGCCGGTCCTTTGAGGCGATCGTTCGCCCACCTGCCGCGTACACCGGTCGCTCTGGGACAGTCGCACTAATCCCAGATCGCGTGGAGGGGGTTGTTCCCCTCGCATCCGCTGCGTGGACGACCGCCGCAGAAGGGGTCCGCGCTCCACGCGCGCTCACCCGCGAAGCCCAGCGGATCGAGCGCGTCGACGAACGCGTCTCCGGGGTGAGCGCCCGACTCTCCCACGTTGAGACGCCACCTCGGCGCCCCCTCGGCTTCGAGCGTCGGAACGATCATCGCGCCGCGCCCATCGACCCCGTCGGCGCATCCCCACGACGAGTACGGCGACGACCGCCCGCTCGCGCGCGAGTCGAAGAAGGGGTGGTGCTTGCCCGCGCTCAGAAAGATCATCGGGTGCTCGCGGTCCTGCACCCTCATCGGCACGTCGGGAAAGCGAAAGCCCCAGTTCCACACCGAGCGAAGGGTCACCCTTCGACCGCGCTCCGACACGTCGAGCACCACGCGGAGATACTGGTCGTCGCCCGCGTGACGATCGCCGCACAGCGTCGACGTCGCGTAGCCACCATCGTCGCGAAAGAGGTACGCGTACGTGACCTCGACGCGATCGGGCACCGCGCCGCAACCGTCGGCGCGCCCCAACGGATGCGTCTGATACAGCACCACGGGCTCCATCGCGCGACGCGCGTTCTCCCGCGTGTCGAAGAGAAAGACCGGACGGAACCACCGCGCGATCTCGTGCTCCGCCGCGTCGCGCATGCAGTCTCCGTCGCGGTCGTCGGTGCCGTCGAACGCGCCCTCGTCGAGCGGCATCGGGTCGAGGTCTTCGGGTCCGTTTGCGACGGGCCAGTCGTCGAGGTCCGCGAAGCATCCGTGGAGCGCCAGCGAGAGCGCGACGTAGCCCGCGAGCCTCACATCTCCCCTGTCACCGTCAATCCGAGCGCCGCGCCGGGCATCGTCGGGAGCAGCGCGATCGTCGATGAGTCCGTGCGATCACCGCGCGTGAGCCTCGCGATCGCGAAGCCCGACACGCCGCCGAGGAGCAGGCCCGCGATGCCCGTGATCGACACGCGCGACCAGGCCGCGTCGGTGATCCCACGGTCGCGGGAGTAGTACGTCCCGAGCACCGCGGCCGCGGGGAGGAGACCCGCGATCCCGCCGATGGACGTGAGTCGCATCTCGCGCGCCGTGGGGTTGAGCGCGCGCATCGACGCGAAGGCCGACGCGATGCCCACGAGCTCTCCCGTGAGCGACCAGACGCCGAGGTTCTCTCGGCACCGCGCCGCGCCGCAGAGGAGAGCGCCGAGGGCGGTTCCCCCCACGACGCTCGTTGCGACGTAGAGGGCCTGACCGGGACGCGCGTCGGTGAAGTGTCCGATGAGGATTCCCGCGGCGAGACCCGCCGTGCTGCCGATGAACGTGGGAGGCCCGGCGATTCCGATCCCCGACGGAAAGGCCTCACCCCGCACCTGAATCGTGATCGAGAGCGCCGCGAGGTAGCCCGCGATCGTCCCCGCACCCACCGAGAACGCTCTTCCTCTCCGTAACGGGACGTAGTGATCGATGAGCAGCGCGCCGGTCACGCTGACGAGCGCGAGCGACCCGGGGAGGATCCAGAAGGTCTCGGGCTCGCCGTCGTTGGGCCTCCTCCCCGCGGCCCACTCGATCATCGTCCCGACGCGGAGCCCGTACGACGCCGTCGCGAGCCCGAAGGCGATGAGCTCCCCCGTGCGACGTCGATCCGCGTGGTCTTCGTCGACGGGGTTCGTGATGAGCTGCGCGCTGGCAGTCTCGGCCGCGGTGAACACTGCGAGGGCGACCGCGACAGCTGTCTTCACGTCGCCCTCACGACACGCGCCGCGAGGAGCACCCCCACCACGATCGCGAGCGCGACGCGGTAGTAGCCGAAGATCGAGAGGCCCTTGCGCTGAAGCCACGAGACCATCCAGCGCACCGCCGCGAAGGCCGACGCCGTCGCCATCGCGAACCCGATCACGAGCTCCGCGGGACCGTACGCCTCGCGGATCGCCGCGCCGCTCTTCAAGCCCTTGTACGCCGCCGCGGCCGAGAGGGTGATGAGCCCGAGGAGGAAGCTGAACTCCACCGCGGCAGACATCTCCATGCCGAGGAGGAGCGCGCCCACGATGGTGGCGAGGCTGCGCGAGGTTCCGGGCCAGAGGGCGGCGCACTGGGCGAGACCGATGAGGGCCGCGCGCTTGGGCGTGAGCTCATCGAGTGACCAACCCTTCGTGCCCGGCGCGGTCTGCTTCGCGAGCACGAGGATCGCGACGCCTCCGACGAGCCACGCCACGGTCACAGGCCACAGGCCGAAGAGCACGCGCTCGATGGGATTGTTGAACAGCTTGCCGAGCACCGCCGCGGGCAGAAAGCCCACCAGCACGTTGATGGCGAGGCGGCCTCCCGCGGGGTCACCGCCGAACACGCCGCGGATCATCGACGCGATGCGCACGCGATAGAGCGCGAGCACCGCCGCGATGGCGCCGAACTGGATGCACACCGCGTAGGCGTTCGATGCCTCCGTCGCGGGCATCCCCAGAAGCCGCTGCGTGAGGAGCAGGTGCCCCGTGGAGCTCACCGGCAGGAACTCCGTCACGCCCTCGACCAGACCCAGCACGATCGCCTGCCACCACTCCATGTGAAATCGCTTGTACCGCAACGCTCCTCGCGTGTCGCCGGGGAGCGGGTGTAACCTCGCGCGCCATGTTGACGGCAAGGCTCCAGACCCCTCCCGCGCTGAACGAACCCGTCCTCTCGTACGCCCCCGGAACGACCGAGCGCGCGTCCCTCGAACGCACCCTCGCGGACTTCGCTTCGAAGCGCATCGACATCCCGATGTTCATCGGCGGAGAAGAGGTTCGCACCGGCACCACCACCACGGTGCACGCGCCCCATCGCCATGAGCTCGTGCTCGGCGAGTGGCACCGCGGGAACGCCAGCCACGTCACGCGCGCCATCGACGCGGCCCTCGCCGCCCGCGCCTCGTGGTCTGCGATGCCGTGGAACGCGCGCGCTGCGGTGTTCCTCAAGGCTGCAGAACTCCTCGCGACGAAGCACCGGCAGCGGCTCAACGCGGCGACGATGCTCTGCCAGTCGAAGACCGCGCATCAGGCCGAGATCGACGCGGCCTGCGAGCTCATCGACTTCTGGCGCTTCAACGTGGCCTTCGCAGAGCGCCTCTACAGCGACCAGCCCCTCAGCCCTCCCGGCGTGTGGAACCAGCTCGAGCTGCGTCCCCTGGAGGGCTTCGTGCTCGCGGTCACGCCCTTCAACTTCACCTCCATCGCGGGCAACCTCCCCACGGCGCCCGCCCTCATGGGCAACACCGTCGTGTGGAAGCCCTCGGCCACGGCCGTCTACTCCGCGTGGTTCCTGCTGGAGATCCTGCGTGAGGCGGGGCTGCCCGACGGCGTCATCAACCTCGTGCTCGGCCCGCCCGGCGAAGTCGTCGACACGGCCATCTCGCACCCGGCCTTCGCGGGGATCCACTTCACGGGCTCCACCGATGTGTTTCAGAGCCTCTGGTCGAAGGTCGGGGCCAACGTGGCGGCCAACCGCTACCGCACCTATCCCCGCCTCGTCGGCGAGACGGGCGGAAAGGACTTCATCTTCGCCCATCCGAGCGCCGACCTCGACGCGCTCGCCGTCGCCGTGCTCCGCGGAGGCTACGAGTACCAGGGCCAGAAGTGCAGCGCAGCGTCGAGGGTCTACGTCCCCCGCTCGCTGTGGAAGGGGCTCTCCGACCGCGTGACCGCGATGATCGACGAGGTGCGCGTCGGCGACATCACGGACTTCAAGAACTTCATGGGCGCCGTGATCGACCGCCGCGCGTACGACCGCCTCTCGGGCCGCCTCGCAGCCGCACGTGGGGATGCTCACTGCGAGGTGCTCCGTGGCGGCGCCGATGACCGCGTGGGGTACTTCATCCAGCCGACGCTGGTTCGCACCGACGATCCGCATCACGCGCTGATGCGCGACGAGCTCTTCGGTCCGCTGGTCACGGCTTTCGTGTACGACGACGACCGCTACGACGAGGCGCTCACGCTCTGCGACGAGGGCTCTCCCTACGCGCTCACGGGGGCGTTCTTCGCGCGTGATCGCGGGGCGATCGAGGGCGCGATGGCGCGGCTCCGCGAGACGGCGGGCAACTTCTACATCAACGACAAGCCCACGGGCGCTGTCGTGGCGCAGCAGCCCTTCGGCGGCGCGCGCGCGTCGGGCACCAACGACAAGGCCGGCAGCGCGATGAACCTCCTGCGATGGAGCTCCGCCCGCGCGATCAAGGAGACCTTCGTGCCTCCGACGACGTGGCGCTACCCCTTCATGGGCTGACAAGCCCCGGCGCGTGAGCGCCGGGAGGCCAACACGAACGCCCGCGATACGCTCACAAGCCCCGGCGCGTGAGCGCCGGGTGGCCAACACAAACGTCCGCGATACGATCGCAAGCCCCGGCGCGCGGGGGTTGTCAGCGTATCTCGGACGTTTGTGTTGGCCACCCGGCGCTCACGCGCCGGGGGCTTGTCAGTTTCGCTCGATCGCTTGACGGCGGGGCGTGCGTGCGTGTCTTCTGATCCGCGAGAGACGGGGCGTGACGTCGCGCCGACCGTTCGACCACGGAGCGCACGATGTCGAATCCGAAGTGGCCTCAGCAGCCGAACATGCCGCCGCAGCCCGGCGCCCCCGCACAGGGTGGCGCGCAGCCCTTCGCCTCGACGCAGGCGATCGAGTTCACGCCGCAGCAGCTCCAGAACATGATGGGCGCGCAACCCTCGCAACAGGGCGCTCCCTTCGGTCAGGCGCCGCAAGGCAACGCGTTCAATCAGCCTTCACAGCCCGCGTTCGGTCAAGCCCCGCAAGGCAACGCCTTCGGTCAAGCCCCGCAGGGCAACGCCTTCGGTCAGCCTCCGCAGGGCAACGCCTTCGGACAGCCCCCGCAGACCGCATTCGCTCAGCCCTCGCAGCCCGCGTTCGGTCAGCCCCCGCAGACCGCATACGCTCAGCCCTCGCAGCCTGCGTTCGGTCAGCCCTCGCAGCCTGCGTGGGGACAGCCGCAGCAGCCGCAGCAGCCCGCGTGGGGTCAGGCGCCCTCTCAACCCGGCTGGGGTCAACCTGCGACCGGATACGCCGCGCCTCCTCCCGCACCGCAGCCCGCGAGCGGCAAGTCTGCGCTCTCGATGGTCGGGGCGGGACTCCTCGTGGTGCTCGGTGTCGGCGCGAAGGTCGCGCTCCGCACGGGCGGACGCTCCATCACCAGGAACACCACCACGAGCTCCACCACGGGCTCGACGATCCGCCCGATCATTCCGCTCGGGACGCCGAATCACCGGCGCGCCACGACGCCCGACCAGCAGCTCCAGGACAAGATCGACCCCTACGTCGAGCACTGCCTCAACCGCTTCTCGCGGCAGGTCTTCGACGCCGAGAACCGCTACTACGATTGGGTCGATCGCCGTAAGGGGCCCACGGGCCGCGAGCGCGTCGTCTACGGCATCTACGACGTCAACGGCGACCCCGGCGCGTGCACCCGCGCGATCACCACGGCCGCCACGCTCACGCCCTCGGTGCCCGCGCTCGAGGCCGCGGGGCCGCGCTTCTCCGCGGCGCTCGCCACGGTGGTCCCGCTCATTCACCAGGCGCACAACTACTACGCCAACCCCGCGCTCTACCGCGGAGACAACATGGCGCAGGGCACCCTCCTGCACCCGCAGCTCGTCGCGGCCCTCGCTTCGTTCACCGACGCGCAGCGCGCCCTCAGCGAAGCGGTCTCCGCGAGTCAGGACACGGCCACGGAGTCGTGGCGCGCGCCCCGGCGCGCCGCCCCCCACAAGGTGGGGGGGTTGAAACACAAAAAAAAA
>JBPOHC010001152.1:0-19066 GCA_052035985.1 Myxococcota bacterium | reverse complement strand
CGCTCACGGCCGACGCGGCCACGCGCGCGGCCTCGGCGGTGTTGCGCGCGATCTCGCGGATGCTCGCGGACATCTCCTCGGTGCCCGTCGCCACGGTCTGCACGTTGCGGCTCACCTCCTCGGAGGCGGCCGACACGGTGTTCGCCTGCGCCGACGTCTCTTCGGCGTTGGCGCCGATCTGCTGGTTGAGCGACGAGAGCTCGCCCGACGCGCCCGAGAGCGCCTTGGCGTTGCGGGTCACGCCGTCGAGCACCTCGGCCATCTTCATCCGCATGGCGACCGCGGCGGTCACGTCGGTGGCGTACTTCACGACCTTGAAGGGCCTGCCGTTGAGGTCGAAGATCGGGTTGTACGACGCCTGGATCCAGACCTCCTTGCCGCCGCGGCCGATGCGCTTGAACTCCTCGGCCACGTACTCGCCGCGGTTGAGGCGCGCCCAGAACTGCCTGTAATCATGGCTGTTCCGGTAGCTCTCCTCGACGAACATGCTGTGGTGCTTGCCCTTGATCTCATCGAGCGAGTACCCGAGCGTGCGGAGAAAGTTCTCGTTGGCCGTGCGGATCGTCCCGTCGAGGTCGAACTCGATGACCGCCTGAGACTTGCTGATCGCCGCGAGCTGACCGGCGGCGTCCGCGTCGCGGAGCTTCTCGGCCGTGATGTCCGCGGCGATCTTCACGACGCGGACGGGCTTGCCGCTGCGGTCGAGCACGGGGTTGTACGACGCCTGGAGCCAGACCTCCTTGCCGCCGCGGCCGATGCGCTTGAACTCTCCCGCGACGAACTCGCCGCGGTTGAGGCGCGCCCAGAACTCCCGGTATTCGTAGCTGTTCCGGTAGCTCTCCTCGACGAACATGCTGTGGTGCTTGCCCTTGATGTCGTGGTGGGCGTAGCCGAGCACGCGCAGAAAGTTGTCGTTGGCGCTCTGGATCGTGCCGTCCATCGCGAACTCGATCACGGCCTGCGACCGGTCGATCGCCGTGAGCTGTCCCGCCTGCGCGTTCGCCCGCTCCTCGAGCACGAGCCGTTCGGTCACCACCTCCCAGGTCATCAACACGCCGACGTGGTCGCCGCGATCGTCGAAGACCGCCGACGTGAGCACCTTCACGCGCTCGGGGCCCACGCTCACCATCGACTCCTGCGGCAGGTTGCGCGGGTTCGCGATGAGCCGACGCTGCTGCTGCTGGTCTTCGAAGAGGAAGTCGAAGCTCCTCCCCGTGACGAGCTCGGGCTTGAACGACAGGTGCTGCGCGAGGGAGCCGAGCGCCTTGAGCGACGTCTGGTTGGCGTACGTGATCACGCCTTCGAGGTCGGCGCACAGGACGTTGAAGGGCGCGCGATCGAGCATCTCGCGCAGCTCGCCCGCGCTCGGGCCGCTCGGGCCGTGATCGTTCGCAGGCCGCTCGGGGTTCTTGCCGCTGTGCGATCCGCGGGCGTCGCCCTTCGCGTTCACCTTGTTTCCGTTCAAAGCAGCGTTGGCGTGATTGTCAGCCATGGGACTCTTCCTCCGCGCGCGGGCGCGTCTCGACGGTCACCGCGATCGGCGGTGTTGAATGCGCACGCCCAAGTGCAAATGATCTGCCGACGCGATCTTCGCGCCCATCCGAGCTGACTCCTCGCGAGGCGCAGCGAGTCTGCGGTCTCGGCGCGTCGCTGCGTCGCCGTCACCGGGATGACAGGAACGTCAGCCCGCTGTCATCCGCGCCGCCGAGCGTTCACCCCTGCGCGGCCCGGAGGCGCTTGAACTCCGCGTACATCCCGGCGCGCCACCGCGCGACCATCCCGAAGGCGAGGAGAAAGAAGACCGACCCCGTCTGGAGCGGGCTGATGACGGTCTCGAGGTAGCTCCGCGCGGCGAAGCGAACGAGCACGAGCCCGAGGAGGATCCACAGGAAGGCGCGCGACCGCACCATGCGGATCTCGTCGCCCACGCGCGTGAGCTTCGAAGCGCGCGCGAGGGGCCACGAGAGAACGAGCGCGCCCGTGAGCAACGCCGCGGCGGCCCAGCTCCACGGCACTCGCGTCGGCGGCGCCAGGAACATGAAGAACCCCGTGCTCATCGCGAGCGGCGGGATCACGATCTTGCGCGCGGTCACCGCGGAGTTGGTCTCTCGCATCCTCCACGACATGACCACGACCGCGCCCGCGATCGAGGTGAGGAGCAGGAGCAGCTTGAGGTGCGGGATGGCGTCCATCAGCGGGGCATGAACGCGTGGCGCTTCGGGGCGCGGCGCGCTCGAACGAAGGGGTAGAGCCCGCGCGGTGCGATCGCAATGCGCGAACGAGGTCGCGCGCGATTTCGTGTGCGCGGCTCGCGCGGCGCCGTGACCCGCGGCGCGTCTCTGGCGGGTCGGCGGGTGACGCTTGCGCGCGTCGCTCCGTCGGTGTGCACTCGCGGCCATGATCGGGTGCAGCACGGATGAGTCGTCGCGGGGCCGCGAGGTCGCGCGCGTCAGGGCCCACCTCGAAGGCGCCGAGCGCGAGGTTCGCGCGAACCCCAGCGATGATCTCTCCGACGAGGCGCGCGGTCGGCGGCGCGCGGCGCTGGCCCACCTGCGTCGCTACATCGAAGACGAGCGCTACCCGGTGAACCGCGTCTCCGCGACGCCGACGCCGGTCTTCGTCGACGAGGGAGGCGCGCGCTGCGCGATGGCGGCGCTCCTCGAGGCGACGGGGCATCACGACCTCGTGGCCCGCGTCGCGCGCACCGCGAACCTCGCGAGGGTGCCTGCGCTCGCGGCGGACGGAGAGTTCTCTGCGTGGCTCCGTCACCACGGCCTCACGGTCGACGAGGCGGCGGCGATACAGCCCGCGTACCACGCGCACATCGAGGCGCACCTTCAGCCCACCGTCGCGGTCTTCGCGAGCGCGTACGGAGGCGGCGACGCGTCGGGCGTTCGGGCGTCGGTGTCGCCGGGCGCTCGCGTCGGCGTGCGCCGCGTGAGGAGCGGGAGCACCGACAGCGGGAGCTCGGTCTACGGCAGCCTCGCCCTCATGGCCGAGTACACGCGGAGCTTCGTCGTGAACGTGGGGAGCGCCAACCAGCTCGGCCTCGTGCTCCAGTGGGAGCCCGACGGAAACAACAGCGACGCGCAGTGGTACCTGATGGGCGGACCGCTCGCCGCGCTCGATGAAGACGACGCGCCGGGCTTCGGCTTCGGCGGTCAGTTCGGCGCGGGGTTCAGCCTTCGCCGCAGGGCCTTTCCGCTCTTCGGCGAGGTCGTGGCGCAGGGGCTCGCGCAGCACGGCGCGGTGCTGCGCCTGGGGGTCTCCTTCGGCGCCGTGTGGTGACGTCTGGCCTCGCCGCGTGGCGCGCTCGCGCCGCCGGTCAGGGCGCGTAGAGGGGGCTGTCGAGGTCGTTCGCCGTCGCTCTCTTCGGGCGTCGACGCGCCCAGATCACCGTCGCCGCCACGAGCAGAAGCGCGCAGAGCTGCGTGGGTCCGAGCACGCGCAGCAGCCAGCGAAGCGCGAGGAGGTACGCCGAGTATCCGTCGGCCACCTGGGACTCGAAGTCGAGGCGCTCGCGCTTCAGGATCACCGAGAGGTAGGGGAGCACCGCGCCCGCCGCGGCCGTCCACGCGGCGGCGCGAGGCTCCGCGACGGTGATCTTGAGACGCACCGCGCGCTGCTGCGAAGCGTGGCGCACGTACACGACCCCGGGCACGTCGCCCTTCACAGAGGGCACGACCCAGAAGCGCAGCTCGGAGACCACCGTCCCGCCGGGCACCGACTGCTTCGGAGGGTACACCGCGCAGCCGGGGAGCACGGGCTCGACCTCGATCCACTTCGACGGCTCGACGATGAACGCGTCGCTCTCGGCGCGCGCGACGTCGGGCGCGAGCGTGTGGTCCGAGCTGTACGGCGAGAGCGTCACCTTGAGCGGGAACACCTTCTGCGGCGTCATGCGCGTGAAGTACTCGACGGTCGCGCGAGAGACGTAGTTGAGCAGCGACTCGCCGGGCCGCGCCTCTCGAACGCCGGGCACCTTCGGCGGTTGAACGATCACCGGCGCGTCGGGCGGAGCGTGCGGCGGCGCCGGTGGCGACTGCGGCGGCGGTGGCGACTGCGGCGGCGCTGGCATCCCGAACGACGGATCGGGCCGCGTCGGCGGCGGCGCGGGCCGCACCAGCGGAGGCGGCATCGCGGGGGCGAACGAGCCCGGCGATCCGAACGGCGGCGCCCCCGCGGACTCGAAGGGACGCGGCCTCGACGGCGTCGCCGGAGCGCCGAGCGGCGCCGCGGGCGGCGGGCGCTCCGCGCGACGGCGCGCCTCCTCGTCGGCCCTGCGCTCGATGGCCTCGACGGCCGCGCGACCGAGCGACGCGTCGATGACGAGCTCGAGGCGCTGCGTCGGCGCGCGCGTCGGCACCGACTCATCGAGGCACGCGCGGAGCGTCCGGTCGAGGGACCCGAGAGGCACCGCCGCGATCGACACGACACCGCGCGCGTCGGACGGGAGCGGCGGGAGCCCCCGCGCCGAGAGGAACACCTCGATCAGAGCGCGCAGCGTCGCCCCATCGAGCGGCCACTCCACGCGCTCCGCGGGCCTCGACGAGGCACCGCGGACGACGATCTCAATCGCTTGCGTCTCACCCACGAGCGGCATTGTACACACCAACGCCTCGTCGACTCAGCGCGCTCGGGGCCACCCGCGCCGCCCGCCTCGCCAGGAGGCTCGCGCCGAACGGGTGACCCGCGCTCAGCGGACGACGAAGCTCCCGGGCCACGCCGCGAAGTTCATGCTCGTGACGCCGTGCCGCGCGCTCCCGGCGTAGCGCGCGCGCCCGGGGCGGATCTCGATGGTGACCGCGCCGCCCGCGACGGGGTTGATCCTCCCCGCGTGAACGGCCGCGGTGCACACCGACGAGTCGTCGCTGTAGATCCCGCTCCCCCACACGTTGCGTGGAGCCGCGCCCGCGCTGCATCGATAGGTGAAGGTCTGGCCGTTGTGTCCGCGGTGCGAGAGCGCGTTGACGGCCCATGAGCCGTCGTTCGCGGCGGGTGCGGTGCGCTCGGAGGTGGGCGTCGCCGTGGGGGCGGTGGCTGCGGGGGCGGCGCCGGGCGCGCGCGACGTGTCGATGTCGATGCCGCGCGTGGTCTCCGCGAGCCGCACGCGGCGCTCGCCGATCTGCGTGTCGAGCTCCACGATGCGACGCGTGAGCTGGTCGAGCTCCGTGGCGACGCGTCCGAGGCGCGCGGTGAGGCTCGCGCGAAGGTCCGCGGCCTGCGGGTTGCGCTGAATGGCGCGGAGGTTCTCGCGAGTCTCCTCGGCGTTCTCCTGGAGGTCCTCGCGGCGCTGCTCGAGGTCCGCGTGCTCGCGGGTGCGCTCGTCGATCTGATGGCGCAGGTCGAGGGTCGTGCGGAGGGCCGTCGCCACGTCGTCAGCGGGATGCGCGTCGCGGAGATACGCCTCGATCGCGAGCGCGGCCTGCTCGTCGGAGAGGTCGAGCTGCACGACGAAGGGGCTCCGCGTCGTGACGATCACATCGGCGTGCGAGCGCGCGGGAACGCTCAGCGGAACGAGCGCGTTCGTGCCCGAGACCTCGGCGCCCTGCGGAGGCTCATGGAGCTGCGCGCCGTCGAGGGCGTGGCGCACCATGACCCTGACCTGACGGTCCATCCCGTTGCGCACCACGTAGGTCGTGCGGGCGACGCTGTAGCGCTCGATGGTGAGCGACTCGCGCTGCATCCGAACGAGCCTCGCGCCTTCGATCGCGCCGGTCGGCGTTCGCTCGACAGCGAGCGCGCGTTCGAGCGCGAAGGGGAGCGTCGTCGTGGCCGCGTCGGGCAGCGGATCGAGCAGCGCCTCTCCGAGGTAGTTGTTCTCTTCGAAGATCGCGATGGGACCGCGTTCGAGCAGGGCTCCGGTGCGGTTCTCGAAGCGCGCGACGTGAAAGGGATGCGACGTCGAGTCGGCCACGCCGGGGTCGGGCGCGAAGAGGTACATGCGCTCGCCGGGGACGTCTCTCGCGACGAGCATCACCATCGTGGCCGAGCGATCGGGCACGGTCACCGGGTTCGGCAGGTCGTAGCGCGTCGTTCCGCCCTGCACCGCGAGGGCTGCGAGCGAGGCGACGTTGCGCGGGCTCGCGCTGCGCGGCGGCGTCACGGGCGCGCGCGAGACGTTGCGCAGTCGCTCCATGCGCTGCGCGAGCTCTACGCCGGTCGAAGCGCCCGCGGCCTGACCGGCTCGCCGGCCGCGGGTGTTGACCGGGCCTCGTTGCTCCGCGTCGTCGAACTCGTGCGCGGCCTCGTCGCCCGCCGTGGCGAGGACCGTCTGCGAGGCGATCGGCGACGCAGCGGGCGCGGGCTGCGCGGCGGGCGCGTCGGCGCTCTGCGCGAGCGTCGTGTCTCCCATGGGCACCGCGTCGATGACGGCGCCCTCGTCGGTCACCACCGGGCGCGTCGGAATCACCGCCTGCGCGAGCTCCGAGCGGAACGACACGGGCGCGCCGGCGACGAGCGAGAGGCGCACGCCGCTCCAGTCTTCGCCCGAGAGGTTCTGCACGATGCCCCACGCCTGCACCTGCGCGCGATCGCCCGAGAACACGAGGCGATACGAGGGGCGCCAGATGGGCGTCTCGACGGTGTATCCGACGAGCAGGTCGTGGTCGCGGCCGTCGAGCGAGAGCCGCACCGTGCGTCGCGCGTCGGCGCCCGCGTCTTCGCTCGTCGCCTCGGGCATCGGGAACGACGCGGACCGCACCGAGCTCCCGCCCTGCTCCATCACGGCGAGGGTGGCGAGAAAGTCTCCGACCTCGCGCTGCGTCACGCGGAAGCGCACCTCGTCCTCGGTGACGTGCCCCTGACGTTCGAAATACCCCACGCCGTTGCGGTAGATCACCACGCGTCGGAGCGCGAGCGACGAGGTGGTCTGAACCGCCGCGCTGCGACCGCATCCCGCGGCGGTCGCGGCGAGCGAGAGGGCGAAGAGGGCGAGCGCGATCGGGCGGCGATGCTCCCAGGTGTGCATGATGGACGCGAACCTCCAGGGCCGCGACGGTAGCGCTCACCACCCGCTCGCGACGACGGAATCGGTCGGTCACGCGCGCGGCGTGACGACGCGCGAAGTGTGTACCATCGGCGCCGCGGCCCACGCCTCGGTCGCCGTCATCAGGAGCCCCGCCAGGATGTCACGAAGCAAGATCGACTCGCTCGCGCGCGACGCCGGGCACCCCACCACGTCGACGCGTGTGAGGGCGTCGTGGCTCTTCGCGAGCGCGCTCGCGGCGGCCTCGTGCAGCTCCGAGTCACAGCCCGGCGACGCGAGCCTCGCGACCGACGCGGAGGCTTCGGTCCTCGCCGACGCGTCGACCGCGCCCGACGCAGCGAAAGATGGCTCCGCCGCCCGCGATGTGAGTGCGACCTCCGACGTGCCGATCGACGGTCCGCCTCTCACGGGCACGCTCCGCGACGTGCAGCACGTCGTGATCTTCGTGCAGGAGAACCGCTCCTTCGACAACTACTTCGGCGCACTCTCGGGCGTGCGCGGCTTCGGCGATCCTGCGTTGCAGATGCTCCGCTCGGGCGCGTCGGTCTTTCACCAGCCCGACGGCGCGGGCGAGGTCTTGCCCTTTCACACGAGCCTCGACTGCGTGAACGACGTCGACCACGGGTGGGCCACGGGTCACGACGCGTGGCACGGCGGGCTCTGGGATCGCTGGGTGCCCGCGAAGGGGCCCACCGCGCTGAGCTCGCACGGCCGCGCCGAGCTGCCCTTCTACTACGCGCTCGCAGACGCCTACACGGTGCTCGACGGGTACTTCTGCTCGACGATGTCGTCGACGAACCCCAACCGCCTCTACCTGATGACGGGCACCCTCGACGCCGCGGGCACCGGCGGCGGACCCGTGATCGACAACACCGAGCCCGCCGCGGGATTCACCTGGACGACCTATCCCGAGCGACTCCAGAGCGCGGGCGTGTCGTGGCGCGTGTATCAGGCGCTCGACAACTACGACGACAACGCGCTCGCGTGGTTTCGCGCGTACAAGATGTCTTCTCCCGGCGATCCGCTCTACGAGCGCGGACTGCTCCGCGTGCTCGACCTCGTGCGCGAGTTCCGTCACGACGTCGAGGCGGGCACGCTCCCGCAGGTGTCGTGGATCGTCGCGCCCACCGCGCTCTCGGAGCACCCGCCGTATCCGCTCTCCGCGGGGCAGAACCTCACGCAGCGGCTCCTCGAAGCGCTGGCGTCGAACCCCGCGGTGGCGCGCTCGACGGTCTTCTTTCTCACCTACGACGAGAACGGCGGCTTCTTCGACCACGTCGCGCCCCCGACGCCGCCCGCCGGGACCGCCGACGAGTTCGTGCGAGGCGTGCCCATCGGCTTCGGCAACCGCGTCCCCATGATCGTGGTCTCGCCGTGGTCGCGCGGCGGCGTCGTCGACTCCGAGGTCGCGGATCACACGTCGATCCTGCGCTTCCTCGAGCGATGGACGGGCGTGCGAGAGCCCAACATCAGCGCGTGGCGCCGTCAGGTCGCGGGCGATCTCACGGCGGCCTTCGACTTCGCGCACCCTGATTTCACGTCGCCCGTGCTGCCTGCCATCACGGCCGCGACGTGCCGCGGCGCAGCGCCGATGGTGCCCGCGACGCAGGCCGTTCCCCCGCAAGATCCGGGGCCCCGCGCGGCGAGGGCGCTGCCCTACCAGCCGAGCGCGACGTCGCGGACCGACTGCGCGGCGGGGCGCCTCTACGTCTCGATGACCAACGCGGGCGCCGCCTCGGTGCACCACCAGATCACCGCCAACCAGTTTCGCACCGACGGACCGTGGCAGTACGACGTCGCGCCCGGCGGCGCCGTCGAAGACTACTTCTCGGTGCAGACCTATGGCGGCGGGCGCTACGACCTCACGCTCTCAGCGCCCAACGGCTTCGAGCGACAGTTCGTGGGCAACATCAACACCGCGTGCGGCGCGCTCGAAGTCACCTCGATCCTTCACCCCGCGGCGAGCACCCTCGAGCTCTCGTACGTCAACCGCGGGAGCACCGAGGTGACCTTCACCACGACGGCCACGCGCTACCGCACCGACGGTCCGTGGACGGACACCGTGGCCGCGGGCGCGACCGCGACTCGCTCCTTCGACGTCGGCGCGATGGGACAGCGCTGGTACGCGCTCACCGTCACCGCGAGCGGAGACACGCTCTTCCGCCGACGCTTCGCGGGCCACATCGAGAGCGGCAGCCCCGGCGTCACGGGGCTCTGACCCACGCGAATGCGCGCAGCGCGCGGCGCTTGGGTTACCTTCGCGCGGTATGCACGTCGACCCACGCCGCGACCGCGTCGCGTACCTCACCGACATCGAAGGCCAGTGGAACAAGCTCACGGCCTTTCTCGAAGGGAACCCCTGCGTGCGCCTCGATGCGCGCGGCGCGCTCCACGTCGAGCCCGGCTGCGTGTTCGTCTTCGGCGGCGACGCCATCGACCGCGGAGCCTCGTCGCGGCGCATCGTGCGGGCGCTCTACGACCTGAAGCAGCGTCAGCCCGACCGCGTGGTGCTCCTCGTGGGCAACCGCGACCTCAACAAGATCCGCCTCGTGCGAGAGCTCGCCGGAGCGCCTCCCGCGAAGGCCCCCGCGGAGCTTCGAACGGCTTCACCCGGAACGCTCCTGCCGTGGATCTTCACGCACACGATGGGCGCGAAGGACGCGTTCGAACACCGCCGCGCGGAGCTCACGCAAGAGGGACGCGACGCCGACGACGAGTCGATCGCGCGGAGCTACCTCGAAGACCTCGCGCCCGACGGAGACCTCACCCGCTACCTCTCGGTCTGCCAGCTCGCGCACCTCGAAGGCGACGCGCTCTTCGTCCACGGCGCGGTGACCGACGAGAACCTCGGGGTGGTCCCCTCGCGCGACGATCAGCTCCCGACGACGGCCGCGTGGGTCGACGCGCTCAACGCGTTCTATGCGACCGACCTCGCCGCGTGGAGGCGCTCCCTCGACGCGCCGCCGGAGCTCGACACCGAGGCCTGGGCGGGGCGCGTGCTGGTCGACTATCAGGCGCCCGTTCCCGACACGAAGCTCAACCAGCGCAGCGTGATCTACGGGCGTCCGACGGACCTGCTCAACGCGCCGTGGCTCCCCTCGCGCGCCGTCGTCTCGCGGCTTCGCGACGAGGGCGTTCGGCGGCTCTTCGTGGGTCACACCCCGAGCGGAGACACCCCCGCCGTGCTTCGCGACGAGGGCTTCACCTTCGTGATGGCCGACAACTCCTACGGCCGCGTCGAGACGGGCTCTCGCGTGCTCCTCACGGCGACCTCGACGAGCCTCCGCGGCGAGACGCAGCTCGATGACGGGAGCCGCGTCGAGGTGGCCTTCGACGTCGACGACGACGCGCTGCTCGGCCGCTACGACGCGGCCACGGGAGAGCTCGTGAAGGCCCGCCTCGCGACGGGCGACTACCTCCTCTTTCGCGCGCTGCCCGAGAACAAGGTCTCGCAGGTGGCGGTCTCGCCTGGCGCGCTCCGAGAGCGCTCGCTCGTCGCGCCCTACCGTCCGACCGGAGACGGCCGCTGACGCGCGTCTCGCTCAGCGCAGGTTGTAGTCGTGATAGCCGACCACGAGGCTCACGAAGTAGTCGGTGAAGTCCTGCGCGGGACGGTACTCGAGGTCGCCGCGGAGGCCGACCGTCAAGGCCTGACCGACGTCCGTCCGCGAGAAGAACCCCGTCGTGTGCGTCTGCTGGCCGACGGGGATCTCGACGCCGACTTCGAGCGACGTGTCCATCGCGTACCAGATGTTGCTGTCACGGGCGCTCACCCCGAGGGGCGCGAAGCCCACGCGCGCGTAGGGGCCCACGGGGGCGCGCTGCGAGAGGTAGCTCAGGTGCGCCCCCAGCGCGCCGTGCGCGTACGCGTCGGTCACGCGCACCGTGCCGTCGATGCCCAGGTAGGCGGTGCTACCGAAGCCGATGTGCCCTGCCACGATGCCGCCGACGGGCGCGCGACCTGCGGCGTCGGGCAGCGCGAAGAGTCCGCCGTTCAGCGAGCGCGCGATGCCGCACGCGGGCAGCAGCGCCGTCGCGAGGAGCGCGAAGAGGACGCCGCACAGTTGGACATGAAAGGATCTCCCCGACGGCGCATGAGACGTCACCCGCGCACTCTATCAACACGCGGGGCGTTCGGTCTCACGGATCTGAAGGCGCGTCCGCTCCGCCCGCGGGTCACCGCGGGACGAACCAACGGAAGGCCGCGCCCGTACCCGGTCCCCGCGTGCCCGAGGTCGGCGCGCCGACGACGAGCCACAGGCCCGACGGAGCGGTTGACGGCGCCGTCGCGAAGGCCGAGCCGAAGTGCGTGACGCCCTCGCGGTCGCCCACCGCGAGGAGCCACGGATCACCCGTCAGCGCGGCGCCCATCATCCCGCCGTGCCAGGCGACCACGGCGCCCGCCTGCGGGCCCTGGAACGAGCTCTCCGTCGACCCGATGAGCACCTCGTTGACGCCGTCGCGGTCGACGTCGCCGCCGCCGAGCGAGACGCCGAAGCGGGGGTCGCTGTCGAGCGGGCTGCGGAGCACGAAGCGATCGGGCGGCGACACGTCTTGAAGCGCCACGCGGCGGTAGTCGCCGTCGGCCCAGAGCGGCCCCGTGCGGCCCGCGGGGCACCGTCGATCAGGACACAATCGCGCGAGGAGCGCGCCCGAGACGACCTCGACCGCGGGGTCGCTGAAGTCTCCGAGCGCCCACGACGCAACGCGCAGCAGGAGGTCGGGGACGCCGTCTCCGGTCACGTCGCCGGGGCCCGCCGCGAGGGCGCCCATGAGCGTGAGCGGGACGCGGTCGTAGTCGTCGTTGGCGCGCGTCGCGACGTCGCCCACGCGGTTGTCGTTGAGGCGCAGCTGCTCGACCACGAGGGTGAGGTCGAAGGGCGCCGTGTGCCCACGCGCGCACCGCGGGCCGAAGCCGAAGCGAATGATCGTCCCCGTCTTCTGTCCGCCGAGCATGCCGACGGCCACGTCGGCGCAGCCGTCGCCGTCGATGTCGCCGAGGCCCGCGGCCGAGAAGTACCCCGCGCCGTCGCTTCGAGACGGCCACCAGGGCGCCTCCGCGGGGTCGCCGCACGCGACCTGAACGCGTCCCATCGTGTCGTCGACGCGCCCGAGCACGACCTCCGCGCCGCTGCCGTAGGAGCCCGAGTGCAGCACGGCGAGGTCTTCGCGCCCGTCGCCGTTCACGTCGCCCGCGTTGCTCACGGCGACGCCGAAGCCTCCGCGCGCGCCGCGCTCCGCGTCGGGCTCGCGACCGTAGAGGTTGAAGCGCTCCACGAGGCGTCCGTCGGCGCGCTGCGTGTAGATCCGCACGACGCCGCGGTTCACGGCCGAGGGCTCCTGCACGACGCCCGTCGCGCTTCGAATGAAGCAGCGGTTGTCGGGCGGAGGCGCGACGGCGCCGCGGCGAACGACGTCCCAACCGCCCGCGATGGCGCCGGGGTCGCCGATCGCGACGTCTGCGCGGCCGTCGCCGTTGAAATCAAGCACCGTGATGGCCGACCCGAGGCGCGCGTAGTCGCGATCGCCCGTGAAGGCCGCCGCGCCCGTCGCGCTCGACGCCGCGAACGACGTCACCGCGCCCGACATCGCGCGCACGCCCGCTCCGACGGTCAGGTGCGCTTGCGGCGCGCCCACGAGCGCGTCGCCGCCGCTCGCCGTTCCGAGTGATCCGACCGCGACGGAGGTTCCGAACGCGTCGCCGCCCGCGCGCAGCGGGAGAACGAGCGACCTGTGTCCGCTCCATCGCGCTGCGAACTCCGCGCGCGGAGAGGGCGCCATCACGTCGACGCCGCCTCCGCAGAAGCCCTCCGTCGTGGTGCGCGCCGCGGCGCCGATCGCGACGGCGTGCGCGGGCCCGGCGGCGCTCGTGTCGATCGCCACCGCGCTGCCGAAGGTGTCTGCCGTCGTTGCGGCTTCAGACCAGGCGGGCGTGAGAGCCCCGCCTGCCATGAGCGCGCGCGCGATCGAGGGGCCCGTGAAGAGCCACGCCTTGCCGGGCGAGGGGAGGCCGTTCATCCAGCCGCCGATGAGGTAGTCGGCCGCGCCGTCGCCGTCGCCGTCGCCCACCGACGCGGACGCCCCAGCGGCCTCCTGAGGCCCGCCGACGAAGGTGGCGCGCGCGAGCGCGGAGGTCGCGAAGCGAGGCGCTGCGGGCGTGCCTGCGCCCGAGAGAAAGCCCTGCGCGAACGCGAACACGGCGCCGCGAATCTCGGGCCCCGGCGCGCCCGTCGTCGGGTTGCGGTGATACCGCGGCGCGCGGACCATCAGCGCCGCACCCGCGGGTGTGGGAACGACCTCGACGCCCGCGCCGAACGACGCGTATGTGAGCCCCGGGGCGACCTCGACCACGCGTGACGGGCGGCGTTCAAAGCCCTGCTCTCGACCGAGCCCGCGGTACACGAGCACGCGCCCGAGGAACTCCGCTCGATCGGTCACCGTCGCGTCGGCCACGCCTACGACGAGGTCGCGCGTGCCGTCGCCGTCGGCGTCGAAGAGCGCGGGCGCGCTGTTGACGAGGAGCACCTCGGTGTCGTGGCAGCGCGCGGTGTCGGGCACCATGAGCTCGAGCGTCTGCCACGGCGTCGGGCCGAAGGGGCGCGTCGTGTCCGCCGACCCGCGGTGCACGAAGATCCGACCGATGGGCGTGCACGCGCCGGGGACGATCGCCGGTCCGCGCGCGCCGGAGCCCACCACGAAGAGGTCGGGGCGCTCGTCGCCGATCTCGTCGCTGATCGCGAAGGCCGACCCGAAGCGCTCGTTCTCCGAGGCGCCGAGGAGCGCCTGCACGGGCTCCGCGTCGAAGCCCGTCGGCGTGCCTGCGCGCACTTCAACGGAGCCCACGTTGGGGCGGTGGAGGTCGCGCTCGGGGCTGCCGACGATCACGTCACCGACGCCGTCGCCGGTCACGTCGGTGACCGCGAGCGCCATGCCCGAGAAGTCGTTGGGCCTGCGCCCTTCGAAGCGCGCCGAGGCGTCGGCGGGCAGCGCGCCGTCAGCGCCCGCGAGGTACACGCTGACGCGTCCGCCGTAGAACGCCGTCGAGTGGGCGAAGGGCTGCGCGACGACGAGGTCCGCGCGTCGGTCGCCGTTCACGTCGCCCCACGCGAGGGAGCCCGAGGCGTAGGTCTCACCGCGCCGCGTGGGGTTCGCGTTGAGCTCCTCGCCGACGACGACGCGCGCGGTCGCGCGAGCGCCCGTCGCGCGGTCGAGCACGGTCACGGTGGCCGGCCCCGGGGTCGCGCGCGACGCGTCGAACCAGAGCGCGCCGTTGTCGGGCGCGAGCGTCGCGCCCGCGCCGCCCGCGGTGATGGAGCCTTCGAGCTGCGGTGACCCGTCGAGCCAGTCGAGGCGCACGCGCCGCCCCGCGGGGACGAGCACCACGGGCACGCGCGGCCTCAGCTCGGCGTTCGTCGCGACCTGCACCGAGACCGACACCTGCTGCTCGCTCCCGGTATCGCGCACGACCCAGGTGGCGGTGCCTGGCGAGGCGCCCGCGACGAAGGTCATGGCCGTCGCGTCGAGGCGTCCCGTGGCCTCGGGAACGGGCGTGACCGGCGTCCAGCGCGCGCCAGCGAGCGTCCCTGAGACCGCGAAGCGAACGGTGGCGCCGGGCCGCACGCGCACGAACGATGGCTCGACGCGCATGGGGCCCACGACCTCGACCTGCGCCCTCGCGCGGAGGTCGCACACGCCGTCCTCGGCGACGACTTCGAAGCGCGTCGCCTCGGCGCCCGCGAGGACGCCTCCGCCGAGGGTGACGGTGGCGCCGTGGAGGCCGCCATCGGGCGCCTCGGCGCGGAACAACACGAGGCTCCCTGAACCGCCGCGCGCGCGGAAGCTCGCGACGGACCCCGTGGCGACGCGCAGCATCGGCGGATCGAGGATCAAGGGTGCGCAGCGCCCTGTGGCGCCGCCGTCCAACGAGGTGACATCGGCGGGCTGCTCCGCGTCGACCACGGCGCA
The DNA here is from genome assembly GCA_052035985.1 of Myxococcota bacterium. Classification (GTDB taxonomy): domain Bacteria; phylum Myxococcota_A; class Polyangia; order Polyangiales; genus CAISKJ01. The sequence goes on along the minus strand of JBPOHC010001152.1, from coordinate 4,113 downwards.
GTCGCAGGCGTCGGTCGGGTGCCACATGTCGTCGCTGGCGTCGCGGGGCGTGTCCACGGGCGGATCGGAGCACCCCGCGAGGCCGACGAGGGCGACGACGCAGGTCGCGAATCGCGCGCGCGTCACGTGGTGACCCCCGAGAGCACGGCGCGAATCGGCGACTGGCGAAAGCGCGTTGTGGTGAGTCCCGCCGACGCGAGGAGGGTCACCGCGATGTGCTCGGGCTTGAGCGTCTCGCCCGCGTCCGAGGGCATGTTGGTCGTGAGGTCCCACGGCACGGCGGACATGCCCGTGTCGCTCGTGGCGCCGACGAGCGTGTTGCCGCGGATGCCCGCGCCCACGAGCATGAGCGAGTTGTTCTGGTGGTGATCGCGGCCGTTGTAGCTGTTGAAGAGCGGCGCCCGCGCGAACTCCGAGAAGCCCACGACGGTGGTGTGATCGAGGAACGATCCCCCCTGCGGGTGCGGCGACGTGCGCAGGTCTTCGAGGGCCGCGAGAAAGGCCTCGACCCCCGGCGTGAGCAGCCGCGCGTGCGTGGCGTTGTTGCCGAAGTGGGTGTCCGTGATGTTGCCCACCGAGACGCTCACGACCTGAGACATCCCCGACTTGATGGCCTGCACCGCGAGGGCCGTGCGGGCGCCGGGGCTGTTCGCGTCGCCGCGGGCGAAGCCGTAGCGGGTGCGGATCGCCTGCGCCGTGGGCGTGTCGGTGCTGGCGAAGTCGAAGACGCTCGACACGCGCTCTCGCACGAGGCCGTCGGCCGTGGCGCGCGCCTCGCGCATCACCGACCAGAGCCCGCGGCGGTCGTACATCTCATCGGCGCAGGGCCCTGTGATGGCGCGTCGCGCGGCGATGGCGGCCTCGACCTCGGGCGCCTCGGCGGCGCCCGCGGGGGCGAGCATCAGCACGAGGTCGTCGGCGTTGCGCACGGTCATGGCGCTGGTGCTCGCGGGGTACCTGTCGTTGTAGGTCTCGACGCCGACCGAGAGGTTGGGCAGCGGGCGCGCGGGGACGCGCGGCGCGAGGAGCGCGGCGACCTCGGTGGCGACGCTCGAGCCGCGGGCGCTCGTCCCAGCGGGAAAGGTCCCCGTGAGAAAGTACCGGTACGCGACCTCGTGCCCGAGGGCGGACATGTTGATGCCGCGGATGATCGCCATGCGATCGGCGAAGTCGGCGAGGTTGACCGCGCGTCCGGCGCGCGTCGCGAGGGGGCCGAACACGAAGGGGCTCGGCGCGCGCGGGCGCACGAGCTGGGCGCGATATCCGAGGTAGCCTTCGAGCTCGTTGTAGCGGAGCTCGATGAGCGTGCGGCTGCGCTCCGAGTCGAGGAAGCGCGTCGGGTCGCGGGGATCGAGCAGCATGAGCTGATCCCACCCGCCGGGGAAGTAGCAGAACAGAAACGCCCTGCCCGCGGGCAGCGGGAGGTCGGCGCGGGCGAGGGTGGTGAACCCGAGCGCCCCTGCTGCGGCGGCGCCCGCGACGCCTGCGGCGCCCCCGAAGAAGCGCCTCCGGGTGAAGGTGAATCCCTCGCGCGCGCGTCGCTCGGCTTCGCTGATCTTGATGGGCATTGGAAACGTCTCCTGGTGTGCGGCGCGCGATCAGTACGAGAGGAAGCGAGGGTCCGTGGCGAGGTCGATGCAGACCGCCCTCCACCCGTCGATGGGGGTCGCCCCCGCGCGCATCGACGCCGCGCGGAACACCGCGAGCACCGCCGTGACGGTCTCGCTGTCGGGCGCGAGGGGATCGCCCCAGAGCCTCAGGGCGAGCGCGGCGATGTTGCGTCGCACGTGCGTCTCCGCGGCGGGGAGCGCGTCGGTCGGAGAAGCTTCCGTGAGCAGGATGCGCTGCGCTTGAGGCCGCACGACGTCGGCGCGGAGGCCCGCGGCGCACACGCTCCGCACGGCGTCGCTCGAGAGCTTCGCGAAGGTGACCGTCGGGTCGAGCACCTCCGCGGTCGTGGTGATGTAGTCGGGGCGACCGAGGGTCTGCGCGAAGAACTCCAACAGGTCGGCCTCGGGTTCGAAGCGCACGCCCGAGGGGGCCTCGGGGGTCTGAACCGTCTGCGGCCCCGTCCACCGCGCGCCGAGGAGCTGCTCCAACGAAGCGCGGAACTGGTCGATGTCGAGCCTCCGCGGCGCGCGTCCGACGTGCGCGGCGCCCGTGGGATCGTCGAGCCGCAGCGACTCGCCTCCGTCGGGGAGCTGCCCCGGATCGACGGGCGTCGCGCTGCCGGGGACGACGTGTCCCGACGGCGTCGTGGGGACGTCGCCCGTGCGCGCGAGCACGCCGTCGGGCCCCGCGGACTCGCACGCAGAGAGGAGGGCCACGAGGCCCAGTGCACGCAGCGGGTACATCAATCGATCCTCCGGTAGGCGGGCGAGCTCACGATCGCGCGGACGAGCTCGCGGTAGTTCCGTCCGTGCGCTTCAAAGATGTGCACGAGCGCGGGCAGCACGTCGGCCTGCTCTCGCTCGCTCATGGGTCGGTTGAGGAGCCGCTGCCACGCGGTGGTGGCCGCGCACGACTGGATCTCACCGACGGCGAGCGCGTCGGCGATGAGCGCGCAGGGCCCCGCGTCGATGCGTCGGAGGTCGGCGCTGCTGCGGTAGAGGTACGACTCGAGGGTGCCTTGAGAGGGCGCGTACTCGCCCGGGCGCGACGCGGTGACGTAGTGCTTGCAGCGCGGCGGGCACCACGCGCCGCCGCAGGTCGCGCAGGCGGGGTCGAAGACGGGGAAGCTCGCCGTGTCGAGGTAGTTCGTGCCTCGCTCGGCCCAGCGCCCCCAGGCCGCGCCCATGGGCTCGATGATGGAGTGGCAGGTCGAGCAGCCGCAGCGGCGCGCGAGGTTCTGCTCGCGGTGGCAGGCGTCCCCCGGCGGCGGAATGGGCGCGCTCGAAGCGCCGAAGGGGCGGCAGAGAAAGCTCGTCCAGAAGCGGTTGATGCGCGACCGCCTCGTCGGAAAGCGCGCGAGGAACACGGGCGTCGTGAGGATCCCGTTGTGCTCCGGTCCGCGCTGGTACTCGCGCCACGTGAGGTCATCCACGGCGATGTCGGGGAGCGCCTCGGGCGGCGCCGACGCGCTGAACTCGAGCTCGCCCATCTGCGCGGTCTGGTAGCGGTTCATGAACGCGAGCGGGCCGTTGGCCATGCCGCGTCGCGTGGTGAAGATCGTGGCGTAGTCCTCGTCGCGCTCGACGACCGACGCGATGAGCTCCAGAGGCTCGCGGTTGAGCGCCTGTAGCAGCCGCGACACGGTGCGCGACGGCCGCGACGCCACCGACGAGAAGGGCGAGCACCACGCGCCGTCGGGCCCGCAGCCGCAGGTCGCGTCGAGAAAGTACCCCGGCTTGCACGCGATCCTCCGGTTGAGGCTCACCGCGCGCGTCTGCGACTCGTAGGCGCAGGTCTTGACCCAGTGTCCGCCGGCCCAGTAGGGCCGCGTGAGGACCCACCCCTCGCGCCTCAGCTCGACGCGCGCCTGGATGCGGTCGTCGACGTCGTGGTTGTCGCAGGGGTTCTCGACCTCGGTGTAGCCCGCGGGGCACGCGTAGCCCGGGCCGTCACCCTCGACCCTCACGCCCGCGTCGGTGCGCGACTTGGCGACGAAGTCTTCGCGGGCCCACTGTCCGCCGGGGCCCGTGGGGCTCGCGGCGCGGCAATAGTTCGGGCACGTACGAAACGAGTGGTACGGCAGCGGAACGTCGCGATCGTCGTAGTAGTAGCGCCGCTGACCGTTCTTGGGCGAGGTGTACCAGGGCCGCCCCGACGCATCGTGCGGCCACGTACGATCGGCCGCCTCGACGCGGGGCGGCGGGTACGGGACGTCGACGTCGCAGCCCGTGTACGTGTTGCTCCCTCGCAGCGCGCGGTCGCCCACCGAGACGCCGTAGGAGAACACCGCGGGCAGCGCCGCAGACTTCGCCACGCACGCGGGATCGTCGGGGTTGTACGTCGCGTTGCGAACGAGGCAGCACGACGGGTGGTCGGGCGCCGCGGCCGTGCAGCACGACGCCGCCGTGAGGTGCGCGGGGTCGCTCGCGGGAGGGCACGCGGCCTCGCTCGTGCGACGATCCATCGCCTGCACCAGCCACTCGGGGTTGATGTTGTCGGGGC
>JBPOHC010000606.1:0-5030 GCA_052035985.1 Myxococcota bacterium | reverse complement strand
CGAGCAGAGCGCGAGCGCGTTGAGCAAGGATCGAAGCTGCATCGGGCGAACTCCATGCGGACGCCGATCACGCGAGGAATCGCGGAGGTCCGTAGCGCGGACGGTAGAAGGTCCGCTCGCGGCGTCAAGAGCGGCGAAGCGTCTGGAGACGGAGGGTCAGAACGTCACGGTCGACGAGGGGATCGCGAAGGTGGTGAGGGGCACGAGCGGAGCCGTCGTCGCGCCGCGGTAGATCGTGAGCGAGGTGGGAGACGTGACGACGAGGTCGTCGAATCCGTCGCGGTTGAAGTCGGCGCCGAAGGAGGACGGAACCGTCTCACCGGCGCGTCGAGGGAGCGTCGCGAAGGGCGTGGTCGCGTAGCCTGCGGTGGTCCCGCGGTGGACGCGGAACTCGTCGGCGGTGAGCGCGACGCAGTCGGCGAAGCCGTCGTTGTCGATGTCGCCGATGGGGATGACGTTGGGGGCGAGCGCGCTGAGGTGCTGTGAGGCCCTGGAAAACGGAGGCATCTCTGGAGTGAGATAGAGGTCAGTGAGAGGTGTCATCTCGATGGGGGAGACAGAATGCGTGAGGAAATCCGTGCGACCGCTGCCGTCCACGTCGCCGACGAATGTGGCGCCCACGCTGAGGGCAGAAAACAGGTTCACGGTTGAAAATGGCAGTGTACCGAAGTTCGTCCGGGCGCCGAGGTAGAACTGTACGCCCGCGGTCCGTACAACCAATACGTCCGTGCAACTGTCATCGTTGAGTGCGGCGTTGCCCCAGATCGAGATCAACGAGGAGGCGCCGAAGCTCCTCGCTACAACCCAGGTCGGAGGCGGGGAGGATGCCCCGAAGACGATCGAGGACTCGGTCGCTTCTGGTGGTCCTGATGTCCGATCGTGCAGCACGCCGAGGTCGCCAAAGCCATCGCAGTTCACATCGCCGACGCCGATCGCGTCCGTCGTGCGGGGCGCGTCTCGCACTGCGATGGGAAGTCCGACGATGTCCGTGTGAACGTCCGTCGAGCCGAGAAAAAGAGTGCCGGTCGCATTGACCGAGACGACGAGATCGCTGAAGCCATCGCCGTTGACGTCGCCAGCCAGTCGCACACTTGCCCCCGTCCCTCTTGTGGCGCGGAGGGTCCCCGAGATCGTGTCGCTCGGTCCCGCGGTGCCACCGAGGTGAATCTCGGCATGGCCCGCCGAGTTCCAGATCGCGAGATCGCGGTGCCCGTCGCCGTTGAAATCCAACGAGGTTCCGCTCGCGGTCTGGATCGCGGCGTCTCGCGAGGGCACGACGAACTGCCACACCGCGCTCGTTCGGACCGAGGCGCTGCTCGATAGAAGGGAACGCGCGCGCCAGAAGACAGTGCCCGAAGGGAGGGGGAGGCGAGGCGCTCCAGAGGTGACGAAGAAGTCCTCTGACGCGATTGGGGTCAAGCAATCGGGCGTGCGGCAGAAGTCGATTCTAATTCCTTCGGCGCCAGGTGGGACGTCCCAACCGAGCGAAGGTCGCCGAGTGCTGACGCGTGACGTGGGGGGCGGCCACACCAATCGTGGCGGAGGCAAAGCGTCACAACTTCCAGGCCGCGGGATCGTTCCCAGCGGGCAGCGGTCGATGCATGTTCCTGCGCGACACTCCGCCGTGCCTCCGACGGGCGAAGGACACGCATTGTCGCAGCGTCCACAGTGGCGGGGATCGCTCGCAAAGGCAACGCAACTCCCTCCGCATCTGGTTTCTCCTTCCGCGCAGGTGGCATCTGCTCCCACGTCTAAAGGCGTGGGAGCGTCAGCGAGGGCGTCTGCGGTGTCTGTCGACTGCACGTCCAGGGGGGGAAGGTCCGGTGGCGAGGCATCCACGACGGACCCATCCGGCAACTGCTCCGGGACGATATCGTTCAACACAACGTCTGGCCGGGCAGGCCCGTCATCGCCCTCTTCGATGGCGTCCGCTCGAACGGCGCATCGGTCAGTCTGCGCGCACGGGGTGAAGTCAACCTCGGGGAGACACCCGACGAGCAGGGAAACGAGCGAAATGTTGGTCGGAAGGCGTAGGAGGTGAGCCATGCCGCGCATCATCCTTCGCCGTGGCGGGCCCGCGCAAGCGGAAGGATGCGCGCGTCGACTCAGGTCGAAGAGGGATCGGGGCTGTCGGTCAAGGCTCTGTCAGGGGACGCCGGTGCTCTGCGACGCCGTCGGGTAGTCGCAATTACGGTCGAGGTCCGTGATCGCGGCCCCGGAGGCGTCCTCGGGGTAGCGGCAGATGTGGGGCGACGCGCAGTTGCTGTTTCGCGTGCAGTTGCGCCAGAGGCAGATCGCGAGGTTGTCCGTGTTTCCTGTCGGTGCGCGGGGCGCCACGTTGGTCGGATCGTCAGGGCACGAAGTCGATACCGCGCTGTTCATGAGCGAGCCGCAGATGCCCTGAGTCGGGTCGGTGCCGGTGCGGAAGCAGATGCCTCGGCACTGAATGTTGCGTGGCTGCGTCTCGCCGGGAACCATGACTGTTGTGCGGGGGTTGCACGGGGCACCGTCCGGCAGGCGGGAGGTCGTTACGCCCGTCGTTCCGCAGTCACCCGTGCGCGTGTTGCAGAGCATTCCTCCGGTGCATTGCGCGTTGCTGGTGCAGAAGCCATAACAACCCGTCGAGTCGGGCGTGCCCATCGCGTGGGTGAACCACCACCCGGTGCAGATGAAACCAGCGCGACATGCGCTCGCACCCGACGACGGCCGACACGCAGCCGCGCACAGCGATTGGGCGGTGGCTCCGTCGCCCACGGTGAGACAGGTGGAACCGGCGCCTTCGCACTGAGCCTGTTCGTTCGTCTGGGAGGCGTTGTTCTCGCAGACATTCGTGCAGATGGGGGTTGACTGCGTGTCCACGCAGACGAGGTCGCCGGTGCCGCACGCCGGATCCACCCCGCCCATCGGATCCGGATTCGTGCAGGCGGCCCCAGCGCGAGAGGTCGTCGTGGTACCCGTGCGACAAACGCCCGCGGAGCAGGTCTGGCCCGTCGCGCAGCGGTTGCCGCAGAAGCCGCAGTTCGCCGCGTCGGTCTGCGTGTTCACGCACACGCCCGAGCACATGGTCATCGGGCTCGTGCAGGTGCTCCCGCCGGTGCAGCGGCTGCTGATGCACGCCTGACCCGAGGGACACACGACGCCGCACGCGCCGCAGTTGGTCGCGTCGAAGGTGATGTCGGTGCAGAGGCTCCCGCACATGCGACGAGGCGTCGTGCAGGTGCTCCCGCCGGTGCAGTTGCCGGCCGAGCAGGTCTGACCCGTCGAGCAGCGGAAGCCGCACACGCCGCAGTTCGTCGCGTCCGTCGAGAGGTCGACGCACGACGCGCCGCACATCACCCGCGGCGACGTGCAGGTCGGCGTCCCCGTCATGCACGTGCCGCTGTTGCACTGCTGACCCGACGCGCACGCGCGCCCGCAGCCGCCGCAGTTCGACGTGTCGGTGAGCGTGTCGACGCAGGCGTCTCCGCACTGAGCGCGCGGGGGCGGACAGCTCGGTTGCACGTCGGGCGTCACGGGACGGTCGGGCGTCACGACCACGTCGGGGCCCGTCACGGGCGTGTCGTTGCCGACGGGCGTGTCGTTGCCGACGGGCGTGTCATCACCCCCGACAGGGACGTCGGTGTCGACGGGGCCGCTCCCGCCCGTGCTGCCGCGCGCAGAGCACGCGAAGGGTCCGCCGAGCGCCAGGAGGCCGACCAGAAGGAAGCGCATGTGTTTGGACGCCATGTGAGACTGTGCTCCTCGTGGGGAGGGTGACGATCGATTCGCGTTTGTTGGGATGCCGTTGCTACGGGGATTTCGCGCGTACGGTAGAGGGTCCGCGGAGGACGTCAAGAACCCCCCGTCGACACCGACTCCAGAGTCATGGGGACACCCCGTTGATCCCATTGCCTCGGCGCGGGCCTTCGGGGCAGAGTCGCGCGCATGATGCTCCGAACGTTCGAAGCGCGTGGGTGGCGTGCGGCCGCTCTCGCATTCGCGGTCGCTTCGTTGGTCTCAGGTCGTCGCGCCGCGATGGCCGACATGATCTCGCCGCCTCCGCCCGACTGCGTGGGTCAACCCGCGGGAGCCCGCTGCGTGCGCTTCAACGGCACCGCCGGCCGCTGCGTTCACGTGCCCGACTCGCGTCGCCCGGGGCGCGTGGACATCTACTGCGAGGCCGACACCGACGAGTGCGGCCCGCTCGCCATCGGCGCGGCATGCCACGGATATCTCGGTCGCACCGCGCACTGTCGCGAGTTCTCGGATGAGCAGACCCATCGACGCTGGCGAAGCTGCGTCGTCGATGAGAACCAGCCCGATGCATCCGCGCCGACACCGACGCAGCCCACCCCCGCACCCGCGCCGCCTCCGGCTCCGACGGCGCGTCCTGCGCAGCCTCCGGCGCCGCCCGCGCGGTCGAGCGGATGCTCCGTCACGGCCTCTTCGAATGACGCGTCACACGGCGCGTGGGCGCTCGGCGTGGCCGCGATCGCGATGCTCTCGCGGCGCCGCAGACGAAGCGTTTGAGTTCAGGCTCCGAGGGGGGCCACGTGCGCTTCGAAGCGCGCGTAGCCCTCCCCGAGTCGCTCGCGGAGCTCCTGCTCGATCGACTCGGTCACCGAAGGGTCGGCGCCCGACGAGCGAAGCTCACGGAGGACGCCGAGGGCCGCGACGGAGCGCCCTGCGGCGAGGAATCCGAGCGCGAGGTCGGGGACGAGCTCACGCACCGCGGGCTCGAGCGAGAGCGCGCGGCGGATCAGTCCGATGGACTCCACGCGTCGGTTGGTCGCGATGAGGAGCCGCGCGAGCGTGCGGTAGAGCTCTCCCGCGGCGGGGCCGTCGTGGGCGTACTGCACGGCGAGGCGGAGGGTCTCTTCGCCCTCCTCGCTGCGTCCGAGGAGGTGCAGCGATTCGCCGAGGATTCCGAGCGCGCGGCCGAGGTCGGCGCGGGTCTTCGGGTCGAGCGCGGCGCCCTCGGGCGTGCGGAGATACATGAGCAGCGGAGCCACCCAGGGACCGAGGCGCGTGACCACGTCGTCGTAGCGGCC
>JBPOHC010000790.1:0-1786 GCA_052035985.1 Myxococcota bacterium | reverse complement strand
GTCGTCGAGGCGTCCCTCGCGCTCGGCGAACGTGACCACCGCGTCGAACGCCGCGGGGTCTGCGATGTCGAGCGCCATCGCTACGCTGCCTCCGCGGGCGTCGCCGCGAGGTAGTCCCCTGCGAGGCGCTCCATCGCGAAGCGCACGTCGGGGTCCTTGTTCGTCTGGTGAGCGACGAGGGTGATGGCCTGCACGACACCGAAGCGCGTGAGGTCGCCGTCACGAAGCACCACGCGCTGCGCCGCTTCGAGCAGCGCCTTGGGCACCTCGGCCGAGTCTCCGAGGATCGCCGCGATGGCGTCGTCGGGGTGCGGGACCGTGATGCGCTTCGCGCTCTGCATCCACGCGAAGGAGGTCTGCCAGCGCTCGGGCAGACGACCGATGGCGATGACGAGGGCGGCGGCGAGCTGATCGTCCTCGATGCTCCGGTGCGTACGGTAGAGCGAGCGCTTGCCGCCGACGCGCACCATGAGGCCGTTGGTGCAGACGAGCCGCAGCCAGTGGTCGTCGAGGCTGAGCGCGCTCGCGCCCACCTCGGAGTTGCGCAGGTGCCAGCCGGGGTGGAGGCGGTCGCCGTCGATGTCGAACGCTTCGCCGTGCACGGCGGTGTAGTGCGTCGTCGAGTCGGTGAAGTGCACCGACGGGAAGCGGTACTCATCGACGAGGCCCTTCATCATCGCGCTCATGCGCTCGAAGATGCGGGCGTCGTCGATGGGCGTGAAGGTCGGCGCGAGGAAGGCGCGGGCGATGCCGTGGGCCTGGCCGTCGCGGTCCTTCCACGCGCGGATCTTCTTCTCGCCGGGGATGCGCGAGAAGCGACGGTTGACCTCCTCGGCGCGCTCCTCGCCCGAGGCCGACTTGAACCACGTCTCCCAGCGGAGACCGAGCATCGACGCGAGGCCCTTGCGAGCCCAGTCGTTGAGGCGGTAGCGCGCGCCGCCGGGGAGTTCGATGTGGCCTTCGGACGTCATGCGCAGGTCGGCGACGTGCACGACGCGGTCGGGCAGCATCTCGTCGGCGCGGTTCATCACGTCGTCGTAGACGGAGGCGAACGGGCGCCCCCGCAGCACGGTGGGCTGCGCGGGCGGAGGCGGCGGAGCGGGTGAGGGGACGAGCGAGAGCGAGGACACGGGAGCGGGGACGATCGCGAGATTCATGGTGAGATTCCTCTTCGTCGAGTGAGCGGGTGTGAGCGATCGGCACGCACGACGCACAACGGCCCTGCGCCGTCGCCGCGAGGTGCGGCGGGCGTCGGGATCGCGGTGCTCTGTCGAGCGAAGCGAGGGAGGTGCCCGCGACCGGCGGGCGCGGCGCGGCGGGCTACTTCGCGAAGACGATCTTCACGACGATCTTGATGGTGGCGCGACCGACCTTGAAGGCGGCGCGGCCGAGGGTGATGCCGCCGCGGGCAGCGTCGCGGAACGAGTCGATGAGCGGGTCCAAGAACTTTTCCATGCGCGGTTACTCCGTGGAGCGGGGGGACACGGCGCTCCAGGTCCTTTTACCCGCGCACGCCGCGAGATTCGGACGCCGACGCACGGGGGCGCGACAGCTCGATGAGAGGCTCGGTGTGGTGAGGCGACGACCGCGACGGGCCACGCCGGACACGGCTGGGACGAAAGCGTATCCCGCGATTCGCGCGGAGATTGCCGACGAATGTGAGCGACGGGACAGACAGGACAGGTTCTGGAAGGTAGGTAGGTAGGTAGGTATCCACGTCCGCTCATGGTGCTCCGCGAACAATCGTGTTCCCTCGGTAGCTGCACCCACCCCTCAACAGGCGTCC
>JBPOHC010000774.1:0-7198 GCA_052035985.1 Myxococcota bacterium | reverse complement strand
CCGGTTGCTCCCCACGCCGCGTTGCCACGGTCGCAGTTACTTTCGGTTACCGGGTCGGAACGTCGACCCGGGAGGGACTTTCACCCTCTGGTTCCGGCGCGCTCCGAGGCGCACCCCCCGGCGTCGTGACCGCCGCCGGTTCCTTGTGAGGCGATCTTTCGCACGTGGCGCGTACGCCGCTCGCTCCGGAACAGCGGCGGTAGGGCGACGGTCCCGGACGAACGATCCGCTTCGGCGCGTCGCACGGGTCGTGCGATGGTCGAGGCGATGCGCGTACCTGTACCGATCGAGAAGGCCTGGAGGCTCTTCAACCACGGCCCCGTCACCCTCATCACGGCGTCGCACGGAGGCCGCGAGAACGTGATGACCGCCGCGTGGGTGACGCCGCTCGATTTCGATCCGCCGAAGCTCACCGTGGTGCTCTCGGCCGACGCGCACACGCGCTCGCTCGTCGAGGCGTCGCGCGAGCTCGTGATGCAGGTGCCCACGGTCTCGATGCTCGACGTGATCGAAGGCGTCGGCGGCTGCTCGGGACGCGACGTCGACAAGTGGACGCGCTTCAACATCGGCCGACTGCGCGAGGCATCGGTGACGCCTCCGCTCGTCGAGGGCTGCGTGGCGTGGATGGCCGCGCGCGTGATCGACGAGCCCGCGATGGCCGAGCGCTACGACCTCTTCATCGTCGAGGGCTACGCCGCGTGGGCCGACGACGAGGTCTACGAGGGAGCGCGCCTCCGCGATGGGGTCCCCGCAGCGCTGCGCGCGGTGCACCACGTCACGCGCGGCGTGTACGTGTTCGACAGCGACACGGTGCGGTCGTCGTAGCCGCCGCAGCGCCGCCGACGCATGCGCGCGCCGCTGCGCGAGTTGTGAAGCGCGCCGCGCTACGCGTCCGCGCGACGCGCCACGAAACACCACGAATTCACCGCTCCTCGATGCGGCACACGCCTTGAGATGGGCGTCCCGCGTGCGACGGCGATCCGCCGACGTCACCGACACACCCACCGAGGAGCCCTCCGATGCAGCAGCCGTACTCCAGCGTCCCCAACTATGCGATCGCCGAGCGTGAGGCGTCGTTCTCTGCCGCCGCGCGCGTGGTCCGTCAGACGGGCTCGTACCCGCGCGAGCGCGCCTCCGCGGTGATGGGCCTCACGGGCCTCGTCGCGGGCGCCCTCGTCGCGGGCATCGCGCTCACGGCGGTGATCTCGTTCGTGAGCCGCGCGGCGGCGGGCGTGGTGTTCCTCGCGGTGTGCCTCGGCATCGCGCTCGGGCTGATGCCCGTCATCGAGCGGCGCTTCTTCGCGATGCGCTGCGCGTTCACGTTCCTCGCGACCGAGGCGCTCCTCCGTCGCTCGGCGATTCCCCAGAGCGGAACGGGAGAGGCCGCGAAGCAGTTCCTCGCGCAGCGCTTCGGCGACCTCGCGGGCCCCGTGTACGACGCGCACATGGAGGTCCGCCGCCGCGTCGGACAGTTCTTTCGCACCTTCGACCGCGTGAGCGATCTCCTCCCCATCGACGTGGGTCCGCTGCGCTCCGCGCTCGGCTGGATGGTCGACCGCATCGCGCCGCGCATCGCCGACCTCGCGCTCTCTCACGCGATCACGCGCAACGACGCCGACTACGCGACCTCCGCCGACGACGCGGTCACCTACGTCGCGCAGAACGCGAAGGCGCTCCTCAGCACGGCGACGCGCGCGTGGATCACCGAGCGCGCGCTCGGGTGGATCGTGGGCTCCCTCACGCTCGCGGTCTCGGGCGGCGCGACCTTCGCGATCGTGGGCGCGCTCACGACGCGCGCTGCGGCGAACGCGAACGTCCCGACGGAGGGCGCGCAGACCATCGGGATCTTCGCGGCCGTGTTCGCGGCGGTGCTCGTGGGCGGGGCCTTCGCGGCGGTGGCCTCGTGGTTCGTGCGCCTGGCCTTCATCGAACCCGTGTGCCTCACGATGCTGCTCGTGCGCTACCACGTGACCATCCAGGGTCAGGCCGTCGATCCGAGCGTGCGCGCGAAGCTTCACGAGGCACCGCGCGCGATGAGCTCGGCAAACAAGCTCGCCAGCCTCTTCGAGTGACCGGGCGGCCACGGCCTACGGCAACGCGAACCCGCGCTGCGTCAGGTAGGCGCGCACCATCGCGGAGTACTCGGCGTCGGGCCGCGCCTGCGCGCGGAGCCAGTCTTCGGCCCTCCGCTTCTCGGGCGTGTTTCGGGGGTGTTCCTCGACCATATCGAGGATCCTCGAAACAACATCGAGCCGCTCGCGTCGCCGCGTTCGGAGCGTCGCCCGGTTGAGCCCCAGCACACGGATCGTGGCCCGCCCCCGAAAGTCACCGGCGAGCGCCACGGCACGGTGCTCGTGCCAGGTGATCGTGCCCTTCGGATCCTCGCGCGTCGGATCGATGAGGCGCGGGCGCTCTCTCGCACAGCTCGCGCTCGGACCTCGCGCTCGGGGAGAGCCCTTCTCCAGCGGAAAGTGGTTCCGCTTGTGGCGGCGATTGCAGAGCTCGCACGACACGAGGAGGTTGTCCCACGCGTACGCGAGCCAGTAATACCCGGGCCGACGAAGGGGATCGCTGCGTCGCTGTCGAAAGCCCCCCTTCGGCCGAAAGTGCTCAACGTCCCCGAAGGCTACGGCGCGAAAGCTCGACTCGCAGAACGCGCACTTGTCCCGCTGCATGCGCACGAGCGTGCCCTTGACCGTCGGGTGACCGTAGACATCACGGTCGAAGTCGAGCGTCTTCGCGCCGCTCCGATACGCCATGAGGTCCGAACGGACGGCGGCGATGTCTCGCGCGGTCGCGAGCGAGCCCTCATTCAAGAGCACCGCGGGCACCGGCGACGGGCGTTGCAGCGCGATCAAGGCCGACGCCTCGCGGGGGCGGCTCGCACCTTTCCGCGAGACTTCGCCGCAGACTTCGGTCGCTTCTCCAGCGCGATCCGCTCGCGTGTGAGGGCGAGCATGATCTCCTCGGCTTCGAGGAGCGCGCGTGACTCTCCCGCAGGCGTCGCGCTGAGTTCGTCGTGGAGGCGCGCGAGCTCCGTCCGCTCGTCGGCCGTGGGAGCCTCGCGACGCAGGATCTCCTCGCGTCGTCGAAACTTCGCGTCGAGCTCGGCAGGACGCGCGCTCGGCAAGCCGAAGAGATCGCTCGTGAGGATCTGATCGACGCGCCAGTTGCGCACCGACTCGGGCATTCGATCGATGACGACGTGGTCACCCTCTCGTCGCAGCACGACCACGTTGGCGTCGGGCGCGGCCTGCACGATGAGCGGGCTATGCGCCGTCGCGATGAACTGCACGTTGGGAAAGCGCGCCGTGAGTTCCGAGAGGAGCGTGCGCTGCCACTTCGGGTGCAGGTGCAGGTCGATCTCGTCGACGAGCACCACCGCGGGCTCCGCGAGCGGATCTTCGCTCTCGGGATACGCGGCGATCATGCGCGCGGCGAGGTCGACCACCCAGGCGAGCGTCGACTGGTATCCGTAGCCGAGCTCCGCGACGGGCACCGAGCCGTAGGGCGTGCTCGCGTAGAGCCGGAACTGCCCGAGGTCCGACGCGGGGACCATCACGGGCGCCAGGTGCTCGACGCCGGGGAGAACGCTCTTGAGCAACGCTTCGATGCGATCGCGGGTCTTCGAGGCGCGCGCTCGCGCGGCGTCATCGAGACGCGGGTTCGAAGAGGCGTAGTCACGCTGGAGGAACCACTCCTCCGCGTTGACCAGAGGAACATCGGCGGAGAACAGCGCGGCGAGCGGGTCAGGCGTCTCGCCGGACAGCTTTCCGACGCCGAGGCGACGCTGCGGGCCGTATCCAAACCAGTGCGAGACGATGGCCGGAGTCCCGAGCGCGAATCGCTCGGGCTCATCCTCGTCGACGCGTTCGAGATCGGGTGCTCGCAGCGACAGCGAGGTCTCGATCGTGCGGAGTGGTTCACTCTCGAGCGCGGTCTGCACGCGCAGGGTCGCAGAGACAGTCGTTGCGAGCAGCGCGGGGCCGAGCCCCTGATGCTGCGGAGGAAGCGTCGGAAAACCGCGCGGCGCGAACGCACCTTCAGGCGATCGGCTGGGGTTCAACTCGTGAGGGTTGAGCGACGCCGCCGCGATGGCCTGGAGGAGCGTGGACTTCCCCGTGCCGTTCTCGCCGAGAAGCAGCGTCCAGCGCGCGGGGTGTCCGGCCGAGGTGAGCAGATCGAGGCGCTGAGACTCCCCGAAGCAGCGCAGATTCTCGACGGCGATCGACGCGAGGTACGCACCCGCGAAGGGACCGTGTGTGGGCGTCGCCATGCTCAGCCGCCTCCGAACGCAACGCGGTTCGTGATGGTCCACGGCCCCTTCGCGATGGGCGAACGAAGCACCGAACGGCGGGTCGTGATGTGGTGTGCCATCAGTCTGAACTCCAGGCGATAGGGCCTCGCGAGCGCCTCGTCGTCAAGGGCCACGACGTTTGCCCGCCCGTTCCACAGCACGCGGGGAGGCGCGCTCCCGTTCTCACATGACAGGTGAACGGGAGCCGCCACGCGGGAGGGCCCCACGGCGGCGCGAGCGCATCGGAGAGCTCGCCTCGACACAGCGCGTAGCGGTCCGAGAGACGCGCTGATAGAACCGCCCGCATGGCGACGCAGACGCCCTACCGCGCGACGGCTGAGAGCGCGCAACCGCCGGGGCACGGAGGGCTCCGCTCGTACGGCGCGATGGCGTTCTTCGCGCAGCCTCCGACCGAGATCGGCCCGGTGCTCTCGGCGGAGTCGACGCTCTCCGACGGCGTGGTCGCAGTCACGCCCGTCGCGCGAGCCGTCACGCAGGTCGCGGGCGCCATCGGCGGCGCGCTCGCGTTCGCGGGCGTCATGAGCCTCTCGGGCTATCCCGCGCTCATGGTGTGCGCGTCAGCGCCCGCGGGCGTCGCGCTCGGGTGGCTCCTCGCGCGCCACGTCACGACGGTGCACCCCGAGGCCGACTTCGTGGGCGTCGATGGCGTCGCCGTCGCGCAGGGAGACGCGTCGCCCGATCGCTTCAAGTGGCGCGTGCTGCGCTTCGCCGACGCCGCGAGCCTGCGCGTGGAGCGGCGCACGACGTCGACGGGCGCGTCGCTGATCACCATCGCGAAGCTCGTGTGGTACGCGAGCGACGGACGCGAGGTGTTCTCGCTCAGCGACGAGGTGCCGACCGCGATGGCGGGCCCGCTGAGCTCGTCGCGCACCCTCGCCGCGGAGGCCGCGTGGACGCGCTGGCGCATCGCGCGGGCCCTCGACGCGAGCGGCGGGAGCTATCCCACGATGGTGTTCCCGATGCGCGAGGGGCGCATCAAGCTCGGCGAGTCGCAGATCCTCATCGCGACGCCCGCGTGGGAAGGGGCCTTCGACCGACGCGCCTGCACCATCACCACGGACGACGGTCGCCTGCGCATCGTCGCGCCGCACGCGCCCTCGCAGGAGATGCGGTGCGCGCTCGACGTGCCCACCTCCGAGGTCGCGGACCTCAGCCTCCTGCGTGTGCTCTGCGCCTCGCCCACGGTGACCGAGCTCGCCGCGGCGAAGGTCCCGGGCGCGCACCCCGCGCTGCATATTCCTCAGCGTCCGCCGCGGGAGCCGACGAACAACCGCGGTCGCTTCGTGCTCGCCGCGCTCTGCCTCTCGCTCGTCGCGCTCGTGGGGAGCGTCGCCCTCGCGGTGACGGCGTCCTCGCGCAGACAGCGCGTGCTGCTGGTCGACAACCCCTCGCTCGTCGCGGTCGACGTCACCCTCGACCACGAGCCCGCGCGTCGTCTCAACGCGGGGCGACACCGCCGCTTCGAACTCGGCGAAGGGCGCCACACGATCGTCGCGCGCGGCACCGACGGACGCGTCGAGACGATGGCGTTCACGGTGCCCCCACGGAGGCACCCGGCCGAAGGGTGGTACGCGCTCTGGCGGGCGGCGGGCGATGCGCGCTACGCGGTCGTCACGGTGGTGTACGGCGCCGACGAGCGCCCCGAGGTGAGCTTCGTCGGCGAGGGCGCGCGCCTGGTCTCGCTCGATGATCCCGAGCTCATCGGGACGTTCGATGAGCCCTTTCCACGCGAGGAGCGGCTGCGACCGGGAGCGGAGAAGCGCGCGACGCACCTCTGCCGCGTCGCCCACGGCATCGCCTCGGGCTGCGGCGTCGAGTAGTCGCGTGTGAGTTCGGCGACTGCGCCGCGGGCCTCACGTTCATCCAAAACGTCTGCCTTCGACGCGAGTCGCTGCCCGCAAGGGCCGCGTGCACCGACGACGCCGTGCGCGAGAGCGGGATCTGCGTCGGATATCTCTGCACCAACCCGACCTGCTGGTCGTAGCGCGGAGGCGCTTCTACGGGATGCCTGTCGGCTGACTCGTCGTGGCGTAGAGGCAGCGCGACGGAAACGCCGTGACGGGCGCCCCGCTGCTGTCTTCGACGTGCCTGCACACGAGCGGCGAGCGGCAGTCGGCGTTGTGCGCGCAGTTCGCCTCGATGCAGAGCGCGAGCCCGTCGGGCGTGAGGCTTCGAATGGGCCGAAGCCGCGTCGGATCGTCGGGACACACCGTCGAGAACGCGAGGTTGAGCATGCTGCCGCAGATGCCTTGCGTCGCGTCGCTCGTGACGCGGTAGCAGATGCCGCGGCACTGGTTGTTGCGCCGCAGCATCTCGCCGGGGATGAGCTCCGTGACCGAGGGATTGCACGGCTCGCCGTCAGGGAGCCGCGCGAGGTCGAGCACGCGCGTGCCGCAGATTCCGTCGCGCGGGTTGCAGCGCTGTCCGCTCGGGCAGTCGCTCTCGCGCGAGCAGAACGCGGCGCACCCCGGCGTGTCGTTGCGCGCCATCGTGTGCGAGTACCACCACCCCGTGCACACGAAGCCAGCGCGGCATGATCCCGCTGCGCCCGCGACCGCCGCGGGGTCGCACGCCGCCGCGCAGAACGAGGCCAGCGACGATCCCTCGCCGTAGGTGAGGCAGGTCCCGTTGCCGCCGCCGCACGCGCTCCGCTCGACGCTCTGTGATGCGTTGTCGACGCACGCGAGCGAGCACGCGGGCGTGGTGGTGCTCGTGAGGCAGCGCAGCGTCGTTCCACACGCAGCGACGTCGATGCCGCCCATCGCGCCGAGCACCGTGCAGGCATTGCCCGCGGGCCCGCTCGGCGCGTCGAGCACATCGGCCGCGTCCCGCACGTCGGCCACGTCGACGACGTCGACCGCGTCGCGAACCGCGACGTCG
>JBPOHC010000758.1:0-2615 GCA_052035985.1 Myxococcota bacterium | reverse complement strand
TCACCGCGACGCCCGATGTGACCGCGCTCCCGCAGATGCGCTGCCGCGTGGCCTCGTCGACGTACGACGCGCCCGCGCAGGTGATCGACGTCACCGCGGGATCGACCACGCGGCTGCGCTTCTCGGTGCTAGGCGTCCCCTCGGGCGTGACGGCCGCGGCGCTGCGCTTCGACAGCCTCGACGCAGACCATCCCGCGCAGGAGGGGCGCATCTACGTGAACGGACGCGGCGCGCTCGACATCCCCGCGAACACCGCGTGGGACAACGTCACCATCACGGGGAACACCGTCGACGTCACCGCCCTCGTCACCGCGGGGACCAACACCGTCGAGTTCGGCGCCGGGCCGCTGAGCCGCTCGTACTTCGGCATCTCGCACGTAGCGCTCGACGTCACCGCGCGCGTCACCGCGTGCCCCGGCGCGACCCCGCCGCCGCCGCCGCCGCCACCGCCGCCGCCGCCCGTGGGCGCGCGCCCCGTGGAGCGGAGGCTCACGTACATGCAGGCAACGTGGGAGATGCGGAACAACGTGGTGTTCCGCTGCGACGCCAACTACGCGTACACCGCGCGCGGCGCCGACCACATCACCGAAGACTGCGGCAGGCTCTACGCCCCCGACGGGACGCTCCGCGCCCGTGGCACCTTCGCCTTCACCAACGTCATCGCGGGGACCTACGACGTGGTGATCTCGTCGCGGCACTCGAGCAACCGCAACCCCTCGCACGCCCTCTTTCGCGTGAACGGCGAGGCCGGACGCGTCGACCAGACCACCGGCCCCGGCACCCTCACCCTCGTCGAAGACGTGTGGGGGCGGCGCGCGCTCTCGGGCGCGGTCACCGTCGTCCTCGACAGCTACACCAACCGCGGCAGCGACAGCGTGTCGGCGGTGATCCTCAGGCCCGCGCCGTGAGCCTGCGACACGCGCTCGTCTTCGCGCTCTCCGTCGGCTGCGCGGGCACCGTCGCAGGGACGCGCGGCGAAGCCGTCGATGCCTCGACGCCCGACGTGGCGCCGTCGTCGAACTTCGAACTCGGCGTGTTCCTCGACCTCGCGGTCGACGCGACGCCGGGCCCCGACGTGGCCGTGCTCATCGCGCCTCGCGGCGGAACGCCCTTCGAAGCGCGCACCGGCGCCGACGGCGTGCTTCGGCTCTCGCTCGACGCGTCGCGCGCCTACGACGTGACCGCCGCCACGAACGACCGCGTCGCCGTCTCGCTCATCGGGGTGAGACCGCCGTTCCGCTCGCACGTGAGGCTGCCGTTGTCGCCGCCCGTCGAGGCGCAGGGGCTCATGCGCGCGACCGCGACAGTCACGATCCGAGGCCGCAGCGCGCCGAGGAGCGCAGTGGTGCTCGAAGGCGTGACCGGGTCGACCGTGGCGCGCGACGACACCGTGACGCTCTCGGTTCCGCGGTGGAGGGGCGCGTCGAATGACTTCTGGGTCGCCGCGATGGAGCTCGACGCGTCGTCGAGGATCACACGCGGAGGCATCACGCCCGTCGCGTCGCGGGCGTCACCGGGCTCCGTGGTCGTCGCGCTCGACCTCGCGCCGCGGAGCGACATGTCGAGGGTGGAGTTCCCCTTCGTGGGACGCGTCACGCCGTTCACCTTCGGGAGCGCGGAGCCCGGCTCGGTGATCCGCTTCAAGCAGACCGAGCTCGGCGAGGCCGCGGTGCCCGTCGGAACGTGCTCCCTCGACGCGCCCACACCCCTGGGCAACGCCGAGTGGAACATCACGCGCTTCCTCCCGCCGCTCGACCCGGAGCTCACGTGGGTTCGCTACACGACGCGCGACGGCGCGCTCACGGGCACGGTCACCATGCAGCAGCCCTTCGCGGGATTGATCCCCGCGGTGCCTCCCGTCGAGCGCCTCCGCGCCGACGCCGTCGCACCGGGGAGCTTCACCGTCACCGCCGACACGGGCACGTGGTCGCGCGCCTACTTCGAAATCACCTCGTCCGATGGGACTCCCCGCTGGCGCGGCTACGCCGTCGACACGTCTCCGTGGGACGCGCTCGCGCTCCCGTCGCTCCCGCCGAGCGTCACGCCCTCGCGGATCTTCGGTCGCTCGCCCGTTCGCGCGCGCTCGTGCGTGGTCCTCGACGCGCCGCAGATGGGGCAGATCCCGTGGGTTCACACGCGCCCGACGCTCCCGTTCTGGGCGCGACTGAGCGTGTGCGCGGCGAGCGCCGACGTCACTCCGCCGTGACACGGAACTACGTCTGCGAAGCTCGCTCGGTGTGCAGCAGCCACCCCTCGCCCGACTCCGCGACCTCTCGCGCGCGGGCGAGCTCGTCGGCGGGCCAGTCTTCGAGATGGCTCTCGAAAACACCGTAATCAAAGGGCTTTCCCTCGGCCGGACGCACCTGTCGCAGCCGCTCTCGCTTGCCCTCGCGGAGGTACTCGAGCGCGCGGTGATGACAGAAGGGGTTGTTCCCGATGCGACCGAAGACGACGTGCGCGGTCCACGAGCAGCCGCCCCGGCACTCGTCGCCGTAGTAGCAGGTCTTGCAGAAGCCCCAGAGGTCGTCGACGGTGCGATCGCGCGTGAAGCGCAGGGCCTCGGCGCGCTCCCAGATGTCGCGCACGGTGTCGTCGCGCACGTTGCCGCCCACGTA
>JBPOHC010000863.1:0-28418 GCA_052035985.1 Myxococcota bacterium | reverse complement strand
CGACTACTCCGAAGATCGGCACAGCGGCGTGCGTCAGCTCACGCCGCGCGCGCCGGTCGCCGCGAGCTCCTCGCGCCTCTCGATGGCGTGGATCGCGAGCCGCTTGAAATGGCTCCTCGTGGTGGGCCTCGCGTGGGGCTTCGCCTTCGGCTTCTCGCTCGGCCACGTGCTGCGCGCGCCGCGCGAGAAGATCGAGCTCTCGGAGCGCACGCGCATCCGAACGCCCGCGACGCGACCTGCGCCCGTCGCCGCGGCGCCTGCGCCTCCGTCGCCCGCCGTGACGACGACCGTCGCAGCCCTCGCCGCTGCGCCGATCGCTCCGCCCGTGCTCGCCGCGCCCGCAGAGGCACCGCGCGCGATCCCCGAGGCCGCCGCAGCGCCGCGGGGTGACGACGCGACGAGCAGGACCGCGTGGCGATCGGCCGTGCTCGACGCCGTGGAGCGGCACGACGCGCGCGTGCGCGACTGCGTTCGCCACGCGCGATCACGCGAGACCGTCACCCCCGGCCGCGTGCGCGTGACCCTCGTCGTCGCGCCCGATGGCGCCGTGCGCAACGTCGGCTGGAGCGACGCCGCGCCCTCGCAGGTCCGCGCCCTCGGGTGCATCACGTCGGCGATGCGTCGCTGGTCCATGCCGACGTTCGACGGAGACGCCGTGCGGTCGGTGCACGTCGCCTTCGACCTGCCCTGAGGCGGCCGGAGGAGCGTCGCGAACATGCTCCGAAGGTCTTTTCTGTAGTCGTTTTCAAGAAATCGTCGCGGGCGCTGTCACCAGATCCGCCCCCCGCGCATTGGGCGCTTGAACCCCAACGCAGGGAGCAGTGACATGGCGATGCCCGCGATCCTCCGCTCGATGTTCGAACGCGACTCCAACCCGAACTCCACGCCCGGCGCCGCGCCCTCTTCGGGCGGTACGCTCGTGTGCCCCGACGGCCGCGCGCTCCCGCTGCGGCAGACCGCGCTGCGCGCCCGCGCGAAGGGAGGCGTCGCGCGCACCCTCGTCCGCCAGACCTTCGTGAACCCCTACGAGGAGGCGCTCGAGGTGACCTACCAGCTCCCGCTCCCCGTCGACGGAGCCGTGAGCGGGTTCCGCTTCGAACTCGATGGCGTCGAGGTGGTGGGCGAGGTCGATCGAAAGCACCGCGCACGCGAACGCTACGAGCAGGCCATCGTCGAGGGACGCACCGCGGCCCTCCTCGAACAGGAGCGCCCCAACCTCTTCACGCAGCGCGTGGGGAACATTCCCCCGAAGAGCACGCTCGTCGCCGAGATCACCGTCGATCAGCGCCTCACGTGGCTCGACGAGGGCGCGTGGGAGTGGCGCTTTCCTTCGGTGGTGGGCGTCCGGTACATGGGCGAAGAGGGCAGGGTCTCGGACGTCGAGCGCGTGCGCGTCGAGGTGTCTGAGAAGCCCCTCGCGCAGCGCATGGTGATGGAGCTCACCGTGGGCGACTCCATTCCGAGCGGGTACAAGCCCGAGTCGGTGTCGCACGCGCTCGAAGGGCTCGACGCGTCGATCTCGACCGACGCGGGCATCTGGGGCTACCGCAGCGCGCCGCTGCGTGACGGCGACGAACGCGCTGTTCGCGTGGGCTTTGGTGACCGCGAGGGCGTGCGCCTCGACCGCGACGTGGTCGTGCGATGGCCCGTCGCAGAGCGCGAGCCGGGCGTCTCCCTCGACGTCGTCCGCGCGCCCGACGAGGCCGCCGACAAGGGGAGCGCGTACGGCCTCCTCACGATCGTTCCGCCGCGCGGAGACGCGCGCATGCGGGCGCTGCCGCGCGACCTCATCGTGCTCATCGACACGAGCGGCTCGATGGGTGGACGCCCGCTCGAACAGGCCGCGCGCGTCGTGAGCGCGATGATCGACACGCTCTCCGAGAGCGACCGCATCGAGCTCATCGAGTTCTCGTCG
Organism: Myxococcota bacterium; assembly: GCA_052035985.1. Classification (GTDB taxonomy): domain Bacteria; phylum Myxococcota_A; class Polyangia; order Polyangiales; genus CAISKJ01. The sequence continues at coordinate 26,503 of JBPOHC010000863.1, read as the reverse complement.
TCGCCGCGCCGATGGAAGCCCTCCGCCGTCACGGCCAGCGACGCGAACCGCCGCGACGCCATCGCGTGGGTCAAGGCCCTGCGCGCTGGTGGAGCTACCGAGATGCGCGCGGCGCTCCTCGAAGCGCTGCGTCCGTTGCGCTCGGGGGCGCAGCGTCAGGTGGTGCTCATCACCGACGGCTACATCGGCTTCGAACGCGAGATCGTCGAGACCGTGTACCAGAAGCTCCCCGCGGACTGTCGGCTCCACACGCTCGGCGTCGGGTCGTCGGTGAACCGCGCGCTCACCGCGCCCGCCGCGCAGGCCGGACGCGGCATCGAGGTCGTGGTCGGCCTCGAAGAGGCCCCCGAGCGCGCCGCGCGCCGCATGGTCGAGCGCACCGACGCGCCGCTCGTCACTGAGCTCACCATCGAGGGGAGCGGCGTGATCGAGGTGTCTCCCGCGCGTCTGCCCGACCTCTTCGCGGCCTCTCCGGTGCTCGTCTCGATGCGCCTCGGCCCCGTCGGCTCGATCGTGAAGGTGCGCGGAAAGACCGCGCGCGGAACCTGGGAGCAGACCCTCCGCGTGCCCGAGGCGGCTCCGTACGAGCGCTCCGCCGCGGTGCGCGCCCGCTTCGCGCGCGACCGCGTCGAGGACCACGAGCTGCACCTCGCCGCGGGCGGCTACGCCTCGGAGATCGACCGCGAGATCGAGACGCTCGGCGTGACCTTTCAGATCGCCACGAGGCTCACGTCGTGGGTCGCCATCAGCCGCGACGTGACCGTCGGTCGCCACACCCCGCGCCGTCACGAGACGCAGCCGCAGGAGATGGTGCACGGCGTCTCCGTCGAGGGCGTCGGGCTCCGCGCGCCGACGAACGCGGCGCCGCTCCTGGTGAACGAGTACTTCTCCTTCGGGGATTTCGACGACCGCGACGTCACGGGGGCGACGCTCGCTGGCTCGGCCTCGCCCGCGCAATACGCCGCGATGAACATGCCGATGGGAGCGCCGGGTGCGCCGCCTCCGCCTGCGATGTCGGCGCCGTCGCCCGTGTCGGGCATGGACCGCGAACTCAAGAAGGAGGAGAAGGCTTCGGTGGCGCGCATGGCCTACGCGCCGCCCTCGTCGTCGGTGTCGTACAGCGTGTCGTCGATGGATCCGAACGCCGCCCTCCCGCAAGCCGCCGTGCCCTCGAAGCGCTCGCGGCGCGGGCTCTTCGCGGCGCTCCTCGCTCTGATCGTCGCGCTGCTCATCGGGTGGTTCGTGTACCGTTCGATCGCGGGCGTAGCGCCGCCTCGGAGCGCTCCCACTCCGACGCGGGTGACCGACGCGCCCCGCGCACGCTGACCGATGGCTGACCTCGACGCGCACCTGCCGCTCATCGTCGCTGGCGACGCCGACGCCTTCGGGCGCTGGATCGCCGGCGCAGAGCAGGAACTCCGCGTGAGCCTCCGGTCGTTCGCCTCTGTGGCCGACTGCGAGGCCGTGCTTCAGGAGTCGCTGCTCCGCGTGTGGCAGGTGGCGCCGAGGTTCGAACCCGACGGGCGTCCCAACGCGCTCCTGCGCTTCGCCGTGCGCGTGGCGCGCAACCTCGCGCTCGGTGAGGCGAGGCGCTTCCGCAAGGCGAACCTCGACGACGACGCGCTCGAGCGCGCGCAGAACGAGTCCGTCGAGATGCGCGTGGGGGAGCCCGATCCGCTGCTCCGTCAGGCCATCATGGCGTGTCGTGAGGAGCTCCCCGAGAAGCCCGCGCTGGCCCTCTCGGAGCGCCTGGCCGCGGGCGGTGGCGACGCGGACGAGACCATCGCGGAGCGCCTCGGGATGCGCACGAACACCTTCCTCCAGAACGTGACCCGCGCGCGCAAGCTCCTGGCCGACTGCCTCGCGCGGCAGAACATCGACCTCGGCGTGGAGTGGCGATGAACGACCCCGACGACGACGCGCTGATCGAGGCCGTGGCGGGCGCCTTTCGCGAGCGCGACGCGCGTGGCGGCGTGCGCTCCCACCCCGCGTGGCACGACCTCGACGCCCGCGGACGCGACGAGGCGTGGTCCCTCGCGGCGCGGTCACGCGCGATGGAGGCAGCGCTCGCCCCCGACGGCCTCTCGACCACAGCCCGCGCCGTGCTCTCACGCATTCGAGGGAGCCGCTGAGCGCGCCGATTGTTTCACCTCCAACAATCACCTCACCGGGTGGTCGAAGCACGCTGATGGACCCCACCGATCGCATCGTTCGAAGCGCTCCCCTCGTCGCCGCCCTCCTCGCGCTCGCGTGTCACAACACGCCCGCGCCCGTGGCGCTGACGGTGTCATGTCTCACGCGACCCGAGCAGGCGCCGCCTCCGCCACCGCCGCCTCCGCCCGCGTGTGACTGCGCGACGCGCGCGCCCGCTCCGACGCCTCCGGTGAGGCCGACGGGGCCCGTCGCGCGTTGGGGAGCAGCGTGGCAGCGGGCCGAGGTGATCGGCGCGGTGTGTCCCGGCTTCGTGCGCGTGCGCTTCGAGCCCGATGCGCACGACGAGAGCGAGGTCGTGAGCGTGCGTGACGTGCAGGAGACCGACGCGCAGGGGCGCCTGCCCGAGGTCCACGCGCTACCGCCCGGAGCGCCCGTCGTGCTCGCGCGGCTGCGCGTGGGGAGCGAGGTGCAGGCGCGCTACAACGGCCAGTGGTACCCGGCGACGGTGAGGGTGCTCCGTCGCGACGGGACCGTGGGAATCCGCTACGACGGCTACGGCGCCGAGTGGGACGAGAACATGGCGCTCGACGCGCTGTGTCTGCGTTCGGGCGAGGCGTTCACGCACCCCACGGGCGCCCCCGGGCCGCACGGCGCGCCGCTCGCGGAGGGCGTCGCGGTGACCGCAGGGACGCGCGTCGAAGCGCGCTCACGCGGACGCTGGTACGACGCGAGGGTGATCGGCGAGGAGTGCGGCGGGCTCGTACGCGTTCACTTCGCGGGGTGGGAGCCCGTGTGGGACGCCGTCATCGCGAGAGACCGGCTGCGCAGGGGCGGAGCGACCGCGACGGGGAGCGACTGAGGCGCGCTCAGCGCGCGGCGTCGAGGCCGACGCGACGGCGGCAGCGGGCGCAGAGGTGTCCGCTCGTGCGGTCGACGGTGAGCACCGAGCCGCGCGCGTCGGTCATGAGGCACGACGTGTCGGGGCAGTGCTCGAGGCCGAGCGTGTGGCCGACCTCGTGGACGCACGTGGTGACCATGCGAAAGCTCGCCTGCGCCGCGTCGCGGGCCGTGCGTCGGCAGCGCCACGTCGAGATGACGCACGCGCGTCCGCCGAGGTCACCGAGGCCGAGGATCCCCCAGTCGGAGACGCCGTGCGCGGTGGTCGAGATGTCGACCTCGGTGACGCCGAGGACGCGCGTCGCGGGCGCCCGCATCTGCGGTCGCAGAAAGTCGAGCAGGCGCTCCGCGCGGTAGCGCCGCCTCGGCGCGTAGAAGGCCGAGCGCGGGAGTTCGAAGGGCCCCGCGCGCACCACGGCGACGTGAAGCTCCGCGATGAGGCCGCGCTCGATCTCGTCGAGGAGCGTCGGCTGAAACGGTCCGAGGGGCGCGAGGGCCACGGTCACCTGCGAGGCCACCGTCTGCGCTCGCAGCGCGCGCGTCGCGGCCGTCGCGACCGCGCCGTGAATCAACCCGAGGAGCTCTCTCCGTCGCATGGTCAACGGAGCTCGCCCGTGATGAGACCGCGGGCGCGGCGAACGGCGGCGGCGTTGCTGCTGCACACCTCGACGCCCGCGACGGTGAGCGCGTCGGCCTGGCGGGTGCGGCCCTGCGGGTCGTCGTCGGTGCCCGTGACGGAGCCCACGACGACGAGGGTTCCTCCGCGGGCGGCCGCGGCGTCGCGCGCGTCGCGGAGGGCGGGCGCGAGGAGCGAGGCGGGGTCGGGGTGCGCGTCGCGTCCGAGCACGAGGTCGAAGAGGAGCACCGCGGCGGACGGGTCTCTGCCCACGGCGCTCACGGCCTGGATGCGCGACGCGAGGTCGACGCGAGGGTGCTGCGCGCGCACGCGCATCGAGGCGTCGCCGACGTCGACGACGGTGTGCGCGGCGGACGTGATCGACCCGAGCGGCGCGACGCCGAGGTACTTGAGATTCGACGCCACGCGGCCGACGCCCGAGAGGATCGTGAGGGCCTCGTAGCCGAGGGTTCCGCCGGTGTAGAGCGCGCGGAGCCAGCGCTGGTCGCGCGTGTACGAGGGGACCGTGAGGCGCAGCGTGGGGTGGTCGCTCGATCGGTCTCCGCCCGCCATCACGGCCGCGAGGCGCGCGGCGTCTTCGAGCGTCGCCGCGAAGGTCACGCCGGGGTGCTTCGCGCCCGCGGCGTACCCGAGGAACACGGCCACCACGCGGCGCCCCGTGGCCAGGGCGCGGTCGAGCACGCGCGCGGCGACGAAGGGCGACGGCGGACGCGACACCAGCACGATCACCTGCGAGCCGAGGTCGCGCCCCACGCGGTCGATCGCGGCGAGCGTCCCAGACCCCGTCTCGTGCATGTCGCGGCTGTCGGTCGCGAGCACCTCGGAGACGCCCGCGCCGTAGTGGTGCAGCAGCGTCGAGACCTCGCGAAGCCCCGTCCCCGAGGCGCCCACGACCGCGACGAGCCCGCGGCGGATCTGGTTCGCATCCTCGTGTTGAAAGCTGCTTCGCACCGACGGAACTCCAGACGTGGTGTCGCGGACCGTGTGAGCCGAGCGCTGTGGTGCCCGTTGTAGCCCGACACCGCGAAGCCCCACAAGACAAGGCGTCTCCGTGCGCAACTCGTTCGCAGGCTGTGAAGAGATCGTCGCGGCGCGCGCGCTCAGCGGCAGGTGAGAGACTGACAGACGCCGTCGTGGCACAGCGCGCGGACGGGGCAGACCACGCCGCAGGCGCCGCAGTTGAACGAGTCGGTGGAGAGGTTCACGCAGGTGCCCGCGCACACGGTCGTCCCCGCGACGCAGCCGAGGAGGCAGCGCCCGAGAGAGCACGCGAGACCGCCCGGACACGTCGATCCGCAGGAGCCGCAGTGGAGCGCGTGCGTGCTCAGGTCGATGCAGGTCTGCGTGCCGCAGCGGAGGGTCCCGGCGGCTGCGCACGAGTCTGCGCACGCGCCTCGATCGCAGACCTGCCCCGCGGCGCAGGCGTGACCGCACGCGCCGCAGTTCGCGGCGTCGTTGTAGAGGTTCGCCATGAAGCCCGAGCACGACGTGTAGCTCGGCACGAACACGCACGCGCCGCTGCGGCACAGCTCGCCGACGCCGCACGCGTGGCCGCACGCGCCGCAGTTGCGCGCGTCGCTGGCGAGGAGCGCCTCGCAGCCGTTGTTCGGGTCTCCGTCGCAGTCGCGGAAGCGCGCGTCGCACACGACGCGGCACGAGCACGCCTCGCACGTGGCCGAGGTCACGCCGCGGAGCGACTCGCATCGACGCCCGCACGCGCCGCAGTTGCACGGGTCGGTGCGCGTGTCGGTCTCGCGCCCGTTGGTGGGGTCTCCGTCGCAGTCGGAGGGCTCGCACACGGCCGCCTCGCGATCGACCGCCGCGTCGCGAAGCACATCGAGCGTGACGTCGGCTGTCACGTCGGGCGCGATGTCGGTCGCGATGTCGGGCGTGATGTCGGGCGCGATGTCGGTAGTGATGTCGGGCGCGATGTCGGTCGCGATGTCGGGCGCGATGTCGGTCGCAACGTCGGGCGCGATGTCGGGCGCAACGTCGGGCGCAACGTCGGGGCGTGTGGCATCGCTCGCGTCCTGCGTGACATCGGGCGCGGTCGCGTCGGGCGCGTCGAGGGGCGCGACGTCGGTGGTCGCGGTGTCGTCGCTGCGATCTTTTCGTGAGGCGTCCGTCGCGGTGGAGACCGAGGTCGACGAGCACGCGGTCGAGAGCGCGAGCGAGGCGAGAAGAAAGGCGCGAAGCGTGTCCATATCTTGATTGTACAAGCATCGCGCGCGGTGCGATTCGAAGACGCTGCGCCTCGTTGGGAGACACCCGCACAGCCCCCCCGGCGGCCTTGACGCGAATGTGCGCGTCGTGGTCCCCATTCGCCTCCCTACGATGACCATGACGGGCGCCTCGACACGACGGATGGTGTTGTCTCTGCTCCTCGCGAGCGCGGTCGGCTGTGACGACCCCGCACAGCCCCCGCCGCCCGGCGACGCCTCGCGCGATGCATTCGACGCGACGAGCGACGCGCCCGATGTGACGCTCGACGCTCCGGGAGACACGGCCTCCGACGCGCCTGCGATGAACGCCATCGAGCGAGAGAACGCGATGCCGGGCTCCGACGGGTGGCTCATTCAGCGCGCCGCGGAGAGCCACGAGGTCGAGGGCTACGCGTCGGTCACCTCCGTCGCCGCGGGGGGCTCGTTCACGCTCCACGTCAACGTCTCCGCGGCCCACGCCGTGCGCTGGGAGGCGTACCGCATCGGCTACTACCGCGGCGACGGCGGACGCCTCATCGCGCGCGGCGAAGCGCGCCCCGTGGAGCCGCAGCCCGCGTGCCCCGTCGACCGCGCGACGGGCCTCATCGAGTGCCGTTGGAGCGCGGCCTTCACCGTCGCCACCGACGCGTCGTGGGTGAGCGGCGAGTATCTCTTCAAGCTCATCCGCGACGACGGCTTCGAGCAGTACGTGCCGATGATCGTGCGCGAGTCGACGCCGCGCGCGCCGCTGCTCTTTCAGGCCAGCGTGAACACCTGGCAGGCCTACAACGACTGGGGCTCGATGAGCCTCTACGTCAACGGCCGCGACGACGTCTTCGACGGGCCGCACGCCTACGCCGTGAGCTTCGATCGCCCCTACAGCGCGGGCGACAACGGCAGCGGCGAGATGCTCTCGTGGGAGATGCGCATGGCCCGCTGGCTCGAGCAGCGCGGCTACGACGTGGCCTACGTCACCAACGTCGACGTCGACGCGACGCCCGAGGTGCTGCGCGGGCGACGGATGTTCCTCTCGGTGGGACACGACGAGTACTGGACCGCCGCCGAGCGCGACGCGGTGGACGCCGCGCGCGACGCGGGGCTCAGCCTCGGGTTCTTCACCGCCGACACCGCGACCTTTCACGCGCGCTACGCGCCGTCGAGCGGAGGCGCCGAGCGCCGCACGGTCATCTGCTACAAGGTCGACGGCGCCGCGCGCGACCCCGAGCGCGGAACGCCGCGCCAGACCACGCGCTTCTCCGAGCCCGCGCTCAACCGCCCCGAGAACGCGCTCCTCGGCGTGATGTACGCGCAGTGGACGGGCGGCGCGCGCTTTCCGATGGTGGTGCGCGACCCGAGCCACTGGATCTACGAGGGGACCAACGTCGAGCGCGGCGACACGCTGCCCGGCATCGTGGGGTCAGAGTATGACCGCCTCCACGACAACGGACGCACCCCGAAGAACATCGAGGTCATCGCCGAATCGCCGGGCCTCTCGACCGAAGGGATCGTCGAGTCGTCGCACGCCACGATCTACCACCCCACGCCCACGAGCCTCGTCTTCGCCGCTGGAACGCTGAGCTGGGCCCTCGCCCTCGGCCGCACCGACATGCTCGACGCGCGCGTGCAGCGCATGACCGAGAACATCCTCGCGCGCGCAGGGCTCCCCGTGGCGACGCCCACGACGCCTCCGCCTCGGGGAACGCCCGTGAGCCCCGGCACCGCGTCGAGCGTCACGCTGCTCGCGGGCGACGGAACCGCGGGCTACGCCGACGGCCCCGCTGCGACCGCGCGCTTCAACGCACCCGCGGGCATTGCGGTCGCGTCCGATGGGGCGCTCTACGTCACCGACTCGCGCAACCACCGCGTGCGCGTGATCCGCGGAGAGACCGTCTCGACGCTCGCGGGCTGCGGCCCGAGCGGCCCCGCGCGCAGCAACACCTTCCGCGATGGAACCGGCGACGGCGCGTGCTTCGACCTCCCCACGGGCATCGCCGTCGGCCCCGACGGCACCGTCTACGTGAGCGACACGGGCAACAACCGCATCCGCGCGATCACCGCCGCGGGCGTGGTGAGCACCTACGCGGGCACGGGCTCCTCGGGCCGCAACGACGCGGTGCGCGAGCGTGCGACCTTCACGCTCCCTCGCGCGCTGGCCTTCGGGGCCGACGGCGCGCTCTACGTGGCCGACGCGGGCAACGACGCGATCCGACGCATCACCAGCGCGGGCGTCACCACCGTGAGCCGCGACCTCATCGGCGCGATGGGCCTCGCGATCGGCGCCGACGGGACGATGTACGTCACCACCGCGCAGGCCACGCTGCTCTCGGTGGGCGCATCGACCACGCGCCTCGCGGGATCGCGCGGCGAGTACACCTTCGCGGACGGCGCCGCCGCCGACGCGCGCATCAACCCCGGCGACGGCGTGGCGCTGCTCGGTCGCCGCGTGGTGTTCGCGGACTCGCTCAATCACAGGCTGCGCGCGCTCTCGCTCGACGACCGCACGGTGACCACGCTCGTCGGCGACGGACGACGCGGCGCAGGAACGGGCACGGGCGCGACGACGCAGCTCGCGGTTCCGCGCGGCGTGACGGCGTACCGCGACGGACTCGCGCTCGCAGACGCCGCGAATCACCGCGTGCTCTACGTGCGACCGTAAGATCTCAGTACTCCCCGCGGACCCCGATGCTCGGCAGGATGGGCAAGCCCGTGACGGGGACGCTCGACCGTCGATCGAAGCTGTAGATGCGGCTCTCGACGTTCGACTGATTCGTCGCGTTGAGCACCTCGGCGATCACCTGGAGGTCGACAGGGCCCCAACGAAAGCGCTTTGAAACACGCAGATCGAGCGAGAAGAAGTCGGGCAGACGCGACGGGTTCGCGCGGTCGACCCAGGTGAGCGTGACGTCGTGGTCGGCGTCGTAGAGCGCACCCGTCACGCGCGGCTCCGGCGAGCCCGAGGTGTAGCGCGCGCGAAACCCCGCCTCCCATCCGTGCGGGAGCACCGCGCCGAGCACGAGCGTGAGCACGTGAGGCTGATCCCACGGCGACGTGTACCAGGCGTCTCCCGGTGAGTCCCTCCGCTCCGCGCGTTGCAGCGTGTATGAGAGCCACGCGAGGAGGGGAATGCGACCGGGCCGGAGGCGCAGCATCGCTTCGAGTCCGTAGGTGCGTCCGTTGCCAGTCGAGGCGAAGCGCTCGGCCACGCGCTGACCGTCGCGCTCGATCACGCGCGTCGAGGGCGACGCGGTCTGGTCGCCGAACTTCACGAAGCCGTCGAGGGTGAACTCCAGCACGCCGTCGACGATCCACGACTGGAGCCCCGCGGTGCCGTGCTGCCATCGCTCGAGCGCGAGGTCGGGGTTGCCGAAGCCCGGGAGCACCGTGTAGCCCCGCGGCGTCGTGGTGTACGCGCCGAAGCCCGCGCGCAACGCGAGCCGCGGGTGCGCCGCGTAGCGCATCGAGAAGCGCGGATCGACGGACCACTGACCGTTGCGCGAGAACGCGTCGACGCGCACGCCCGCGAGCATGTGGAGCCGCGTCGTCGGGTCGAGCGAGAGCTCGGCGTAGACCGCGGGATTCACGAACGCGCGCGTGTCGGCGTAGCGCACGAGGCGAGATCGAACAGGCGCATCATCGACACCGTTCGCGGCGAGCGGAGGGGCGGTGATGACGGCCTCGGTGCTCCCTGCTTGAACGTCGAGGCCCGCGAAGAGGCGCGCGTGACGGCCGAGGCGGAGGTCGAGCTCGTCGCGCACCGAGGCGATGGTCGACGTGATCGCGTAGCGGATGTCAGGACCGAGCGAGACGTCGGACCAGTTCCATGTGACCGAGGGGGAGAGCGTGTGCTCCGCGGTCGAAGAGAAGCGGTGGCGCCAGCGGGCCTGCGCGCCGTGCCACGCGATGTGCTGTCCGTACGAGATCGTGCTCGCGGGATACTCGGGCGACGGAGAGGCCACGTTGAGCCCCAGGAGGTCGTCGCTCCCCGAGCCGAGCACGCGCACGTTGTCGCGCGGAGAGACCTCCGCGTCGACGGCGAGCTGCCAGTCCCAGTAGACCGGGAGCGACGAGAACGAGGCCCCCGCGGCGTCGGCGGCGAAGGCCGCGAGGAGCGCGTCGACGTAGCTCCGTCGCACGCCCGCCATCACGGTCACGCGTCGTCCGAGGGGCACCGTCGCGACGACGCCCGCGTCGATCACATCAACATCGACCGCGACGTGGGGGCGGTCTCTCGGCGGCGCGCGGAGGGTGATGTTGACCACGCCGCCCGCGGCCCTGCCCCAGCGCGCGGAGAAGTTGCCGGGCATGAACTCGATGCGCTCGACGAGGTCCGTCGCCACCGTCGTCGCGAGCCCGTAGAAATGGAAGGGCAGCGCGATGGGCTGTGATTCCAGCGTGACGAGCGTGTCTTCGGGGTCGCTCCCTCGCACGATGAAGGCGCCCTGTCCGAAGGCGGGCCGTCCCACGCCGGGGAGGTTCTGCACGGCGAGGAGCGCGTCACCGCGCGTCCCCGGCATGCGCCTCAGATCATCGACGAGGAGCTCGCGACGGAAGGTCTCCCTCGACGGCGCGCGGAGCCGCACGGTGGCCTCTCGCGACGGATCAACGGTGCTCTGCGCCCTCGGCGCGTCTTCGTCCGAGGTTCGCTCTCCGCGCGGCGCGAAGACGTAGCGCCACACGGTGTGTGAGGCGATCGCGCGTCCGCTCTCTCGCGCGGGTTCGAAGAGCAGGTCGCGCGCGGCGGCGAGCGCGGCCTCGTCGAACGCGGTGCCGCCCGAGGTGTTCACCGACGCGCGCGTGACGCGTCCCGCGTCGTCGAGGTCGAGGTCGAGCGCGACGGTGACGGGCGCTGCGGGCTGTGACGGCGCCACCGCTTCGACGAGCCGTCGCACACGCGGCGGCGACGTCTGCGCCGAGGCCGTCGAGCTCGCGACGAGGAGCGCGAGGAGCCCGGCGACGGCGGCGCGCGCGACGCCCATCGGAGATCAGAAGAAGCGAGGGGTGAGCGAGACCGACGCGAAGAAGTCGACGAGGAGCTCGTTGTTCGTGCGGAAGCGCCCGCCCACCTGATCGATCACGGGGCGGTGCGTGGGGTCGGGCGCGCTGTCGTTGACGCATCCGCCGCGCCACTCGGGGTGGTCCGCGGGGACGGCCTCGCTCGGGTTGCACGCGTCCGTCGCGGTGATGAGATGCGGCGCGACCCAGGTGAGTCCGAGGCCAAGGTCGAAGCGCATCCACTTCACGGGCTGCGCGCCGATCGCGAGCTGGCCGTTGATCGAGATGTGCGACTGCGTGGTGGTGAGCCCGTCGAACCAGATCTCGCGGCCGGGCTGACACGTCCCGTCGGCGTTGCGGACGTTCGAAGGGCAGCCGGGCACCGCGAGCGCGCGGCTCGTGGAGCTGCCGAGCGCGTCGTAGAGGGGGCTGTAATCGCGGCCCTGCGAGCGGTAGGTGCCGCGCACGCGGAGGTCGATCACGAGGCGCTGCCAGGTCTCGCGGTTCTCGAAGGGGATGACCTCGGCGCCCACGACCAGCGAGCTGGTGATGGGGGGATACGACGCGAGCTGACCGTAGGGCGTGTCGGAGTAGCGGAAGGGCGTCGAGCGGAGCGGAAACTCCGCGAGGATGTCGAAGCCCGCGTAGGGCTCCACGAAGCCGAAGCGACGCGCGAGGGCGGTCTGAAAGTAGATCCCGTTGAGGCCGCGGGAGATGCCCGGCGTGCCCGCGGAGGTGGGCCGCGTGGCGGTGCCCACGCTGTTGATGCTCCCCGCGGGCGGAGGCGACGGGACGCTCGACGGCGACGGGCACTCGGCCACGCCCGGCGTCGCGGAGCCGTTGCACGCGTGCATGACGTCGCCCACGGGGGGGCGCCATTCGAAGCGCACCGTCCACGTGGGGTTGGCGCGCACGCGGGCCTGGCTGAGGATCGACCACGCGAGCCCGAGGCGCACCTGATCGATGCCCGAGCGCGTGGGCGACGCGAAGGGGACGTTGAAGAGCGATGTGGGGCGGTTGTCTTGCGACCAGCCGTCGCGGAGCGCGGCGTTTCCCTCGGCGGGACCCGGGTCGGCGAGCGTGCGGATCTCGCGGGTGTTCGAGAGAATCACCGGCACGCCGAAGGTGAGCGCGAGGTCGTGAAAGAGCCCCACCTCGGCGTTCACGAGGAGCGTGTGGGTGTTCTCGACGTAGTCGCCGACGCGGGCGAACTGCACGAGCCCGGCGCCGTTGACGCCGTCGCTCACGCGCATCTCGCGCTCGATGGTGGCCGTGCGGTGCTGGTAGAGGTAGCCCGCCGAGAGGCGGAAGCTGAACGTGCTACCGCGATCGAAGGAGTCGACGACGTCGACGAAGCGGGCCGACTCGGCGAGCATGAACACCGGGTCGCGCGGCGCGGGGGCCTCGTCGCGGACGCTCTCGTCGCGCGCGGGGGCATCGTCTCGCGCGCGTTGCGCGAGCGCGACGGAGGGCGTCAGCACCCCGACGAGGAGCGCGAAGGGGACCGTTCGACGCATCGGGTTTCCTCTGGAATCCACGGGGTATTTCGCGCCCGACGGTACGCGCGCGGCGTCGCGAGTGTCAACGACGACGATGGGCCGCGGCGACCGCGGCGACCGCGACGACCACGAGGCCGCGACGGGCGTGTCTAGGCGTTCTTCTGGAAGGTGACGTCGCCGTCGACGGCGAGCGTGTCGACGATCGCCATGACGACGGCGTCGACGGGGCGATCCTTCGTGGACGCGGTCTGCCGCGCCGAGGAGCCCTGCGCGATGAGCACCACCTCGCCCATGCCCGCGCCCACGGCGTCGGCGGCGATGAGGGCGGCGCCCGTGGGTTCACCCTTCACGTCACACGGCCGCACGACGAGGAGCTTCAACCCGTCGAGGGTGGGCTCCTTGCGCGTCGCGACCAGCGTGCCGGTGACCTTGCAGATCAGCATCGGAGGTGATCAGTGATCGCCGGCGATCTTCTTCGCCTGGCCCGGTCCGCGGCCGAGGGGGAGCACCTCGTCGATGTTCGCGTGCGGCCTCGGGATGATGAGCACGGACACCATCTCACCGATGCGCTCGGCCTCGCGCTGACCCGCTTCCGTCGCGGCCTTCACGGCCCCCACGTCGCCACGGACGATCACGGAGGTGAAGCCCCCGCCGACCTTCTCGTAGCCCACGAGTTGCACCCTCGCGGCCTTGACCATGGCATCCGCGGCCTGCACGGCGGCGGCGAAGCCCTTCGTCTCGATGATTCCCAGCGCGTCGCTCATGGCAGTGTCCCTTCGTCGTCTCGGAGCGGTGTGAACCGCGTGAAAAAACCGTTGCAGCTACGCACCGCGATCAGCGGTCGAGCTTCGTCTCCTGCTTGCGCGCGTGCACCGACGGGAGGGCCGCGCGCGCGGCCTCGGCGGCTGCGTCGACCTCGGCCTCGGGGCCCGAGAGGTAGAGCCGCCCGAAGGCCCCGTAGGGCTGGATGTGCACGATGGAGATCCGCGCGGCCTTCTCGGCCTCGTTCGCGGCCAGCACGATGTACCCCGCGGGGTCGGTCTCGAGGATGAGCAGCGACTCGCCCGGCAGGATCATCATGCCCTGCGAGTTCTTGTTGATGATCTGGGCCTGGTAGGGCTCGATCCCGCGGATGATCTGGTTGGTGGGCATGTTGGGCGCGAGGCGGTCGGACTCCTTGAGTTCGAGCGCCTCGAGGATGGCCGCGCCCGCGTCCATCACCTGGCCCTTGTCATCGTGGTGGACCTCGAGGAGCCCGTAGGCGCGCTCGACGACCTGCACGGCGGGTTGCACCTTGCTGGCCTTGAGGGCGAGGTCGGTCACCCGGTTGATCGCCATGCCCGGGGCGATCTCAACCCAGAGCGACGCCATCCACGGAATCGGCAGGAATCCCCGCGCGGTCTTTCCGATGAACGACGCGAGCTGCGGCTGCAGGCTGTCGAGAAAGATGTACGTGCGCAGAGAGACGGCGGCCATAGGCCCGCGGAGGTATCACGCTCCGAGACGAGATCGCAAGGCCCGAGCGAAGGGGGCCTCGGAATGATGCGTCACGTTGCTTTCGCGGCGCTCAGAACAGCACGGGCGCGACGAGCCTGCGCGTCGTCGTCGTGCCGTCGCCGAGCTGGCCCTGCGCGTTGCGCCCCCAGCACTGCGCGCTGCCGTCGACGAGCACGGCGCAGGTCATCTGGTAGCCGCACGAGATCGCGCGCGCGTTGAGGCTCGTCGCGACGCGGCCCGGCGTGTTGCGCTGCGTGAGCCCGCTCTGCTCGGCGATCTGGCCCTCGTTGTTGAGCCCCCAGCAGAAGACCACCCCGTCGCCGTCGAGCGCGCACGCGTGGAACGAGCCCACGCTCACCGCGGCGGCCGCGGGGATGGTCCTCACCGGCACGGGGTTCGGCTGGCGGTTGTTGGTCCCGTTTCCCACGGCGCCGTAGCGGTTCTGCCCCCAGCACCACACGGTGCGGTCGCGCGCGACAGAGCACGAATCCTCGTTGCCGACGGAGATCGTCCCCGCGGAGACCCCCACGGCGTTGACGGGGACGGCGCTGTTCATCGAGCGGCCGTCGCCCAGCGCGCCGTTGTAGCCGGCGCCCCAGCACATCGCGGTGCCGTCAGAGGTCGTCGAGCACGTGTGGAACTCCCCCGCGGCGAGGCGTGCGGCGAGGCCGGTTCCCATCACCGCAGTGGGCGCGCGCACGTCGACGGGTGGCGTCACCCCGCAGGCGCCGAAGGTGTTGCGTCCCCAGCAGTAGACCACGTTGTCTCCGCGGAGGGCGCAGGTGTGCGCGGCCCCCGCAGCGACCGACGCGACGTGATCGATCGCGGGCACCGTCGCGGGCGTCAAGCGCTGCACCGCTCCGTCACCGAGCTGGAGGTTCGCGCCGAGCCCCCAGCACGAGACCGTCCCGTCGGCGAGGAGCGCGCAGGTGTGATTGCCTCCGACGGCGATCTCCATGACGTCGCGCAGCCCCGCGACGACAACGGGGCGGCTGCGATTGGTCCGCGTCCCGTCGCCGAGCTGGCCGAAGACGTTCGACCCCCAGCAGCGCACCGTGCGATCGCTGAGGAGCGCGCACGCGTGCACGCCGAGGTCGTTGCCCAAGCCCGCCCGCACATCGCTCACCAGGACGCACGCGCCCGCCGAGCACGCGATCGGGCATGTGCGCCCGCACGCGCCGCAGTTGGCCTTGTCGAGCATCGAGTCGACGCACGCGCTCCCGCAACGGATCATCCCCGCGGGACAGCCCACGTCGGACGAGACGACATCGGAGACGTCGGGGCGATCGGGAGGCACATCGACGGGAGGCACATCGACGGGAGGCACATCGAGAGGCGCTACGTCGAGGGGAGGCACATCTGCGGGAGGTACATCTGCGGGAGGTACATCTGCGGGAGGGGCGTCGAGGGGCGCGACGTCGACAGGAGGCACATCGAGGGGAGGGGGCACGTCCGCGGGCGCGTCCGTGGGGGGCCCGTCGGGTGCCGCGTCGGGGGTGGCGTCATCGGGCGCCGCGTCGGGGGGCGTGACGTCGCTCGCGTCGACGACGTCAGACGCGTCGCGGGCCCCTCCGTCGAAGCTGAAATCGCTGAAGGGATAGAGCGCCGTGCACGACGCGAGCGCGCAGAGCGACACGAGGAGAGGGAGCGGAGGCCGCACGCGCGATGACTCCATATCGGGGGACGCGATCGGTGACGAACTCGCGGACGCTATCACGCGCGGCGGTGGTAGCGTCGCGCCCGTGACGCCTCGCAGCCTCGTCGCCGCCACCGCGCTCGTCGCCCTCTTCGCGAAGACCGCCACCTCGCACGCGCAGCCTTCGAGCACCTCCACGGCAGAGATCGCGCGAAACCACATCCAGAACGGCGGACGCTACTACCAGCTCCGACGCTTCGCCGAGGCGGCAAGGGAGTTCCAGGCGGCCTGGGAGCTCACGCGGCGCCCCGAGCTGCTCTTCAACCTCGCGCACGCGCTCGAAGACGCCGGGCGAGACCGCGAGGCCCTCGACGCCTACGAGCGCTTCGACGCCTCGGGCGCCTCGGGCGTCGATCGGCAGAGCCTCCTCGCGCATATGGCCTCGCTGCGAACGCGCCTCGCACGCAGCGCAACCGCGACCGCGACCGCGACCGCGACCGCGACCGCGACCACGACCACGACCACGAACACCCCGCCGCCGCGCGTCGCGCCGGAGCCGCCGCGAGTACTCCAACCGCCTCCGCCCGCGCCGCGGAGCCTCGCGCTCCCCGTGACGCTGCTCAGCGCCGGAGGAGCGCTTCTGGTGACCGGCCTCGCGCTCGGGCTCACGGTCTCGTCGACGTGGTCTGACCTCAACGCGCGCTGTCAGAACCGCGTCTGCGATCCGTCGCTCCAAAGCGACGCGAGCGGCGCCGAGATGCGGGCCACGGTCGCAGACGTGCTCGGCGGGGTGGGCGTCGCGGCCATCGCGGCGGGCGTCGTGGTGTTGCTGCTCCCGCAGCCGCAGGCGTCGGCGCCCCGCGTCGGGCTGATGTGCACGGGAGACGGGTGCGCGGGACGCCTCGCGATCGCGTTCTGACGGCGCAGTTTGTGGCGGCGCGTCGATTTGATCAGACGCGCGACGACCTCAGCCCAATCGACGAGTCAGGAGGTCTCCGCATGCGTCTCGATCGATCGCGCGGTCTGGTGATTCCCCTGTGCCTCGTCACGCTCTCGGGCTGCACGTCACCCGCCGTGGTGGGAGACCGCGCGGACGCAGCGGCGTCCCCCGACGCGATCGCGACGCCCGACGTGGTCGCGACGCCCGACGTGGTCGCGTCACCCGACGTGATCGCGACGCCCGACGTGGTCGCGTCACCCGACGTGATCGCGACGCCCGACGTGGTCGCGACGCCCGACGTGATCGCGACGCCCGATGTGATCGCGACGCCCGATGTGATCGCGCCCCCCGATGTGATCGCGACGCCCGATGTGATCGCGACGCCCGATGTGATCGCGACCCCCGATGTCACCACCGCGCCCGACGTCGCCTCTGACGCCTGCGCGGGCATCGAGACCTGCGACGGCGTCGACAACGACTGCGACGGGCAGATCGACGAGGGCTTCTGTCGCATCGGCGGCGCGTGCTTCACCAACGGCCAGCGCAACCCCGCCAACGCCTGTCAGTCGTGCGTCCTCACGTCGAGCACCCTCTCGGGACCGACCGCGTGGACCGACGCCGCAGCAGGCGTCGTGTGTCGGCCCTCCGCGGGCACGTGCGATCCGTCGGAGGCCTGTCCCGGCGGCGGCGCCGCGTGCCCCGTCGACGTGCTCGCCGCGCGCTTCACGGCGTGCCGCGTCGCCGCGGGGGTCTGTGACGTCATGGAGTACTGCACCGGATCGACCCCCGCGTGTCCCGTCGACACCTTCCTTCCTGCGGGGACGACGTGTCGCGCCGCGGGCGGAGCGTGCGACGCCGCGGAGTCTTGCACGGGCTCCAGCGCGAGCTGCCCCCCCGACGCGCTCGTCCCCGGCGGCGCGACGACGTACGCGCGCTCGGCCTCGCCGCTCACCTTCATCGACGCGTGCGCAGCCGTCGGCGCCAGGCGGACGATGTTCTCCGTCGACGACGGGTACTACGGCGCCGCGCTCCCGTTCTCGTTCAGGTACTACGGCGCCGCGCAGTCGCTCGCGGTCATCACGACGAACGGAGTCCTCGCCTTCTCCTCGGAGGCCGCCACCGCGTTCTACGTCAACGAGACGCTGCCGCACGCGCGCATCCCGAACGCCATCTTCGCGTTCTGGGACGACCTCTTCACCCGCGCCACGGGCGTCTGCGTCGCCACCGTGGGGAGCGCGCCCAACCGCAGGTTCGTCGCCGAGTGGCGCGACGCGCACTTCTGCTGCACCGACGCGCCCGACGCGCACATGAACTTCGAAGTGGTGCTCAGCGAGAGCACCAACACCATCGACGTGCTCTACAACCGCGCGGACTCCGCCGACGGACGCGCCACGGGCGCGAGCGCCACCATCGGCATTCAGAACGCCGACGCGTCGGCCTTCGACCTAGTGGCGTTCAACACCGCGGGCGCCGTTCGCGCGGGGAGCTCGTTCCGATGGACCCCGCGCGGCCCCACCGAGTGCCGCCCCTCGACGGGCCCCTGCGACCCCGCGGAGGTGTGCTCCGGGACGAGCCTCACGTGTCCCGCAGACGCCCTCGCCTCGGCGGTCACCCTCTGCCGTCCGCCGACCTCCGTCTGCGACGCCGCCGAGCGCTGCACCGGAACGGCCGCGGCGTGCCCCGCCGACGCCTTCAGCCCCGCAGGAACCTCTTGCGGAACCGGCCGCGCGTGCGCGGGCGCATCGTGCTGCCCGACCGGCGTGACCCCGTCGCCCGAGGTCTGCAACAACCTCGACGACGACTGCAACGGCGTCATCGACGACGGCGTCACGCGGGGCTGCTACACGGGCCCCACGGGCACCGCGGGCGTCGGAGCGTGTCGCGCGGGCGCCCAGACCTGCGTCGCGGGCGTCTGGGGCACCGCGTGCGACGGCGAGGTCCGACCCGTCACCGAGGTCTGCGACACCCGCGACAACAACTGCAACGGATCCATCGACGAGGGCCTCACGTGCCCCTGAGCGCGCGCCCCGCGTAGAAGCGCGGACGCTCCACCCCCGAGGCACCCGCCAGCACGCATGCACCGACGCGCCGCCGCCCTCGTCGTCACCGCCACGATCGCGCACGCGCTCTACGCTCGCCCCGCCCTCGCGCAGCCCCGACCGCAAGACACCGTGCGCCTCGACGTCGACCGCGACGACCGCAGCGCGTCGTGCCCCGACCGCGAGCGCGTGCGCTCCCTCCTCGCCGCGCGCCTCGACCGCGACGCCATCACCGACGACGCAACCCGCGCCGCCTCGCTCCGCTTCACGCGCTCACGAACGCGCTTCGAAGCGCTGCTGCGCATCACCAACCCCGGTCATCGAAGCACCTCGCGACGCCTCCGCTCGTCGGCCGCCGACTGCGCGCGCCTCGGCGACGCCGCGGTGCTCGTGCTCGCGCTCGCCATCGACCCGCTCCGCGCGCTTCGAAGACCGCCCCCCGTCGCCGCCGCGGTGACACCTCTCCCCTCACCCGAAACCCCTGCGGTACAGCCCTCTCCGACGCCCGCCCCTGCGCCCGCCGTGGTCGAACCGCCCGCGCCGCGCGTCGAAGCTCCGACCGTTGCCACGCCTCCGCCCGTCGTCGCGCCTCCGCCCGATCGCGCGTCGCGCACGGAGACCTCGTGGCAGCTCGCGGCGCTCGCGTCGATGAGCTACGGCGTCGCGCCGGGACTCGTGGTCGATGCCCTGCGACCGGGGCTCGTGCTGCGCGCGTCGATGATCCGCGGCGCCGTGATGCTGCCCGTCGAGCTCGCCGTCGACGCGCCGGGGCGCTTCGAAGACCGCGACGCGCGCGCGTGGGGGCTCCCTCTGAACGTCGGCGTCGGGGTGTGCCCTCGCTTCGGCGCGCGCGTGACGCTCTTCGCGTGCGCGACGCTCTCGGTCGGCGCGGTGATCGCGTGGGGCGACGGCTACAGCACCAATCACAGCGACGTGGCCTTCTCGGCGGCGGCAGGCGGACGCGCGGGCGTCGAGGTCCCCCTCTCGGCGCGGTGGCGCTTCGTGGCCTCGATCGACGCGCGCGCGCTCGTGCTCCGACCCGCGTTCGAAGTGCGCGGCGGAGCCTCGGGAGCGCTCTGGACGGCCTCTCCCTTCGCGGCCTCGCTGTCCGTCGGCGTGGCCTGGCAGAATCTGTGAGAATCGCCGCGGTGCCGCCCCAATTACCGACCGTGACCACCGAGGCGCTCTCATCGATCGCGCAGGGCTTCGCGAGCGCGGCTCCCTTCGACCTCGCGACCGTCTACGCGCGGGAGTTCGACTGGGTGTGGCACACGCTCCGTCGCCTCGGCGTCGCGCAGCGCAACCTCCCCGACGTCACGCACGACGTCTTCGTGGTGGTGCACCAGCGCGCGCACACCTTCGACGCCTCGCGCCCGCTCCGACCGTGGCTCTTCGGCGTCGCGTACCGCGTCGCGCGCGATCACCTGAGCCTCGGCCGCAACCGCAATGAGACGGTGGGCGAGCCCGTCGAGGCCGTCGACACGGCCCCCTCGCAAGACCAGCGCGTGGCGCAGTCCGAGGCGAGGGAGCTCGTGCTCACTGCGCTTCAATCGCTCGATCTGGAGCGCCGCGTGGTGTTCATCCTCCACGACCTCGACGAGCAGCCGATGCGAGAGATCTCCGACGCCCTCGACGTGCCCATCAAGACGCTCTACGCGCGCCTCGGCGTCGCGCGGGAGCAGTTCACCGCGGCGGTGCGACGCCTGCGCATGCAGCGAGGAGAGCGCCCGTGAGCGAGCACGACCTTCCCGACCTCCCGTCCGATGTGTCCGCGCTGCTCGACGAGGCGCGCGGAACTCCTTCGGCGCCCGTGAGCGAGCGTCGCAAGGTCGCCGCGCGGCTCGCGATCACGACGGGCCTGGCGATCCCGAGCACCACCCTCGCGGTCTCTCGCGCAGCCTCGTCAGCGTGGCTCGGTAAAGCGCTCGGCGTCGCGCTCCTCGCGGTTGGAGGTCTCGGCGTCGCGCGCGTCGCGGCACGTCACGAAGAGCCTCACCAGCGCGCGCCGAGCTCGCACGCGCCCGCGTCACCTCCCATCGCGAGGCCCGCTCCGCCCACGGCGAACGCGGTCTCTCCGACGCCGAGCATCATCGCGCGCGCGGAGCCGACAGCGACGAGTGCGCCCGCGCCGACGCTGCCCACGGGAGCCGCGGGGCTCGCGAGGACCGCGCATCGCAGCCCCGACGCGGTCGACGAGGACCTCTCGTTCCGCGACGAGCTCTCGCTGTTGGAGCGCGCGCACGCGGCGCTCTCGGGTGACGACATCGACGGCGCGACGGCGGCGCTCTCTCAGCACGCGCGACGCTTTCCGCACGGGAGGCTCGAGCCCGAGCGTGAGGCGCTTCGGGTGCAGTGCGCCGCGGCGCGCGGTGACCGCGAGGCCGCCTCGGCCGCGAGGGAGCGCTTCCATCGGCGCTTTCCTGACAGCGTTCTCGGCGCGTCGGTCGACCGCGCGGTTGATGGGCGCTAACGCAGCGTCGAGGTGTCGACCGCGACGAAGCGCAGCACGGGCGGATCGCTCGGCTGCACGGCCTCTCCGAGTCGCGCGATCTGGAGCGACGATCCCGCGGCGTCGACGTCGAGGTCAGACGTGGCGGCGCCGTCGTTCATGACGAGGCGCGCTCGTTCGATGAGGGTCGCGCCCACCTCGACGACGACCAGCTCGGTGCGCGAGCGATCGGCCAGCAGCGTGGAGCTCGCGAAGCACCCCGGTCCCATCGGCGCGGAGTAGGTCACGCGGTAGTCGCGGTCGACGTGCTGCTGCGCGTACACGAGCCACACGCGTCCGTCGGCGGTGCGCGCGAGGCCGTGGGAGCCGAAGCCGCCGTAGGTCCCGTGCGCCGTGCACATGCGCGTGCTGCCGCAGATGACGGGCGGCGATCCGCCCTCACCGGGACAGGTGGTGTCGTGGCCGCGCGCGGTGTTGGCGACGAGCGTGTCGGTGTACGCCGTCGCGCCGGGGAGCAGCGCGTGAACGCCATCGTCGAGCCCGATCGCGGCGACGGGAGATCCGCCCGCGCGCGACACGACCGTGACGTGGTTGAAAGCCTCGCTCGTTCCGGGGCTCTGCACGTAGGCCGTGCGCGGCGCGACCGTTCCAGCGCCGATGAGCAGCGTGCGGGCCATCGCCGTGGGGACGCCGAAGCGCCAGCGCGCGAGGATGATGTCTCCCGTCCCGTCGGGCGCGGTGTCGATCGCGAAGCGGCCGAAGACGGGTCCCCCGGCGAGCATCGAGGTCGTCCAGGTGCCGTCGGCCGCGCGCGTGGCGGCCATGATGCTCGACGCGTCTCCCTCGCCGCGCGAGTACACGAACGACTCGCGGCCGTCGGCGTGGTGCGCGCCGTCGCCG
This sequence comes from Myxococcota bacterium, assembly GCA_052035985.1. Classification (GTDB taxonomy): domain Bacteria; phylum Myxococcota_A; class Polyangia; order Polyangiales; genus CAISKJ01. The sequence goes on along the minus strand of JBPOHC010000863.1, from coordinate 4,662 downwards.
ATCGAAATGGGGACGTAGCGCGCCCCCTCGATCATCACGCGCCGCCACCCCGCGGACTCTCGCGTGAGCACGGCCATCGCGTCGCGGTCGCTCGCGTCGGCCGAGTACGCGGCCACGTAGGCTCCACCGTCGCGCGTCGAGAGCACCCGCGCGGGCCAGTTGCCCGACGGAACCTGCTCGACGGTCCCCGCGCGCGCTGCGAGGTCGAGCGAGGCGTACATGGGGTGAAAGCCTCCCTGGTTCTCGGTGTACGAGACGGTGGCGCGGGCGCTTCCTGCGGCGACAGCGACGTCGAAGCCGTTGCCCGGACACTGGAGCACCACATTCGCGGTCGCCGCGCAGGGCGTCGTGCGACAGAGCGCGGCGGCGTCTTCGAAGACCACGCGACACGCGCTCGGCAGCGGCGCGAGCAGGCCCATCGGGGTCGCATCACTCGCGTCGGTCACATCGGTCACGTCGGTCACGTCGGGCACATCGGGCACGTCGCGCGGGACGAAGACGTCGGTGACATCGGTGACATCGGCCGCGTCGCGCGCGTCGACCACGTCTGCGGCATCGGTGACATCGGTGACGTCCGTCGGCGCGGCGTCGGTCGGCGTCGGGGCCGGGTCACTGCAACCGGGGCCGAGCGTGAGCGCGCAGGAGGCGAACGCGAGCATCCATCGAGAACGTGTCATGGGGAGTGTCTCCGCGCGATGCACTCGCAGATCCCGTACCGCGCCGCAAGACCGGGGCGATTCAAGGGACGCGCGATCGTCCGGCGCGCAGTCGGCGTCGCGCGCGCGGCACAGGGTGGCACCGTGACGGACTTCATACCGCCGTCACATCCAATCTGGACGATTGCGCATGCCCCGCGAGGGAACGAAACAGCTCCCTGTCTGCTTCAACGAAAGAGCACGCAGCCCCCTCTCTGGCGCTTCCGCGCGCCCTCACCCGAGGATCGGGGGCAACGGCTCCGCGAGTCGTGGGCGTGTCTCTTTGTGCTGCGAGGCCGCGGGTTCGATCTCGCCTCGTCGGACGATGGAGCCCTTGCCCCCGATCCTCGGGTGAGGGCGCGCGGAAGCGCCAGAGAGGGGCGCTGCGAACGCGCAGACCACGCTGCCGATCATCGCCGCACACAAACGTCCTGGGTTGATGTGACGGCTCTCACCCCTCGCGGCGGAGCCACGCGGCGAGCACGTACTCCTCGGCGACCTTCTTGGGCCCCGGGGCGCCGTTGAGGGCGCGACACGCGGCGAGCATCCGGCGGCGGCGATAGTCGCTGTAGAGCGCCTGCGGGCCCGTGAGCGTCGAGGCCCAGGCGTCGTGGTGGGGACCGAGAAAGGCCCGCGCCTCGGCGGGCGTCAGCGAGGCGACGTGCTGCTCCGAGAGGTGCTTCCGCAGCGCGTCGATGTCCTCGTGCGAGAGGCCGAAGAGGAACTCCTCGAAGGACGCCATCTCGTCGGGCGGAACCTCGTCGCGGCCCGTGTAGTACTCCAGAAATCTGTCGTCGCGCGCCTCGCGGAAGAGCCGAAAGATCTCGTGCGCGCCGAGCATCGTGCCGAGCACCGGACGCACCTTGTTGCGCGCCTCCCACGCGGCTTCGAGGAGCGGCGCCACGTCGTCGACCTCGGCCAGCAGGCGGTCGTCCCAGATGCGAAAGAGAAAGCCCGCGGCGCGCCCCTTGAGCGCGTGCTCCGCGGCGCGGTCCGTGAGGATCGAGGTGAAGAGCTCTTCGAGCATCTTCGAGTAGATCGACTGACCGAGCTCGACCTCCATGCGGGCGCAGAGCGCCTCGGGGCCTCCGTCGGCGACGAGCGCGTAGTGCAGCGACTTGAAGAAGTTGATCTTCGCGACGAGGTACGCCTGACCCAGCACCGCGCGCGTCGGGATGTGCAGCTCGATGTCGTAGTCGGGCACGCGTCGCAGGAGGTCGATGAGGGCCTCGCCAGATCCGCTCGCGCCGCGCAGCGACTGCCACGACGTCGCGATCGACGCGCTGTCACGGATGATCACCGCGAGGGAGCTCAGGCGCGAGAGGTTCCCCCGCAGGAGCGTGTGGTGCTCGGGGCGATGCTCGCGCACGTGATCGAGGGTCGCCGCGACGAGCTCGCGCTCGGTCGCGTCGAAGAAGAACCATTGCTCGGGGGCGGTCACGGCGGACTGAAACTGTAAACCCGGAGCCGCTCGCCGTGGACGCCAAAGGTGACCGCAGTGCGCGCTCAGCGTAGAGTCTGCGCCGTGAGCGCGGAGTCACCGGTCGCCGCGAGCTTGAAGCTCGGACGCTACGTGCTGGAGCGTCGCATCGCTTCGGGGGGCATGGCCGACGTCTATCTGGCGCGGCAGATCGGCGCCTTCGGCTTCGCGAAGAACGTCGCGGTCAAGGTGCTCAAGAGCGACATCTCGGGCGACGCGGACCACGTACGGATGTTCCTCCGCGAGGCGATGGTGGCCGCGGAGTTCAAGCACCCGAACCTGGTGCAGGTCTACGAGGTCGGCGAGGAGGGCGGGCGGCTCTTCCTCGCGATGGAGCTCGTCCGCGGCGTCTCGCTCGCGACGATCATGCAGAACCTCGCGACGCGAAAGCGCTCGATCCCCATCCCGCTCGCGACGAAGATCGCGCGCGACGCGCTCGAAGGCATGGCCCACGCGGCCGAGGCCGTGAACGCCGAGGGGCAGCCCCTGAAGCTCGTTCACCGCGACCTCTCGCCGCAGAACATCCTCGTCGATGTGTCGGGCGTGGTGAAGGTCGTCGACTTCGGCATCGCGCGCGCCGAGACCCGCGCCGGTCGCACGCAGGGCGCGCAGATCAAGGGCAAGTTCGGCTACATGGCCCCCGAGCAGTGGAACGCGAGCGCCGACATCGACGCCCGCGCCGACCTCTTCTCGCTCGCGGTGGTGCTCTACGAGACCTCGACGGGGAGCCGAAAGCTCTTCCGCGGGCAGAGCGCGCCAGAGCTGTACCGCGCGATCTTGAAAGACCCGATCCAGCCGCCGACGGCGCGCGTCGCGGAGTATCCCGAGAACCTCTCGGATGTGATCATGCGCGGCCTCGAGCGCGACATGAACGACCGCTACCCCTCGGCCCTCGCGATGCGCGACGCGCTCGACGAGGTGATGCGCGACAACCGCTGGAACGTCACCTCCGAAGACCTCGCGCGCCTCGTCGCGATGAGCCTCGACGGCCAGTCCATCGAGGAGCGCTGGGAGCGCATCGCCGCGGGTCAGATCGAGGCTCCCGGTGACGGTGACGACGTCGCCGCCGCGGTGGCCGCGCTCAACGCGTCGCGCGCTCCGATGCGCGCGGGCGCCAACCTCTCAGGCCCCTACCCCGCGATCACGCCCGGCGATGGAGCGCCCGCTGGCGGGGTGTCCTCTGCGACGGTGTCCGCGCGTCCCACGTCGCTCGGTCTCAACCCCACGTCTTCGAGTCAGCCCGACGACACGTCGCCGACGATTCCGTCGCCGGAGCCGACGCCGGTTCCGCCGCCGATCCCGTCGCTGCCCGAGGGCCTCGCGCTGCGCGATGGAGCCAGGCGCTCGGAAGATGCGCACGGTGATGTCGCCAAGCTCCCGTCGGTGCGCGCTGCCTCTGCGATGGCGGGATGGCTCGTCGCGCTCGCGATCGGAGTGACCTGGTGGCGCACGCGAGAGCGCCTCGACGCGATCATCGGAAACGCCCCTGTCGCCGTGGCTCCCGCCGCGCCCGCCGAGCGCGTGTTGCCCGCGCCGCTGGTGTTGCTCTCCGACGCGACGCTGGCCGAGGGCGTGGGCGCGCCGTGGGCCGAGATCCTCCAGACGGAGTCGCGCGGGATGCGCGTCACCGTCGACCGCGGCGATGCGCTCACGCGGTTGATCCACGGCGAGGCGCTGCTCGCGTTGCGCGTGGGCTTCGCAGATCCGTCACAGATCACGGCGGGGCGCGCGCAGGGCTTTGAGTTGCGGTCTCCCGCGTGTGAGCGCGTGGTGGGATTCGATCACGCGGTGTTGGTGGTCAACCCGTCGAACGCGCTTCCGTCGCTCGACGCGTCGCAGCTCGCGGGCCTCTTCACGGGTCGCACGGCGAGCTACCACGCGCTGCACGGCGCGCGAGGAGCGCCGAAGCTGGTGACCTGCGGCGCGGGCGCTCCGACGAGGGCGTTTCTCGAAGAGCTCGTGGCGACGCACGCCGGGTCGCACGGTCCGCGTGGTGTTTCGCGCGAGATCGAGGTGGTGGTCGACGAGGCCGCCGCGGTGCGCCGCGTCGCAGAGGATCCGCTGGCGATCGCGCTGGTGCGACTGGCGTGGGTGTCTCCGTCGGTGCGTGTGGTCCCGGTGCGTGCGCAGGGAGCGCGAGAGGGCGTGACGCCGACGCGCGACGCGATCCGCGCGGGGACGTATCCGCTGGTGCGTCCGGTGGTGCTGTACGCGCGCGCGGCCCCGATCGGCGCAGCGGCGGCGATGCTGCGCATCGCGACGTCGCCTGCGGGGCAGACGCTGCTGGAGCGCGCGGGGTACGTGTCGAGGTAGAGGGCGGCGGCGGGCGGCGACGGGTGCGTCCGCGGATCGTCGCGGTGGGGGCTGACATCGTCGGTGACTGGCGGCGTTTGCGTTGACCCCCAGGCGCTCACGCGCCTGGGCTTGTCAGCCCGATCGCGCCTCGCGCCCGCGGACTGCGCAACCCGACGTCTACAAGCCAAGGCG
>JBPOHC010000660.1:0-1667 GCA_052035985.1 Myxococcota bacterium | reverse complement strand
CGGGGAGCGCCTCGGTCTCGGTCGCGACGCCGTCGGGCGTGACGCAGAAGCGCATCACCGACTCGCCCGCGTGGCCCTCGGTCACGAACGCGTCGATGGGGCCGAAGAACGCGTTGGCCTCCTCGACCGTGCACGTCGGCAGAAAGGCCCTGAGCACGCGCGGGTCGTAGAAGCGAAAGAGCATCCGTCCGCGGCCCTCGACGCTCACCTTGAGAAAGCGCCGCAGGTGCCTTCGAAGCTCGCGCATCCCGACGCCCGACGCGAGGAAGACGCCCCAGTTCCTCCCCCACGCCTCGTCGAGGAGGGCGCGCAGATGCTCCGAGCCGCGCGGCACCGACACGAGGTAGGGCGCGACGTCCGCGAGCTCTTTCGATTGCCACCCGTCGTAGAGGCACAGGGCTTCGACGCCCGACGTGTTGATCCACGCGAGCACGAGGTCGTCGCGCGCGGCGTCGAGCACGGCGTAGAGCGCGCTCTCTTCGAGGGCGAGGCGCTGCCCGACGAGGGGCGCGCGATCTTCCTTGGCGAGACCTTCGTCGGTCACGGGCGATAGGCCGTCCACGAGCCCGAGCGGTACGCCTGGTTCGCGTAGAAGCTGTCTTGCCGGTAGTCGCTCACCCAGCGGTCGCCGTTGTACATCGCGATGTGCCCGTGGGGATGCCCCGGCACCGCTTGAAACACGGCGACGTCTCCGCGCTGCGGCGAGTACCCGGCGGAGCGGTGATCGGCCACGGAGCTGAAGCCCGCGCGCTCGAGGTTGGGTCCGAAGTCGCGCGCGCTGAGCGTGCTCCCGGTGTTGCCGCCGCCCGCTTGAACGGCCTCTCGCACGCTGCGGAGGCAGTGGCCCTGCGAGCGCGCGCCCGCGTTGGCGTCGAGGTGCTGCACGGCGCGGTCGACGTTGATGGCGCGGTTGCCTCCGGGCGCCCTCGGCGCGGGCGTCCCAGCGGGCGGCCTGCGCGCGTTGTCCTGGTGCGCGGTGGCGTTGCGACGCTGGCGCTGTTGCATCTGCCGCGCGCGCGCCTCGGCCTTGCGGCGGGCGCACTCCTCGCAGAACGCGACGCCCGACTTCGCGGCGGCCTTGAGCACGGCGCCCTGCGGGTGCGTGCCGATGATGACGGTGGTCTCGCCCGCGACGATGACGCCGCCGTGCACCGTCGGATCGCCGATGCGCGCGGCCATCTTGTTGCCGATGAGCACGTTGGGGGCGCCCATCGAGATGGTGTCGGGCGGCGCCTGGCAGGTGGCCTTGTCGCCGACGCGCGCGGCGGGCTTGTTGCCGATGAGCACGGTGCCGAGGCCCGAGATGATGGGCCCGCCGACGTGCGGCGTGGGCCCGGGGTTCACCATCGGGCAGGTGTGGTTGTCTCCGATGCGAGATGCGGGCGGCATTCGTCTCTCCCGGTGCGGTGCTTCGAAGCGTCGGTCGCTCCGAGCGTCGGGCGCGGGCGATCCGAACATGAGTGTCCCGCGCGCGTCAATGGCGCGGCGTTGCGCAGCGAATGGAGCGGGCGGTGGAGGGCGCGCGGATGAGGGCGGGGCGTGAGCGGTGATCGAGCGAGCGGGGCCGCGGGTGGAGTCGAGTGCATGCGGTGGGTGCGAGCGAGAGAAGCGGGGGAGGGGACGGGTGCAAGCGCGTGCGCGGCGGGTGCAAGCGCGTGTGCGGAGGG
>JBPOHC010000029.1:0-2468 GCA_052035985.1 Myxococcota bacterium | reverse complement strand
GACAACGAGGGAGTGACGCACATGGATCTCACCCAGACGTTTCACCGTGACGACCGCGGACCCGCTTCGAAGACGCCCGCAGACGTGATGCCCGAGGTCCGTCGTCCTGGCTTCAAGTTCACCGACGATCTGCCGCGGTGGTGGTGGGGCAACGACCCGGTGCGCACGCTGCTGCTGTGCGCGCTGTCGGCGAGCTTTCCGCCGGGCGAGCGGTTCTTCATCCACTCGGTGCGGCACTACCAGGACAAGATCGAAGACCCCGAGCTGCAAGACGCCGTGCGGCGCTTCATCGGACAGGAGGCCCAGCACAGCAAGGAGCACAACGGGCTCAACCGCTTTCTCCTCGAGCGGGGCGTCGACGTGGGCGCGGTGGAGCAGCGCATCCAGATGCTCATCGACAAGATGCGCGACGAGTACTCGCCCGAGCGACAGCTCGCGCACACCGTGGCGGTCGAGCACTTCACCGCGCTGCTCTCCGAGGAACTCCTGCTCAAGTACGACGACGCCGTCGGCGACATGGACCCTCGCATCGCCCCCATCTGGGCGTGGCACGCGATCGAGGAGACCGAGCACAAGGCCGTGGCCTTCGACGTCTACCGCGCCATCGGCGGGAGCGAGGCCACGCGCATCCGCGAGATGCTGCTCGTGAGCGTGCTGTTTCCGATGAACACCGCGATCTCGCTCGTGCGGCTGATGCGCGAGGCGGGCGAGCTCGGCAACGCGCGCGCGTGGCTCTCTGCGCTCGCGTGGTTCTGGGTTCGCCCCGGCGCGCTCCGCAAGATGATCCCCGCGTATCTGCGCTTCTACGCGCCGGGCTTTCACCCGTGGCAGCTCGACACGCGCGCGATGGTCGCGAAGGCCAAGGCGCGCTGGCTCCCCGCGATGTGAGCGCGCGACGCCGCGATCGTGCGCGCGGTCGCGTCAGGCGGGCGTGGGTGAGGGGGGCGCGTCAAGCGTCGCCGTCGCGCGCCGGCCTCGCGAACGGGCGCGGCGAGGCGCCCTCGACGAGGAGGTGAATCAATCGGCGCGCCCATGACGCGTCGGCAGACCTGCGCTCCACGAACGCCCGATGCAACACCGCACCACCGATCGTGTGGAGGAGCAGGTCGAGGTCCGCGTCGGGGCGCAGCTCGCCCCGCTCGAGGGCGCGCTCCAGAACCAACTGCGGGGCCAACCGCTTCGGCGCGCTCCACATCGACTCCGCGAGGCGCCGCGTCTGTGGCGTGCCTCCCTCTGCGAACACCGTACGGATCACCCCCATCCCGCCCGGTGATGCGATGAAGGCCGCCAGACCACGGGCGAGGTCCACGAGGTCCATCTCGAGGCTTCCATGATCTGGCAGGTCACGCTCGCTCGGCACCGAGAGCTTGAGGGCCGCCGCAACCAGCGCCTCCTTCGTGGGCCAGCGTCGGTACAAGCTGGTCTTGTTGATGCCCGCAAGCTCGGCGACCCGGGGGAGGCTCAGGCGCGCGAGGCCGACGCGTCCGAGCTCCTCGAGGGTCACGTCGAGCACGCGCCTGACCACCGCGGAGCCACGAGGTTTTGTCGCTCCCGCGCGCACGGTCTCGATCCTCGGGCACGACGCGAGCGAATGCAACTCCGAGTTGCACTGGTTGGTCTGGCGGGGTGACAATGCAACCCGGAGTTGCAATGCATCGGAGCCACCCATGAGAGCCACCATCCTCGCCCCCGGAAGCCGCGGAGACGCCCAGCCCTACATCGCTCTCGGGCAGGCGCTGCTGGCGCTCGGTCACGACTGCACCATCGTCACGACGCTCGACCACGAGGCCCTCGTTCGCTCCTACGGGCTCGGGGTCGCTACGATCCCGATGAACGTGGCCGAAGAGCTCGGTCGGGTGGAGGCGAGCCGCGCCGTCGAGGGCGGCGGCCTCATCGCGTCGTTCCGTCAGTTCGCCGCGATCGCGAAGCGCGCCACGATCTCGTTGGTCGAAGTCGGCCTCGAGGCGTGTCGCGGCTCCGACGTGATCGTGACGAACTTCAGCACCGTGCTCGTGGCCGACAGCCTCGGCACGAAGCTCGGCGTGCCCGTGATCCAGGCCTTCAACGTGCCCGTCACGACGACCTCGGCCTTTCCCGGCGCGCTCTTTCCGGGCCTTGATTTCGGGGGCCTGTCGCGACGGCTCGGCCATCGACTCACGCGGGCCGCGCTGTGGTCGACGACGCGCTCGTCGGCGAACCAGGCGTGCGTCGAGGTGCTCGGCGCGAGGCCGGCGCCGCTCCTCCCGGGGCCCCATGCGGGGCTGCTCCCGGGGCCCGTCGTCTACGGCTTCAGCGAGGCGTTTCTGCCGCGCCCTTCAGATTGGGGGAGCAACGTTCGCGTGACCGGCTTCTGGTTCGTCGAGGAGCCGAGCACCTTCGCGCCGCCCCCCGACCTGTGCCGGTTTCTCGACGAGGGCCCGGCGCCGATCTGCGTCGGCTTCGGGAGCATGAGCACCGAGAAGCCCGAA
>JBPOHC010000278.1:0-7663 GCA_052035985.1 Myxococcota bacterium | reverse complement strand
GGCTGCGCAACCTCCAGAGCGCGGGTAACGGGGATCTCGTCGTGCTCGACGAGGTGCTGCGCGTGCTCCTGCGCGTGCTCCCCGGCGTCGAGCGGATCTTCTTTCGAGAGGGGACGCTGCGAGTGAGCGGTCCCGCCGTGGGCGAGGTCGACTTCTCGGCGCTCAGCGACGGCTACCTCACCACGGCGGGCTTCGTCACCGACATCATCTACCGCTGGAAGCTCCGCGCCGGGCGCCTCGGGGAAAAGCTCGAACCGCGCTTCGTCGATGCGATGGCTGGCATCGCGCTCATCGACGAGATTGACCTGCACCTGCACCCCGCGTGGCAGTCGAGCGTGCTCGATGACCTGCGCGAAGCGTTTCCGCGGATGACCTTCGTCGGCACGACGCACAACCCGCTGACCGTGGCGGGCACGCGCGACGTCATCGAGCTCGAACGCACTGAGGAGGGCGTGCGCGCGACGCTGCTACGCAATGACGCCCGACTCATGACGGTGGCGCAGATCTACCGAACCTTCTTCCGCGTCGCCGACCTCTTCCCGCACCCGCTCGGTGAGAAGCTCCGACGTTACGGGCTCCTCGCGGGTGATCCGACGCGCACCGACGATCAGGACGCCGAAGCACTGCGACTGCGCCGCGAGCTCGCGACCGAGGGCGCAGACCCGGGGTGGGAGCCGGTTCCTCGCGCGGAGGTGAACGAGGCTCCGCAGTGATCCGCGTCGTGCGAGGCGCCGAGCCCACGGAGCTCGCGACGGTCCGCGCGCGCAGGCTTGCAAAGCTCGCGTCGTACCTCGCGAAGCCTGGGCACACGCCGTCCGCGGACGAGATCGGCGAAGACTATCAGGTCGCCAAGTCCGCGCTGTTCAAGGCGCAGTGGTTCAAATGCGCCTACTGCGAGCTCCCCATCAACATGGGTTGGAGCGACGTCGAGCACTTCAGACCCAAGGCAGAGGCCGATCGCAAGCCCGGTTGCACCCACCCCCACGGCTACTGGTGGCTCGCGTGGACGTGGGAGAACCTCTTGCTCTCCTGCAACGTGTGCAACCGTCCGCAGAAGGACGGGCGAGGCAAGGGCGTTCGATTCCCGCTCGATCACGGGAGCGTGCCGCTCACCGCGGGCCAGACGCCGCCGGGTCAGGAAAAACCACTCCTCCACGATCCCACCGAGCCCGGCGCGCTCGACCACATCGTGTACCGCCGAGAGCTTCGCGGCGGCGAAACAGTGTGGGTTCCGCGTGCGCGCAATGGGAGCCAGCGCGGAGACATCACCATCCGTCTCTGCGCGCTCGACCTCTCCGAGAAGATTGAGCTCTACACCGCGCATGTTCGTGACGTCGTGTCGCCCGAGGCCGACGCATGGAACGAGCAACACCCCATCACGTCGCCAGACACGAGGCGACAGAGTTGGATCGCGATCGAGCGGAAGTTGTACGCGCCGTCGCGTCCCTTCGTCGCGCTCTCGTACGACGCGCTCTGCGTGCTGATCGACGACGAAGCGCTCGTGGCCTGCGGCGCGATCCGGACACGGCCGCCATAACCACACCTCTCGCACGCCGACACGCGCCTCTCGCGCCCCAACACGCGCATCTCACACGCAGACACGCGCTTCTCGCACGCGCACACTCCCCTCGCGCCCCGACGCGCTCCCTCCGCGCCGCGCGCACGCCGTCACTGCATCTCTACACGCGTCCCTCTGCCCCGCCGCCGCCCCACTCGACAGCGCCCCTCCGCCCGTGCGAAACGTGGCGGCGCGCGACGCGTCGCTCCCACCGCCTCCGCCGCGCGACACACACCGCGATGGAGCTGACACCCAAGGCCGCAGTCACCGAGTTTCGAGAGCGCATCCGCTGGATGACGATCTTCGTCTCGCTCGGAATGATCGCCCTCATCGGCCGACTCTTCGCCGTGCAGATCATCGATAGCGCGCACTGGGTCAAGATCGCCGAGGACAACGTCCTCCGACGCATCGACCTCCCCACCACGCGCGGCCTCATCCGCGACGCGCGCGGACGCGTCATCGCCACCAACCGCCCGAGCTACAACGTCTACGTCGTCCCGGGCTTCTTCAGGACCGAGAACTTCCCCCGCTTCGCGGAGTACCTCGGGCTCGGACGCGACGAGCGCGATCGCCTCGAGAACCGCATCCGCGGCGCCGAAGGTCCGCGACGCTTCCATCAGGTGCTCGCGCGCGCCGACATCGGACGCGAGGCCCTCGCCCTCGTCGAGACGCACCGCGCCGACCTCCCCGGCGTGCAGGTCTTCGCCGTCCCCGTGCGGCAGTACCCCTTCGGCGAGCTCGCTTCGCACGCCATCGGCTTCCTCAACGAGGTCAACGCCGACGACCTCAACGAATATCAAGACCGCGACTACCGACCCGGTGAGCGCATCGGTCGCTCGGGCCTCGAACGCGCGTGGGAGTCCATTCTCCGCGGCCGCCGCGGCTGGCTCCGCCTCGAGCACGACGTCCGCGGAATGACCCTCTCCGCGCGCGACATGGGCCCCGACGTCGCCCCCGATCGAAGAGTAGATCCCGTGCCCGGACGTGACCTCGTGCTCTCGCTCGACATGGAGCTCATGCGCTCCATCGACCGCGCGTTTCGGGGAAGGCCCTCGGGCGCCGCGGCCGTCGTCGACGTGCGTACCGGACGCGTGATGGCGCTCTACTCGCGCCCCTCCATCGACCCCAACCTTCTCATCACGGGGATTCCGCCCGCCCTCGCGCGCGAGATCGACGAGAACCCGTACCGCCCTCGCATCGATAAGACCATCTACGAGAGCTACTACCCCGGCTCGACCTTCAAGCCCTTCGCGGCGCTCTCAGGGCTCGAAGCGCAGGTCATCGACGAGCGCACGCAGGTGAGCTGCAACGGGCGCCACGAGATCGGTCGGCGCGTGTTCCGATGCCAGCACAACCACGGCATCGTGAGCCTGCGGCGCGCGCTCGTAGAGAGCTGCAACATCTATTTCTATACGCTCGCAGAGACCATCTCGATGGACCTCATCGCGCGCATGGCCAACGAGTTCGGCCTCGGTCACCGCACCGGCGTCGGCATCAATCAGGAGACGCCGGGCTTCATCCCCACGCGCGCCTGGTACGTGCAGAACTTCGGTCAGTTCCGCACGGGCTTCTCGCTCAACATGGCCATCGGACAGGGCAACACGCGCGCGACGGTGCTCCAGATGGCGATGGCCTACGCCGCGCTCGCCAACGGCGGAACGCTCTTCGTCCCGCAGATCGTGGAGCGCGTCGAGGGCCCTGACGGCGATGTGATCCAGACCTTCTCGCCCACCGTGCGACGACACGTGCAGGTCTCGCCCGACAACCTCTTGCGCGTCACGTCTGCGCTCGCAGGCGTCGTCGCCGACCGCGCGGGAACGGCCCACAACGCCATGCTCTCGGAGGTCTCGATCGCGGGTAAGACGGGCACCGCGCAGGTCGCTCACATCGGGCTCCCCCACGATGACCCGCGGCGCAACTGGTACGAGAACCGCGACCACGCGTGGTTCGCAGGATTCGCGCCCGCAGAGGCCCCCGAGATCGCCATCGTGGTGCTCGTCGAGCACGGCGGATCGGGCGGTCACGAAGCGGCGCCCGTGGTCTCGCAGATCGTACGCGACTGGTTCACGCGCATCCGTCCAGGCGCGCAGCTCCCCACGGTGACGGCCGCGCAGGCGCGCGCCGCGGCGCACCACAACTGACAGGAACGGACGCTCCGCCATGGCACGCTCGCTCCACGTACGGCTCCGCGATCAGTTCGACTGGCCGCTCTTTCTCGTCGTGTCGACGGTCGCGACCATCGGCGTGGTGAACCTCTACTCGGCCACGAGCGCCCACGTCGGCGCGCGCAGCGAGCTCTACATCCAGCAGATCTACTGGCTCGCGCTCGGAGCCGCGACCGCGGTCATCGTCGCGTCGATCGACTACAAGGTCTACGAGCGATACGCCTACGCGGCGTACGCGGGGTCGATCACCACGCTCGTCGCGGTGTTCATCATCGGCAACGACATCCGAGGGACGCACCGCTGGATCAAGATCGGGAGCTTCCTCTTTCAGCCGAGCGAGTTCGTGAAGCTGAGCCTCATGCTCGCCGTCGCGCGGTACATCCACCGCGACAACCGCAGCGAGCGCTGGACGCTCCGCGACCTCATCATCCCGGGCGCGCTCATCGGGTTGCCGCTCGGGCTCATCATGGCGCAGCCCGACCTCGGCACGGCGCTCATCGTGGGCCTCGTGTCGGTGAGCGTGCTCTCCCTCGTGCGCATCGAGCGGCGTACGTTCTTCACCGTCTTCGGCGGCGGAACCGTCGGCGCGTGGCTCCTCTGGACCTTCGGCATGAAGGCGTACCAGAAGGAGCGGCTCACCTCCTTTCTCGACGCCACCAACCGCGACGTGCAGGGCAGCGGCTGGCAGGCGCACCAGAGCATCGTGGCCGTCGGGAGCGGGCGCTTCACGGGCCAGGGCTTCATGCGCGGGACGCAGAACCAGCACCACTTTCTCCCCGACACGCACACCGACTTCCCCTTTCCCGTGTGGGCGCAGGAGCAGGGCTTCGTGGGCGCGAGCCTCGTCTTGTTGCTCTTCACCTTCCTCGTGCTGTGGGGTCTCCGCATCGCGTCGACGGCGCGCGACCGCTTCGGCACCGCCATCGCCGTGGGCGTCTCGGCGCTCTTCTTCTGGCACGTGATCTTCAACGTCGGCATGGTCACCCGCTCGCTCCCCGTCGTGGGCGTGACGCTGCCGTTCTTCTCCTACGGCGGGTCGAGCGTGCTCACGATCCTCATCGGCGTCGGGCTCCTGATGAACGTCTCGATGCGCCGTCAGGCGTGGTGAATCGCACGGCTCGTTGAATCCTCCGCGCGCGGCGCCTACCGTCGCGCCCCTGATGCCCGACGAACTCCGCGCCCTCTCGCTCACCTCGCTCGCGGCCCTGGTGTGCGCGTGCTTCATCGCGACCACGGTCTTCGCCTCTTCTGTGGGCTTCGCGCTCGAGCGCGCGCTCCCGCAGAAGAAGATCTTCGACGTCCCGCTCTTCGACGGTCAGTACCGCTTCGAACTCCTGGGCAACGTGATCTTCATCGCCATCGCGTCGGTGTGCTTCCCCCTCGTGCTCCGCGCCGACGTCATCCGGTTCACGCGCGGCGACGGGCTCCGCGACGCGCTCACCTTCGCCGTGATGGTGGGAGCGTTTCAGGTCTATTACTGGTTCCTTCACAGGGCGCTGCACACGAAGGCGCTGGTGCGCTTTCACCGCTGGCACCACCGCTCGCAGGTGACCACGCCGCTCTCGGGTCAGTCGGTTCACCCCGTCGAGACGCTCGGGTGGATGGTGGGCTACCTCGGCCTGCCGTGGGCCCTCTCGCTCGTCACGCCGCTCGGGTTCTGGGGCTGGGTCGGCTACGTGGCCTTCAACGTCATGGGCAACATGACGGGACACTCGAACGTCGAGCCCAACGTCGCCGCCGCCGCGTCGCCCGCCGCCACGCTCTTCGCGAACGTGTTCGTCTACCACGCGCTCCACCACGCGCGCTGGAACGGGCACTACAGCTTTCAAGCCGCGGGCATGGACCGCCTCATGGGCACCGAGTGGAGCGACTGGCGCGCCCTCTACGACCGCGTCGCGTCGGGCCATCCCATGACCAGCCTCAAGGATCGCGCGACGTAACGCTGCGAGCGCTTCTGTTCGCACGACTGTCCCTGTGCGACCGGCACCGTCGGAAAGGACCGGCGGCGGTCACGACGCCGGGAGCGGTCTCAGCGTGATCTCCCCGGCGTCCTCACGGCCGCCGGTTCTTGCCTGTGCTCCACCCACGGCGTTCTGAGAGTGAGGTGTTACGCTCCCGCGTCGTGCGACGGATCGTCTTCGCTCTCCTCTTCGTCCTCTTCACCTTCAACGCCGCGGCGCAAGACGTCTGGACCACGCCCTACCCCGGCGTACGGATGCTCCGACGCCGCACGCCGCAGCCCGTGGTGCTCTGGGCCCTCGTCATCGACTCGTGCGCCGCGGGCATCCGATTCCGCGCGACGGCGCCCTCCGAGGGCCCCCGGGTCACGTCGTCGTTCGGTCGCCTCGTGGGCGCGCAGATCGCCATCAACGGCGACTTCGCCGACCACGACTTCGGCCTCAACGTCGGCAACGGAATGGCCTGGCCCTACCCCGACACCGACCACAGCGGGAACATCTCCATCGGCCCGAGCCGCATCGAGATGACCCCCGACCACGTGGTGCTCCCGCGTCCCGCGCCGTGGGTCACCGAGCAGCTCGGCGGACGCTGGACGCTCCTCGAAGACGGCGTCCCGCAGCTCGGCATCGACGACAACGGCCCCGCGTCGGGCGGCTTCGTCTGCGCACCCGGGCTCCGTCATCCCCGCACCGCCATCGGCCTCTCGCGCGACCGACGCAACGTCATCCTCGTGGTCGCAGATGGCCGCACGAGCGCGAGCATCGGCATGACCTGCGACGAGCTCATCTCGCTCTTTCAAGAGCTCGGCGCCCACGACGCGATGGGCCTCGACGGCGGCGGATCGAGCACGCTCTGGATGAACAACGCCGTGGTCAACCACCCCACCGACGCCGCCGGAGAGCGCGTCGTGCGGAACCACCTCGCCGTCTTCGCCGCGGGCGCCGGACCGTCGCCGCACTGCGGGATGCGCGCGGTCGTGACCGAGCCTCCCATGGCCACGCCCGTGCCGGGCGCGACGCTTCCGACGGTCACCGCCCTCACGGCGCCGTCGCGCTTCACGGCCATGACGCCGACGCGCCTCTTCGACACGCGAACGCCTGAGGACAGCGCGCGCCTCATCCGCAGCGACGGCTCGACCGCGGGCCCCCTCTCGCGCGCATCGAGCGGAGCCTTCGGCGCGTGGGCCGACGTGGGCGCGCCCCGCGACGCAACCGCCGCGTGGATCAACCTCACCGCCGTGGGCCTCGTCACGCCGGGGTACGTCACGGTCTTTCCGCACGGGCGCACGCGCCCCGAGACGTCGAACGTGAACTACGGCCCCGGGCAGGTCATCGCCAACGCGGCGCCCGTCGCGCTCGGCGCGTCGTCGCAGATCGACGTCGTCGCCATCGCCGAGGTCGACGTGATCGCAGACCTCGCGGGCACCTTCGGCCCCTCGGGCGCGGGCCTCTCGCCCGTCACGCCGACGCGCGTGCTCGACACGCGAACCCCCGCGATGCCGCTCATGGCGGGCGTCACGCGGAGCGTCGACGTGCGCGCTCCGTCGGGCGCGACGGGCGTGGTCGCGAGCGTCGCCGTGATCGCGCGAGGATCGCCGGGGTTTCTCACGGCCGCGCCCTGCGGCGTTCCGCGGCCGAGCACTTCGAACGTGAACTTCGCAGGCGGCGACGTGGTCGCCAACGCCGTCGTCTCGGGACTCGGCGGCGGACGCGTGTGCCTCACCTCCTCGGTCGACGCCGACGTCGTGGTCGACGTGACGGGCTACCTCACGCCGACGGCGCCGCTCTCGTACGTTCCGCTTCACCCGCAGCGCTTTCTCGACACGCGTTCGAACGCGACGCTCTACACGAACAGGGTCGCCGAGCGTCAGGTCGTCGAGATCCCCATCCAGCGCGCGCCGGGGATGCCGCCCGCCGTGGGCGCCGTCGTGGCGAACGTCACCGTGGTGGGCGCGGCGGCTCCGGGCTTCGTGACGACCTTC
>JBPOHC010000149.1:0-1910 GCA_052035985.1 Myxococcota bacterium | reverse complement strand
CGCTGCGCGAGGAGCCGCCGGGCGGTGAGGGCGAACCATCCGAGGAGGGCGGTGCCCGCGGTCGCGGCGAGGGTGGTGACGATCTGCATGAGGGTGTCTCGGATCATGGTGTGACTGCCTCCGGCGCGGCGGTGAGGCGCACGACGACGCGCGCGAGCTCGTCGGGCGGAAATGGCTTGGTGAGGTACTCGTCGACGTCGGCGCAGCGCGAGATGGTCGGCAGGTCCGAGCGCATGTACCCCGACACGAAGACGACGCGCGTCGCGTCGGGGAGCGCGTCGCGCACGTCGAGTCCTGTTACGCGCGGGTGGCCGAGGTGCAGGTCGAGCACCGCGACGGACCACGCTCCGGCGCGCGCGAGGCGCACGGCCTCGTCGGCATCCCTCACGGCGTGCACCGTGTAGCCTTCGGGCAGCGCCGCGCGGAGCGCCGACGCGAAAGCGTGCGCGTGCGGATCGTCGTCGACGTAGAGCACGTCGAGCGAGCGCCGCGAGCGCGTGCGCAGGATGCGTTCGCTCCGCATGGAGCGCGGGCGCGCGGGCGCAAGGAGCGCGGCGACCTGCGCTTGCAGACGCTCGAGCGCGACGTCGGCATCCGCGGCGGCGCGGGCGAGGGCTGGCGCCATCACGTGCGGCTCCGACGCGGTGCGGGCGCAGGGGTGGAGAGCGGGGTCGCGCGCTCGTAGGTGTCGCGCGCGTCGGTGAGGGCCTCGGCGACGCCCGAGAGCGCGATGGCGGCGTCCTTCAGCCCGTCGAGCCGCGGCACCACCTGCGCGAGGAGGTCCGCGGCGTGCTTCTCGGACAGGGCGAGCTTCTCCGCGGCGTGCTTCTCCGCGTCGTCGTGGCGGCCGTTCTGGAGGCGCACCACCTCGCGCGCGAGGAGGCCCACGACGACGATCAGGCCGAGCGTCGCCGCCGCGAGGATCACGGTCGGCGTCGCGTGCCCCAGGCGGTCGGCGGCGTCGAGGGTCTCGCGAGCCTGCGCGAGGAGGAGCGCCGCCGGGTTCATCACAGCAGCGACCGCCAGTACGCACGACACACGGAGTGCCACAGGGTGATGTGCGACACCTGCGCGTCGGTGAGCGCCGACACGTCCGTGATGATCGGCGACGTCTTCGCCGCGAAGTCCTCGGCGGCCCCGTGCGCCCACCCATCGTCCACGCGCGACGCGAGCCACTGCCCGGCATACTCGCCGAGCACGCTCGTGGTGCTGCACGCGATCTCCGCGTCGGTGGTGAGACGCGCCTGTGCCGCCGCGTCGAGGCTCTCCCATGCGGGGAGCGCGGGCGCCGAGAGCGCGGACGCGCGCTCCGTGAGAGCGAGCCACGCGATGCGCGCGGCGGTGCTGAACGTCGTCATCGCGAGACCCTTTCGATCACGGAGCCCGCGGGGACGCCGTTCATGCTCGTCGCGGTGCCGCGCGTGGAGCCGTTCGCCGTGCGGTAGTAGATCGTGGGCGTGCCGGGCGGATCGAGCATCACGCCGGGGGTCGGCGGGGGACGCACGCTTCCGGGCGTTGGGAAGTCGTCAGGGATCGAGAAGCCGCTGTAGTCAGCCATGACGCGACCTCACGACAGCGACGGCGTGGAGGCGTCCCACGGCACCCAGATCCCGGCGCAGTAGATCCAGTAGTTCGAGCCATCGTAGAGGGTCTTGCCGTTCTCGCGGCCACCCACAGTCGACCATCGCATGCCGCTCGTCTGGCCGATGTATCCCGTGGTCGTCGACGTCGCGCCGCCGCGCATGACGTTGATTCGGATCGGGACCTCCTTCGACGACTGCGTGGGTCCGCCCTGCGCGCTGGTCGACTGCGCGGGCGCGCAGATGTTTCCGCTCATGTTCGCGTCGTAGAGCACCGGGAAGCTTGCGCGCTGATTGGACCCAGCGCCGACGAATCGCTTGTAGACGATC
>JBPOHC010001139.1:0-18851 GCA_052035985.1 Myxococcota bacterium | reverse complement strand
GTCGCCGACGCATCGGGGTGCGCGAGCGAGAGCGTGAGGCTCCGCACCTCGGCGCCGCTGCGGACGTCGACGACGATCGCTCCGACCCCAGCCCAGTCCGCGTCGGGCGGGCAGAGCGCGCGGAGCGTCGTGGGCGCGGCGGCCTCAAGGTCGACGTCGAGCACATGCTCGCGGACCCGGGCGCCCACGGGCAGGCGCAGCGGCCCCTGCGGCGCGACGCTCCGAAGCGCGACGGCCGTCTCGGTCAGGTCGTAGCGGAGCGACTGCTGCTCGTCCTGCCGCAGCGCGCGGAGGGCGAAGGTGGCGCGAGGTCGACCCTCTCGCTCCCACGCGGCGCGGGTCGCGGGGTCGCGCGCGACGCCGTCGACGCCGAGCGTCCACGGCGACGACGCCGGGCGGAAGAACACCGCCTCCACCAGCTCGCGCACCGTCGCCTCCGCCTCGCGTCGACGCTGTTCGAGCGCCGCCGCGTCGTCGCCGCGGTAGTCCACGTCGTCGATCTCGACGAGCCCCTCACGCCGCAGCGACTCCGCCTCGCGGTCGAGGTCGGCGCTCGTCCAGAGCGCGGCGGCCTCCGCGCGTCCGCGGAGGTGCTCGTACGCCGTGTGATACAGCACCCGCGCTCGCAGCCCGCGCGCAGGGCGAAGCCCGACGAAGTCGAGCTCGTACGCGAGGACCATCGGCGCGACGCCGCCCTCGAGCGCCGCACGCGCGCGCGCGGCCCCTGCGGCGCTCAGCTCGAGCGAGACGGCCACGCGCTGCCGGCCGAGCAGCGACGGCTCCGTCGCGCCGATGACGCGCTCGACGAGCGACGATCGAGCGTCTGCACCGGGGGTCGGCGCGGCGCCCAGCGTCGTGATGCGCGCGAGCCCCGAGCGAAACAGCACAGGCGCCAGCGTGACCTCTGCCCCGACGCGCCCCTCGAGGTCGGCGCGCACGGCGGAGAGGGCCTCGTCGGGCCACGCGAGATCGGCGTCGAGCGTCAGGATTCCGCCGCCCTGCGCGCCTCGGAATCGAATGAGCTGGAGCCCCGCCGCCGTCGCCGCGCGCGGCGGCCCCGGGAGGTAGTGAAAGAGCTTCGGCGCGACGTGATCGCGGTAGAGCGTCACCCCGCGAAGCTCGAAGGAGCTGTCGAGCAGGATCATCGGACCTCCCTGGCGCGAGGCACGCGGAGTGAAGCGGCGCGGCGCCACTCGCCGCTCGCTTCGAGCGTCCACGCGAGCAGCGCGTGCCACGCGCCCTGCCGGCGCGGACCCACCGAGCGAACCGCCGCGAGCGCGGTCTCGTAGGCGAAGCGATCGGCGTCGCCGAGCCCCTCGACCCACGCGCCGCGCACCGCTGCGTCACCGGGGAGCGCGCGCTGATCGGCGTAGAGCGACACGGCCGTCACGCGACCGGCGTCTCGACGGACGCTGACGCCGAAGGCCCCTTCGACGTCGCGGGGCGTCGGGGCGAAGGCGAGCGGCCGACCGCCGAGCGGCGCGACGCAGGCGTCGACGAAGCGCCCCCACGAGCACGGCGCGCGGAGTTGCAGGTAGTGCTCCGTGCGATCGCCCTCCGCGGACACCATCGCGGGCAACAGCCCTGAAGGAAAGCCCTTCGGCAGGCTCCACGGCTCGCCGTTGGGGTCGGGGCGGTGGTAGGCCTTGATGCGCAGTTCGCCGCCGTTCGAAACGCGAAGGCCCACCCACGCGGGGCAGCCGAGGGGATGACCGCTGAGACCGAGCGCGTCGGCGAGGCGACGCGGGTTCGCGCCGGCGCTGACGGAGACGCGCAGTCCGTAGCGCTCGGCGGGCGCGCCCGCGATGACCTCGAAAACGTGCCCGCCCGCTTCGAAAGCCCGATGCATTGCGGCGTGGAGGTGTATTAGAGTGCCGCCCCATGAGCCGGTAACGGCCAGGCATCTCGCCATCACGGTCCACGCCTCGTAGTCGAGGCTAGAGGGGGACCCGGGGGCCGCGAGCGACGGCCCCTCGCAGGGCGCATCGTCGGGCTTCGAGACCACGACAGGAGGATCCATGCTCACGCTGACCAACGGCTACAGTATCAAGGTAGACGGCGTCAATTACCCGGTCTACCGCGACGACACCGACGCGACGCGCTTCTACGTCCTCCCAGAGAAGCCGAACATCGCGCGTGACGAGGCGGGCAAGCCGATCTTCTCGCTCATCGTCTATCGCCAGGACGAGACGCGCATCGACCTCACGAGGCCGAAGGACGACGTCGGCGGCGGAATTATGACGTTCACCGTTGAGCTCACGGTGCCCGCGGACGCGCTCCAGAAGATCCGCGCCAGGCTCGCGGCCGAGGTGCTCAACGACGACACGGGAGAGCGCGCGCGGGAGATCCACGTCGAGCTGGTGACCTTCCTCGAGGGCAAGGTGACGGCGAGCATCGGGGGAGACTCGACCGGCGATACGGGGGAGGCGCGGACCTTCGTGCGCTCTGCCGTGGGCGCGGGAAAGGTCTCTGGCGTGGGCGCCAACCGCAAGGCGGTGATGGTCAACCTCACGCAGGCCGGCGCCGCGCTGATGTCTCAGATCGACCGCCTCCACACGCAGCCCATCAACGTGCTGTATGAGCTCTCGTTCGAGCACCGCCTCGTCGGCGTGCGGATGACCGTGAGCTGCGACCTCGCGTCGACGTACTCGCTGGTGCAGGAGTTCGTCCCTCACGAGGTCAAGGAGGTCACCGACGAGGGCGGCTACTGCGACGGGACGGACTACGAGTTCAAGACCCGCGACAAGATCTCGAAGGTCACCGAGAACCTCAAGAGCACCAAGGCCATCTCGGTGAACGTCGTGCCCGAGTCGAGCGCCGTCACCGAAGAGACCCGCGCCGCGCTCGAGAAGTTCGGCTTCGACATGGTGAACCGCGAGATCGAGAAGGCGCTGACGCCGACGCTCATCAAGGACGCGGGCGTCGACCGGCAGTACCTCCAGGAGTTCACCTCGACGGTCGGCAGCAAGCTCAACTTCTCGATGGACCGAAAGATGGTGCTGGTGCGCAGCCACGTCGCTTCGGCCAACATCTCGGACCTCTTTCAAGGGCAGAACCTCAAGGAGCTCGTCAGCTTCGTCGACCTCCGCGTGGGCTTCTTCACCTTCCTGAAGGTGCCCGTGCGGGTGAACGCCGACTTCACCAAGCTGCCCATCGACTCGGTGGTCGTGACGGTGGCCTACGAGCGCGACCGCATCGACGGCGGCGGGCGCGAGCAGCGCCGCGACAGCTTCGCGTTCACCGACGGCTCGACGATCCAGACCTTTCTGGCCTTCGCGAACACGCTCGCCGACACGGCCTACGACTGGTCGGCGATCGTGCACTACAAGTCTTCACAGCAGAACTTCTCGATCTCGCGCTCCAACGTCCATGACAACTTCCTCGTCGTCGACGTGGGCCTCCTCGGGATGCTCCAGGTTGACGTCGGCCTGGGCCTCGTCGACCTCGAGCACTTCCCCTCCGCCAACGTGAGCCTGCGGTACGAGTCGAAGGCGCTGCGGCGCACGCTCGAGCAGAGCTTTCCCCTCAACAAGGACAAGCAGGGCGCCGTCTGGACCGAGGTCATCCACGAAGAGCCCACCGACGGCTACGAGTACAAGGTCGACTGGCTCCGCAAGGACGGCGAGACCCTGCCCGGCGAGTGGCAGCGCGAGACCTCGTCGCGGCTGCGCGTCAACGCCCCCGTGCCGAGCCAGCTCACGGTCTCCGTCGCGGCGACCGGCAACTTCAAAGACGAGATCAGCCAGGTCGTGGTCAGCCTGCTCTACACCGACCCCGACAACCGATACACGCAGGACAAGACCCTGGCCTTCACCGACGACAAGCAGACGCAGACGTGGACCGTCGACCTCCGCGACCCGTCGCTGCGCGAGTACCGCTACCGCTACGTGATCATCTACAAAGACGGCGTGGTGAAGAGCGTCCCCGAAGAGGAGGACAAGTGGATCGACGGCCAGCCCGGCTTCGTCGTGGCGGGAGAGAAATACGGCCTCGAGGTCGACGTTGTCCCGGCCCTGCTCGCCTACCCCGATCACGCGAAGGTCGTCGAGGTCGACCTCACCTATGAAGACCCCGCGAACGACATCGAAGACAAGCAGAGCTTCATCTTCAGCAAGGAGAGCAGCAAGGCCGTGACGTGGCGGGTCCGCACCGCGCCGCACGGCCCCCGGAGCTACACCATCGAGGTGACGTACTACTCGGCGACGGGCGCGGTGACCCGCGTGCCGAAGCGCACGAGCGAGTCCGAAGCCCTCGTGCTCGAGCCGATCCCGCCCCCCGCGCCGACGGGGACGACGCCCAACGTCACGGACGCTCCGCACTGACCGCGCGAGGGCGCATGCTCGACCTCGACCAGCCGGTGCAGACGCGCGACGGCCTCGTCCTCGCGCGTGACGACCAGGACCCCCACGCGCGGCTCGTCCTGCCGCCGTCACCCCGCGTCGCGCGGGTCGACGGCAGGCCGCGGGTCGAGCTGCTGCGCTTCGTGCGAGACGGCGCGCTCACGGGCGGGCACCTCGCGATCGAGGTCGAGCTCGCGCACCCCGACGGGCTCCTCGACGCCGTGCAGCAGTCGCTCCGTGAGTCCGAGCGAGACGACAGGATCACCCTCAGGCCGGCCATCGTGCTCCGGGCCACCGCCGAGGTCTTCTTCGCGGGGCGCGAGCTCGACGACACGGGCGGCGAGACCCCGCTCCTGCGGCGCGTGTACGCGGAGACCGTCCCCTCGCTCGAGCACCCCCACGGCGCGGGCTTCGCCGCGACGCTGACGCCCGACGGGGTCCGCGCGATCGAGGCCGCGCTGCGGTGTCGCGGCATGCCCGTGGGCGTCGTGTACCGGCTGCAGGTCGAGGGGATCCGCGCGGGGCAGCGCGTGGTCGCGCGCGTCGACTGGGGCCGCGCGTACGAGCAGCTGTCGAGCCACGCGCGCCGCGGGTACCTCGTGCTCGTCGAGGACCTCTTCAAGCTCTCGGAGCGCCTCGTCGAGGACAAGGTCATCACCATCGACGTCGTGCAGGGGCTCGCGGCGGAGGACGGCGTGGCGCCCGTCGAAGACGCCACCGCCACGGCGCTCGAGTGGATCCAGCGGATGCTGATCGAGCGCTTCTGCGAGCCCGTGCTGGCCCTCGACCGCGAGCCCGCCCGCGCGTCGCTCGGCGCGCTCGGAGAGCTCGCAGGCGTCGGCGCGGCCTTCGAGGTCCGCGCCCTCGCGCAGGTCGAGCGGAGCACGGCCACGGTCGACCTCCAGCGCCCCGCCGTCGTGGTGCGGACGCTCACCGCGCAGGCGCACCTCGGGGACCTCCTCGGCGGCTCGCCGCCCGACGCGCACATCTCCGACGCGGGCCTCGATCACCCCTTCTTCCAGAGGGTCTCGCTGCACCTCCGCAGCGCGCGATCGCTGAGCGCGTCGTGGGTGCGAGAGGTGATCGGCGACTGGTCGTACGGCGCGACGCGCGCGACGCTGCGCCTCACGCCGGAGCTGGGCGATGACCGCGTGAGCGCCTGGGCCGACGCGTCCGCCGAGCGCGCGTGGACGCTCCAGCTCGACGTCACGCTGGCCGATGACGCGCCGGTCGACCCCGGCGCGCGCGTCCAGCTCGCGCCGCGGAGCGGACGCGGCGAGGAGCTCACGCTCGACCTCGACCAGCTCCTCGGGCGACGTCGCATCGAGGTCGCGATGACGCCGGACCCCGATCGCGTCCGCGCGACGAGGGTCAAGCTCCGACACGCGCGGGGCGCGGAGACCGTCGCCGAAGAGGAGCTCGTGCTCACGCCCGCGTCGCCGCAGCAGGCGCAGTGGCTCCGCGACTGGCGCGCCGCCGACGCGCTCGAGGCCTCGGTCGAGCACCTCCTCGCGAGCGGACGGCGCATCGCGGCGGCCCCCAGCGACGTCGACACCCCGGTCTTCAGGGTGCCGCCCGCGTTCCCGGGCGCGATGACCGTCGACCTCTTCGCGGAGGACGACTGGACCGACCTCGACCGGGTCATCGTGCAGGTGCAGAAGCGCGAAGACCTGCCGATCTCGACCGTCACCTTCACGCAGGGCGGCGCCTCGGCGGCGCTCAGCCTCGACATGCCCGACCCGACGGACCGGCGCTTCCGCTACCACACCGTCCGCACGTGGTCCGACGGTCGCGCGGACGAGGACGACTGGATCGAGACCGACGTCTCCGCGGTGCTCGTCGGCCGCATCGCGGCGAACCTCCTCGTGGTGGAGCTCACCCCGCTCGGGCCCGAGCTCCCGACCGCGGGGGTCGTCATCATCGAGGTCGAGCTGCTCTACGTCGACGTCGCGAACGAGCTCCGGGCGCAGCACACGGCGCTCATCCGCGCGCGCGCCGACCGCCCCCGCTGGGAGGTCGCGCTCAAGGACCCGCTCGCGCGCAGCTACGAGTACCGCGTCACCGTGCACCGCACCTCGGGCGCGAAGAAGGTCGGGCCCTGGACCCGCTCGTCGGCGCGCATCCTCCCCATCCCCGTCACCGCCACCTGAAGGAGCCAACTCCGTGCTGAGCCTGATGGACCCGATCGAGATCGACGACCTCGTCATCTACCGAGACGACGAGGTGCCTCACAAATTCTTCGTCATGCCCGATCAGCCGCAGATCCCGCTCGACGAGGCGGGCGTGCCGGACTTCCTGTTCATCAAATACAAGTACGGCCTCGACGAGCTCGCCGAGGGCGCCTCCCTCGGCGGCGGCTACCTCCAGTTTCGCAGCTCGTTGCAGGTGCCCCCCGAGCGGCGCGAGCGGGTCGTGGCGGCCCTGCGCGCGCGCCTCACCGAAGACCAGCAGGCGGGCCGCAAGCCCTTCGGCCACGCCATCACCACCACCGAACCCGTCCTCGCGAGGCCCCTCTGGACGAAGGGCGAGGTGTCGCTCCTCACGGTGAGCGAGGAGTCGGGGCTCGCGGTGAGCGTGAGCGACGTCGCGCTGCCCGACCTCGGCGGCGACCTCGCCGGGTCCTTCAACATGACGCTGAGCCCCGACGGCGCCGAGATCGTGTGGAGCGCCTTCAAAGACCCCGCCAAGCAGCTCCCGCTGATGCTCGCGTACAAGCTCACCTACAAGGCCTCGGTGTCCGCGAGCATGACGATCAAGGCCGATCACACGCACATCCGCGAGCGGCTCTGGCAGATCGCGCGGCCCTACGTCTTCAACCCGCCAACGCGGCGCTGGGTGCTCCGCCCGTTCCCGGGCCTCCTCACGCCCGAAGCGTTGACCGCCTTGCGCGCGACGGCGCCCGGGGTGACGGCGATGGTCGAGCGCAGCCGCGTCCGCGAGGTGATCCAGAGCGCGATCACCGTCGAGATCAGGTCGGACCTCGGCGCCGACGCGGCGGCCACGCAGACCCGCGAGATGCTCTCGAAGATCGCCACCGACATGCTCTCCGAGCGGCTCATCCCGGCGCTCTTCGGCTCGCCGGCGACGGTGGCCGGCGCGGACAGCCCCGACGCCGCGACGAAGACGGAGCTGCGGCCCCTCACCGAGAACGCGCCCGACAGCGAGACGCATTTCTCATTCGATCTCAATCAGGTCTCGACCATCGACCGCGAGATCAACCCCAACGGCTCCCTCCGACTGATCATCCCGCCGGAGCACATGGCGGAGGGCGAGCGGAGCTGCTTCCGCGAGATGTCCACCGACGATTACTTCAAGGTGTTTCGACCGCGCGCGCGGACGGTCGGGGTCGATTTCGAACGCGACGGCATCGCCGCGGTCCACGTGCGGATCCACTACGATCAGGTGGACGAGAGGCACCCCGATCGCGCCCATGTGACGTGGGACAAAGACGCGGTGCTTCGCTCCAAGGACGACGTCACCGACTGGCCGCGCGTCCAGCTCGCGCGCCGCGCCGACCAGGGGCACAAGCGGGAGTACCAGTTCCAGACCGAGGTGATCTACGCAGAGAGCATCCCGAGGACGACCACGGCGTGGCTCCCGAGCGTCGACCGCGAGCTGCTCCTCTCGCCGAACGCGCTGGGGGCGCTGCGCGTCGAGCTGGTGTTCACCGCGCGCAAGGAGACGGTCGAGAGCGCCCGCGTCACGCTGCGGCACACGACCTCGCGCGGCGACACGCTGCAGACGAGCCTCGATCTCTCGGCCGAGACGCCGAAGAGGAACTGGTTCAAGTTCACCGGAGAGATGGCGCGAGCGGGGGAGAGCGCCGCGGAGCCGACCTACGAGGTTCAGATCACGTACAGGACGGCGGGCGGCGAGGTGACCGCGCCGGCCTTCACCACCTCGGCCAGGACGCTCGAGATCCCGAGCCCGTTCAAGCGGGTGATCCGCTACACGCTCGTGCCGCAGGGCTTCACCGAGGGCGTGACGAGCATCGCGGGCGACCTCACCTACGAGGACGCCGCCCGCGGCTACAAGATCGTCAAGCCCTTCATGCTCGACAAGCCGAGCGCCTCCGTCGGAATCGACGTCGCCGTGCTCGGAGGCGGCCCCGAGAACGCCCGCTGGGACGGCCGGATCAACTACGCCAACGGCTCCGCGGTCCCGCTCCCCTCGGGCGTCGCGCGCGAAGGGACCACGCTCGTCGGATCGAGCACCATGGACTTCCTCGAGGTCCAGATCATCCCGCTCCCCGACCTGGACTTCGAACACGATCTCCAGCTCGTGATCGTTCAGCTCCGGTACGAGGGCCACGCCGCGCCCACGATCTACACGTTCAACAAGGCGACGGTGAAGCCCCAGACGTGGCGCATGCCGCTCGCGCGCCCCGACGCGCGTCGCTACGCGTACTCGATCAAGTACATCGCCCATGACCGCAGCCGAAGCGCCGAGGTCAAGGTCGACGACACCGATGAGCCGATGATCCTCCTCGATCGACAGGCCGCGCTCCCCCCCGCTCCCGGGCCCCACGCCTGACCACCGCCTCGATCATCACTCGAAAGCCTGAGGAGACGTCATGCCCGACCCGTCCGACGCTGACACGGCCCCGATCAACATCCTGCCGGGACCCATGACCGACGTGGTGGTCGCCCTGCCCTCCGGCGCGCAGCCGCCGCTCGACTCGCAGAAGTACGCGCTCTTCACGCCAGAAGAGGCAGACAAGATCAAGTCCGGTGACGGCGCCGCGATCCGCGACACGCCCGGCGGTCAGTGGCGCCCCCTGTCGACATGGCTCCAGCCCCCCGACCGCGCCACCGTCAGGCTCCAGAAGTCGGCCCTGACCGTGCGCGTCGACGCGGGCGTCGCCCTCGTCGGCCCGGAGAAGATCTCGCTCCTGCCGGTGCGCGACCCGAAGGCCACGATCCGCTTCAGGTCGAACGGCAGGGACCTCGTCCGTCCGCTGCCTCCGTTCAGGCTCGAGCCCGAGCAGGGCCGGCTCCAGGCCGAGCTCGTGTTCGAAGCGAACGACGCGGGGCAGCGAGACTACGAGACCATCTTCGCCGCGATGAACGACGCCTCCGCGCAGGCCGTCGTCGCGCTCAACTGCACGCACATGCTCCTCACGTCGGGCGCGACCGAGAGCGCGCCGCCGCCACCGCCTCCGCCACCTCCGCCACCTCCGCCGCCGCCGCCTCCGCCGGAGCCCGTCGACCCGCCCGGCGTCCCCGACCCCGTCGCCATTCGTCTCAACCCGCGGAGCCTCCGTCCTCCCTTCGCGATGCCGCGCAGGGTGCCCGTTCCCGCGGGGCGCCCGATGCCCGCGCCGACGCGCGCGCCCGCGCCCGCGCCCGTCGCAGCGCCCGCGCCCGCGCCCGTCGCAGCGCCCGCGCCCGCGGTCCCTGTTCGCGCGGTCATCCGGGATCTCTCGCGCGACGTCACGCTGTTGGGGCGGCGCCCCCTCATCGCGCGCACCTTCGGCGGCCTCCGTCGCCCCGTCCTCGAGCCTCCATCACGCCAGACCGCTCGCTTCACCACGCCCTTCGACGTCAGCGGCGCGCTCTCTCAATCATTTCTTCTCAAGGTCACGGCGCCGGGTCACTTCGATCTGACGATGACGTGGCAGGGCAGCGCGCGGCTCGCGCTCCGGCTCTCGGCGCCAGACGGATCCGTGGTGCTCTCTTCCTCCCAGCGAAGCCCGCTGCGCATGAGCGCCGAGCTGAGCGCCGAGATCCTCGCGCGCTCGGGTTCGGACTGGACGGTGACCGTGAGCCGCGCGGGCGACGAAGGCGCAGTCGGCCAGCTCGTTCACAGCATGCCGCTCGCGCCTCGCCCCCCGACGCCGACCATGGTCCTCATGGCGAAGCCCAAGCTCCTGAACGTCGGGCTCCCGAGCCGTCCGTTCCCGACGCGGCGCCCGCCCAGGGGCCCCGCGCCGGAGCCCATCTCGCTGCCGCGATCGATGGCCTTCGTCGTCGACGCCCCGAGCGCGCTCGACGTCGTGGTCGCGTGGCAGGAGCCCGTCGCGCTCACCGCGACGCTCCTCGGCCCGGACCAGAGGCCCTGTCTCGAGATCGCCGGCGGGAGCCCGCTCAGGCTTCACCTCTCGCTCAACAACGACCTTCTCAAGAAGGGAGATGACGGCTGGGTCCTGGTCGTCAAGGGCGACACCCCTACCGTCAACGGAGCGATCACGCACAGCCTCCCTGAGCGGCCGCT
The DNA here is from genome assembly GCA_052035985.1 of Myxococcota bacterium. Taxonomy (GTDB): domain Bacteria; phylum Myxococcota_A; class Polyangia; order Polyangiales; genus CAISKJ01. The sequence continues at coordinate 8,298 of JBPOHC010001139.1, read as the reverse complement.
CGACGGCGCAGAGGGCCGCGAGTACCCGCAGGAGTACGCGATCCAGATCTTCTTCCCGCAGGCCGATCACCCCGAGGTGTACCCCGACCGGCCGCGCGCGGGCCACAGCGCCTGGAACCCCGTGAACTCCGGCGCGGGCGCGCCGCTTCTCTACAAGCAATCCGACCGCCCCGACGAGTTCCTCTACCTCCCGACGGCGTACAAGCTCGGGTTCTATCAGGCCCCCGAGACGCCCGACGCGCCCTCGCCCGCGGTCCCGCCCTTCCACGCGAAGTTCTATCGCCCCGACGGGCCGTCGAGCAACGAGCGCATCACGGTCACCCTCTGCGCCCTGCCGTGGATCTCCGTCGAGGACCGCGAGCGGCTGCGCGACCACGTCCAGGCGAACGTGCTCAGCAACACGGTGCCCTTCGTGCGGCTCGTGGCGGCGAGCGGCCTCGTCGCGAGCTTCCACACGGACTTTCAAGGGGCCTCCGCCGACAACGCGTGGCAGTCGCTCCCCGAGGGGATTCAATTTCGAGAGGTCGACATCGCCGCCGAGCGGCGCCTCCTCTTCATGTTCGACATGCCCTTCGACGCGTATCCGATCTTCTGCGAGCTGCTCCGTCGCGGCCTTCGCGGCACCGTCGAGCTCCGCGCGAACGACCTCAAACAGAGCGTCCCGGTGCTCCTCCGCCTCGACGACCTCACGTCCAACGCGCTCAAGGTGAGGCTCGTGAGCGGCGACGGCGACGCCACGCTGCTCCAGCTCGGTAACCTCCTGTCGTCCCCCGTGCTCCTCCCTTCGCTGAAGACCTTTCTCCTCGACCGCGGCGCGAGCCAGGGTCTCGTCTTCGAGGCCGAAGAGCGGGAGTTCATCGAGAGCGCCGGGACCACGCTCAAGGACAACGAGACCGCCTCGTTCGCCGTGGACCTCTCGAACCCCACCCGCACCTGGAGCGATCTGGTCTTCGCCGTCGCCTCGATGCGCGTCCAGGGGCGCACCCCCGACCAGTGGCTCCAGACGTGGCACAGCGACCCGGCGCCCGTTCTGTTCAACCGCGTGGTCGCCGCCGTCGTGCCCGCGGCGTCAGCGAGCGACCCCATGACCTGCCAGATCGACCGCGTGGAGGTGAAGGTCTTCGCGGACGGTGACCCGACGCCTCGCGTCTCGCACGCGTTCCGCTCCGCCGACCCGCCGTGGGACCTCTCGCTCCCTCTCTCGATGTCCGAGCTCGCGGGCTCCGGCGCACGCCAGCCCTCGCTCGCCCTGGAGTTCTTCTCGGTCTACCGCGACGGTCCCCCCGGGGTGGCCCAGCGGCGTCCGCTGCTGCTTCGCGACCGCGAGGTGACGATCAACGCGCTCCGCGAGAGCCCCACGCGTCGCTACACCCTCGCCCTCTCCGACGGCACGCACTTCGGCGGCCTCACGCGCGCCGATGTCGAGGAGCGCATCCGCGCGCTGCGCCTCCAGGGCGCCCCCTGGGACCTCTACACCCAGGAGGTCGAAGCGCCCGCCGTCGCGACGCCGCAGACGCCCACGACGCAGCCCGCGGCCACCGGCGCGGAGATCACCGTGATGACCGACCTCCTCCAGGAGGCCCTCACGAGCGGTCAGCTCCTTCGCGCCGTGGTCACCCTCTGGCCCGCCATCGACGGCGCGCCGCAGAGCACCTTCTCGATCGATCCGAGGCACGCGGGGCAGTTCACCTGGCGGTCGACGCAGGGGGCCGTACCCCCGTTCCGATACAAGATCACATACATCTTCGCGGCGGGCAGCGCGCGCACCCTCGAAGGCACCGAGACGGGCGAGCTCCTCCTGCTCGACCTGCCCCGCGTGAGCTGATCACTCGCTCGTCGACAGCGCGAGCATCGCCCGATCCCCATCGCCCGATCGCCCCGGCTCATCGCCCTCCGCGCGATACCTGCGGGTCTCGTATCGGTACCTGAGCGCCCCGCCCTGATCGAGCGGGAGCGTGACCGTCACGCGCTGACCGGGCTGCACGAAGGCGCTCGCCTGCTCCTCGTCGCCGATCGCGTTCTTCGCCCAGAGCTCCACGCGGACGCCCAGCAGATCGTTGGCCTCGCCGACGAGGGCGATGGTCAGCTCGCGCGTCCGCGGCCTCTCGTCGCGAAGCACGAGGACGGCCTCCTCGGCGGTCTTCGCGTCGGACGCGTTGATCGATCCGTCGTGTCGGACGACGAAGGTCCGCCAGCGATACCTCCGTCGATCGCCGTGGAGGAGCGGGATCTCCGCGGTCTGGCTCGCCGACGAGGAGAACAGCAGCGCGCGCGCCACGCTGTAGTCGCCGTCGTCGTAGCGGAGGTCGAGGTTGACCTGCCGCACCGCGGTCCAGTCGACGGCGGGCACGACGAGGAGGCGCAGCACGGCTTCGAAGGGTCCGCGCACCACGAAGGTGTCGCCGGGCGCGTCGACCTCGTCGACGTCGTGCCCTCGCCCCGCGGCGTCGTACCAGGTCACGGCCACGCGGAGCAGCGGAGGCGCAGCGCTGAGGTCCGCGACGCGCATTCGAAACACGGGGGCGTCTCGCGCGGGGTCGACCTCGAACTCCTCGCGCGCGAGCTCCTCGCCGCCGTTCGCGACGAGGGCGCGAACGCGCGCGCGGACCCTGAGGACCACCGCCGGATCGAAGGGATCGGAGATCAAGCGGAGCCGCCGATAGCGGAGGTGCTCCAGCGGATTGAGCGTCAGCGCGCGGCTGCGGGCGCGCAGCGGCCCGACGGAGATCCGCGTCGGCCCGTGGCCCGCGTCGGGCTCGAAGAGGTACTCGACGCGATACGCGTACTCGTCGTCGGCGGCGCCCTGGATCGCCGCGCGAAACACCGCGCGGTCTCCGAGGGCGCGCGAGAACGTGAAGTCACGGCGCAGGTCGCCGTGCGACACCGAGACGATCGCCTCGCGGAGATCGGGCATCTCCGAGAAGTCGATCGGCGCGCTCACCGACACGTTCAGCGTCGCGAAGAAGGGGTCGTCGAGGTCGAGCGCCCTCACCTCCGCCGTCGCGCCGTCGACCAGCGTCGAGAGGAAGCCGCAGACGATGTGACTCAGCTCGACCGAGACGCGGCCGTCGAAGGTGAGGGTGAAGGCCTTCAGCACGGCCTCAACCTGCTGCCGCGCCTTGAGCACGAACATCGCCGAAGAGGCCGAGGGCTCGCCGCCCACCGTCGGCGCGGGCGGGAGCGTCGGCGCGAAGAAATCGCTTTGAAGACGGCGCGCCACGAGGTCGCGCAGCATCGCCTCCTGGCGCTTCTGGTCGTCGCTGTCGACGAACGCGGTGACCTCGATGCGCACCGCGCCCGCGTCGACGAGGCGGCTGATCTCTCCGTCGAGCTCGGCGCGCAGGCAGCTGTATCGAAGCCCCAGCGACGCGGCGAGGCGCTCGTAGGCGCGGCCGTAGTCGAGGTCCACGCGCGCGTGCAGGCTCGGCGTCAGCGCGAGGAAGCGGAGCTCGTACACCGCGCCCACGGGCAGCGACTCACCGGCGGCCGCGCGCTCGACGAGGGCTGCCCCCTGCGCGGTCAGCGCGAGGGCGAAGGTCGCCCTGTGCGGCGCGGTGAGCGGCGCGGCGTGCGACTCCATGAGGTCGACGACCATGCGCTCGCCGTCTTCGTGACCGACGATCGCGCGCACCTCGCCCGATCGAAACTGCACGGGCGTCAGCCGGACCTCCGATCGACCGGACTCGCGCGCCAGCGCGACGCGCACCGCGGCGAGGGCCTCCGCGGAGAGCGCGGCTTCGAGGTCGAAGAGCGCGAGGCCAGCCCCCAGCGCGCGGGCGGGGTCGAGCGCCGGGTTGTCGGTGAGGTCGCGGCGGTACTTGTAGAGCGCCAGCGCCTTGCGGTCAGGCACCGCGGCGAGCCGCGGTGGCGGCGGGAGGAAGTAGAACTGGTCCGGGTCCTCGTGGTCGCGAAAGACGGTGACGCCGCGCAGCTGATAGACGGGCGGTTCGGTGGTCAACATGGGCGGCGCCTACTTCAGCGAGACGACAGCGAGCTTGTCTGACGTGGTGACGGGGTCGAGCGCGCGCGACTCGCCGTCTTCACCGATGAGGGTGAGCTGATACGTGAAGGCGCGTCGCTCCACGTCGGCGACGGGGTACGTGAAGCGCAGGGGCTCCTTCGCGTCCTGCACGAGCACCTCGTCTTCGGCGAAGAGGCCGGCCTCGGCGTCGGTGAAGGAGAAGCGGACCTTGACCCCCAGGAGCTTGAGGCTCGCGAAGCTCCTCCCGAGGAGCATCACCTGCACCTGTCGGAGCTGCGCGAAGCCCTCTCCGACCACGAGGCTCGCATCGGCGCCGACGAGCCACTGCCCGGTCCGAACCTCCCCCCGCGTGGTGTGCACCGTCACGCGGTACTCATACCCGCGCCGCGTCGCGTCGCGCAGCGGACGCGACCACGTGGCCGAGGGCTGCGCCGCGCTGAGCACGCGGCTGTCGACGCGCGACGGCTCGGCCGTCGAACGCAGCTCGACGACGAGCCGAGAGACTTCAGCGCCGAAGCGCGCCGATCCGAGGATCTGGACGTCGAGCACATCGGGGAACGGATCGCCGACGACGACGAACTCGCCCTCGACGGGGGCCCAGTCGGTGACGGTCTCCGCGCCCGCGGCGTCGACGTAGCGCACCCGCGATCGCATGCGCACCTCGACGTCGGGCGCCGCGCGGAGCGACCAGCGAGCCTCGGCCGTCTGCGCGGTCAGCGTGAGCGTGTGTGTGGCGCTCCAGTCGCGCTCGACAGCGTCGGCCCTCAGGTCGACGAGCACGAGCGGAAATCGCTGAAAGGGCACGCCGTCGGCGAGCGCCCTCACCGCGACGCGGCGGTAGAGGTCGCGAGGGTTGACGCGGAGCACGCGCGCGCTGGTGATGCCCTCCGCGGACGTCAGCGCGGCGCCTCCGCTCGAGGGTGACGCGGGCACGAAGGTCTCGTCACCCGCGAGCTGCGCGACGAACTGGTATTTCAGCGCGGGGCCGTCCTCTTCGCGATACCAGAAGCTCACGGTCTTGCGCGGCGCAGCGGGCTCCAGCAGCACGTGCTCGACGCGCGCTCCGTACCGAAGGACGACCTCGATGCACGCAACGCCCTCCGCCGCGAGGTCGACCGCGACGCCCACGTCGAAGTGCATCTCCTGCGAGGCCGCGGCCTCGACGACGGTGATGAAGCGATCCGCGTCGAGGGGGCGTCCCTCGGCGTCGCGAAGGAGGAGCCCGAGGCTCCCCTGCGGCGCGACCGTGAAGCGCTCGGCCTGCGAGGCCGCGAGCCTGTACGTGAGGGTCTTCAACTCGCTGCGATCGATGTCGCGGAGGCTGTAGGTGAAGCCGAACACGCCGGTGACCCCCTTCACGAGCCGACCGATGGTCGCCATCGCGCCCCCCTCGGGGTCGGGCTCGGGCGGAGGCGTCTGACCCAGCGTGGGCTTGAAGAGCGCCTCGAGCACGTAGTCCTGCACGCGAGCGAGCACGCGATCGTAGACCGCGGGCCGCTCGTCGGCGGGCACGAGCTCGTCGACCGAGAGCTGGATCGTCTGGCTCTGCACGAGCTCCTGCACGGTCTCGCCGATGTCCGCGGCGAGGAGGAGCTGGCCTCCGCGGAAGCGGTTCTCGTAGAAGTGCCAGGCGTCCTGCCAGCGGGCCGTGAACTGCGCCCGCAGCGCCGGGCGTACGCCGACGAGCCGGAGCTTGTACACCACGCCCGCGGGGAGGCCCCCACCGCGCAGCGCGCCCTCGACGAGCGAGGCCCCCTCCGCCGAGAGCACGGCGGAGAAGGTCGCGGTGTTGTCGCCGTAGAGCGAGGGCGTCGAGGCGCCGAGGATGCGCTCGACGAGGTCCAACCCCGCGGCGCCGTCGCGCGCGGTAGGCGCGTCGGCCGAGGAGCGCTCGATGAGCACCAGCTCGCACGTCCCGCTGTCGGCGGTGACGGGCGAGAGCTGCGGGGTCTCCGTGAGTTCGAAGCGCTGCGCGAGGCGCGACCTGAGGCGCGTGAGCACCCCGTCGTCGACGCCGAGGTCGACGGTGATCGAGAGGAGGCCCGCCCCGAGCGCGGTCTCGAGGGCCTCGTCGAAGCGGTACTTGAGGAGCGACACGTCGGGCGTCCCGTCGGGGCGCACGCGGAGCCGCGGCGCGTCGGGGAGGTAGTGAAACCGCGTGGGGGCGGCGTGATCGGGGAAGATCGTGACGCCCTCGCTGTGCAAGGACGGGCGGCCGAGGTCGATCATGGCGGGAGACCGTTTCTGGTGCTGGTCCGAAGGGAGAGCCGTCAGGGCACGAGGCTCGCGAGCGAGAGCGGCAGGATGTTCTTCTGGTGAAGGATCCAGTCGCCCTCGGCCTGCGTCCCGTTCGTGAAGAAGATCGTGGTGCGGTACTCGAACTGCCGCTGGCGATCGGCGCGGACGAAGAGTCTTCGGGTGGCCTTCTTGTCGCCGCCGCGCTCGAAGAGGTGGCTCTCGATGGTGACGACCTCGCCCTCGGGGGGCTCCGCCCGGAGGTCGATCTGGAGCGCGTCGATGCCCTTCTGCGCGAGGTCTCCAAGGAGCACGAGGCTCACGTCGTAGTAGACCCCTCCCCCGGCCTCCGCGATGGCGATCGAGAGGTCTTCGGTGCGCACGAGGGGCTGGTTCTCTGCGCCGCCGTTGGCCCTGATGAGGCTGACCTTGTACGCGTACTCGCGGCGGTCGCGGTTCATGATCGGGAGCTCGACCCTCGTCGATCGATAGTTCGGCGCGACGAGCTCGACGTTCTTGCGCACGACGAGGTCGTTCTCCGCGTCGTCGTACTGGAGCTCGACGACGACGCGCAGCACCTTCGACGGATCGATCTGGGGCTGGATGATGACGGGCAGTCGATCGACGAAGGGGTCGCCGACGAAGAGGTGCGCCACCGACGAGGGCTGCTCGACGCCGGTGATCGAGCTCCCGTCTTTGAGGTGCCACACGTTGCGGACGAAATACCGACCGAGCGCGGGGTCCGTGAGGCGCACCGACCACTGCTGCCGCTGGCTCTCGGCCGCGATGAAGAAGGTCCGCTCGGTGGCGAAGTCGTGCGCGCGGTCTTCGTAGCGGAGCCTGGTCTCGATCTTCGAGACGATCTCCCAGTCGACGACGCCGGCCTCCAGATAGACCTGGAGCATCGCGATGTCCTCGGGGGGGTTCACCACGAGCGCGCGGGTGACGGTGGTCCTCCAGGGCGTCTCGTAGCTGTAGCGCTGCGCGGCGATGCGCTCGGCCTGACCGAACTGGTAGTTGATCCGGTAGCGGTACGAGAGGTCGTCGCCGCTGCGGAAGCTCCTGAACGAGCCAGCCTCGGCGTGCGTCGGCGTGAACTGAACGGTGCCCCCCGCGTCGTGGTACTGGAGGTCGAGCGCGATGGACTTGAGGTTCGTCGCTTCGAAGTCGGCGATCGTGCTCGCCTGCACCTCGAGGGTCTGAAAGAACGGGTCGTCGAGGTTGATCTCGCGGATCTGCTTCGCCTTCTCCGTCGCCGTCACGAGCGCGGAGAAGAAGCCGTTGGGGCAGTGCTTGCGCGTCTCGGGCGCGCTCTCGCTGAAGTTGAAGGTGACGGTCTTGAGCTCCTCCTGCTTCTTGTATTGGAGCTGAAAGCCGATCTGCACCTTCGTCCCGCCGCCCGCGCTGCCTGAGCTGGTGTTCGAAGTGCTCGCGCCACCGAGCGCGTTGGTCACCGCGCCGATGGCGCCCGCGGCCTGCGCGATGGGGTTCTGCGGCTGGTCGGTCATCGCCGGCTTGAAGAAGTCGTTGATGATGTTCTCCTTGATGAGATCCATCGCGGCCTTCTCCATCGCGTCGACGGTCTGGCCCTCCTGCATGCGGATGATCTCGATCGTGATCGCGCCCTCCTGCTTGAGCTTCTCGAGCGTGAACGAGAGGTCCGCATCGACGGAGACCTGCGTGGAGCTTCCGCTGGATTTCGTGCCCGCCGCGTTGCTGGCCGCCGCGTTGCTACCCGCCGCGTTGCTGCCCGCCGCGTTGTTGCCCGCAGCGTTGCTGCCCGCAGCGCCCGCCGCAGCGCCCGCGCCCGCAGCGCCCGCGCCCGCAGCGCCCGCGCCCGGGGCCTCGACGCGCGGGCTCCGGGACCCACCGACCGCCTTCATCGCCGCGCGCCGCTTCTCGGACAGGTCGGCGACGTCGACGTCCCGCCGGCCCTCACGCCGTGGGGCGCCGTCTTTCGAGCCGCCGCGTCCGTCCTTCGTCGCCACGTCGAGCCTCCCCCCGAGCTTCGCACGGCCCGGGGACGCGACCAAGGCACCCCCAGTGGCGGGCGCGGCACGATCGGGCTAGGCTCCGCCCCG
>JBPOHC010000080.1:0-5651 GCA_052035985.1 Myxococcota bacterium | reverse complement strand
CCACGTCGGCCGACCCCGCGATCCGCAATGACTTCCCCAACGAGGACGGCGTGCCCAACCACGCGCCCGACCCCACCGCGGGACCGGTCGACAACCACGACATGCTCACGGGCTCGAACACCCAGGGGCGCCTCTATTCGAACACCGGCACCTGCCTCGACTGGACGAGCGCGCGCGGAGACCGCGCCACCGAGGGTCGCCCTCGCGTCGGTCACTCCTGGCCCCGCGGAATGGGCGGCCCTGGTCCCGGCCCCGGCGGCGGCAGCATGAACAACTGGATGTCGTCGCTCGACGAGGCCGGCTGCGCGCCCGGCGTGAGCCTCATCGAGATGGGACCGCCGATCCTGAGCATGCCCACCGTCGGCTCCGGCGGCGGCTATGGCGGCTTCTACTGCTTCGCGCTCACCCCCTGACGCTTCCCTCCGATGAGGCCCACGATGGCAACGCTCCGCACGATCCTCACGGCCCTCGGCCTCGCCGCGGCGACAGCGAGCTGCGGCGCCGACGCGGCCCCCGCGCAGAGCGCCGACATCCGCATCACCGAAGGGACGTGCGCGATCGCGACGGGCGCGACGGCCCCCGACTCGCAGCGACAGGTGCAGTGCGGCGCGGACTTCAACGCGCTCGCGTCGGAGCCCCTCGACGCCACGCTCCCCGGCGCGCGCTCGGTCAAGGTCGTCTACGACACGTCCACGGGCTCGCTCTACTTCCAGAACAGCCAGCGCTTCCAGATCCACTACGCGTTCGTGTCGACGCACCTCTCGGGCAACGGCATGGCCGTGGTCCCCTCGCTCACCGAGTTCAACACCACGGAGTACTTCAGCCCGAGCCGACGCTTCATCCTCGGCGCGGTGACCCACTACGAGGGCGCCGGCGCGTGGGCCCTCGAGCTCTCGCCCTACGACACGGCCTCGGCCGCCATGGCGACCACGCTCTTCAACGCCGTGAAGGGCGCCGCGTTCTTCGGCCCGGCGCTCCAGTTTCACGCGACCTCCGACGCGGTGCAGTCGATGGCGCGCTCGCTCCCCTCGGGCGTGCGCGTGGTCACCACCGACCAGCTCTACGCGAGCATCGCGTATCAGCCCCTCACGCTCGGCACCGCCATCGGACGGCTCCGCTTCGCCACGGCCACGTCGCTCGCGTCGCTCTACCTCTCGTACGAGGACATCGTCGTGCTCGACGAGGCCCCCAACGACATCTCCGTCGTGCAGGGGCTCATCACGCAGACGTTTCAGACGCCGCTCTCGCACGTCAACGTGCTCTCGCAGAACCGCCACACGCCCAACATGGGCCTGCGCGGCGCGATGACCGACCCGCGCCTCCGCGCGCTCGAAGGCCACCTCGTCGAGCTCGTGGCGCGCTCCGACGGGTGGAGCATCCGAGAGGTCGCACAGGCCGACGCAGAGACCTTCTGGACGGCGCACAGGCCCGCAGCGGTGACGCTCCCCGCGCTCGATCTCACGGTCACGAGCGTGGCCGACATCGAGAGCGTCACGCCCGAGCCCACGGGCGCGCAGACGCTCCGCGACGCGATCCGCAACGCGGTGAGAGCGTTCGGCGGCAAGGCCGCGCAGTACTCGATCCTCGCGCGCACCGACGGGGTGCCCGTGCGTCCGGCCTTCGCGATCCCGGTGTACTTCTACGACCTCTTCATGCGCCAGAACGGCTTGTGGGACAGGCTCGCGGCGCTCCAGGCCGACGCGCGCTTCCGCACCGAGCCCGCCTACAGGGCCGCGCGGCTCGGGGAGTTCCAGCGCGTGATCCGCGCGGGCGCCGTCGACACGTCTCTGCAGCAGGCGCTGCGGGAGCGCGCCGCGGGTCGCTTCGCCAGCGCGACGAACAAGCTCCGCTTCCGCACGAGCACCAACAGCGAGGACCTCGAGGGCTTCCCCTGCTCGGGCTGCTACGAGTCGCACTCGGGCGACCCCAACAGGCTCGACGACATGCTCGACGCGATCCGCGAGGCGTACTCGAGCGCGTGGTCGTTCCGCACCTACGAGGAGCGGAGCTACTACGGCGTCGATCACCGCAGCGTCGCGATGGCCCTGCTGGTGCACCACAACTTCCCCGACGAGGAGGCCAACGGCGTCGCGGTCACTTCGAACCCCTTCGACGCCTCGGGCCTCGACCCCGCCCTCTACGTCAACGTGCAGTTCGGCGGAAACGCCGAGGTCGTGCACCCTCCGCCCGGCGTGCAGAGCGACCAGTTCCTCTACTACTTCAACCAGCCGGGACAGCCCGTGACGTACATCGCGCGCTCGACGCTCGTGCCCTCGGGCCACAACGTCCTCACCACCACGCAGGTGCATCAGCTCGGCGTCGCGCTCCAGGCCATCCACCAGCGCTTCTCGCCCGCCTACGGCCCCGCCGCAGGAAACACCGGCTGGTACGCGATGGACGTCGAGTTCAAGTTCGACAACGACAACGGCTGGGGCGCCCCCTCGCTCATCGTCAAGCAGGCGCGGCCCTACCCCGGCCGCGGTCAGTGACGACCGCGAGGCTTCTGGTAGCGTTGCGCCCCCGTTGAGCCTCACGCCCGCCAGACACCGCTTCTCACGCTCCTTTGTCGCGCTCGCGACGACCGTGACGCTCTCGCTCTCGTGTCGGCATCACCCGGGCAACCACCGCGGAGACCTCCTGCGCGCGACCTTCCTCTCGTCGCGTGACGGCGCCTTCGACGCGCGCCGCAACGCGCACATGGCCTCGTCGCCCGTGAGCTTCTACCGCGCCACGCTCTCGCTCTTTCGCCGAGACTGGATCCACAACACCGCGGGGCTCTCTCGCTCACGCTTCTCCGTCGCGAGCCCCATGCCCCTCGGCGTCGGAGACCCCCACGTCGAGAACTTCGGCACGCTCCTCGGCCGCGACGGGCGCGTGACCTTCGAGCCCGACGACCTCGACGCCGCCGCGCGCCTCCCCTACCTCTGGGACCTCCGCCGCCTCACCGTCGGCCTCTGCGTCGCCGCGCGAGATTCGAACCCCAACTCCCAATCCGCGAGACGCGCCGCTGCGTCGGCCGCGACCGCCATCGCGCGAGAGACCGCGCGGGCCTACGCAGAAGCCATTTGCGAAGCTCACCGCGAAGCCGCACCGCACGAGGGGGCGATCGTCGAAGACCTCACGCGACGCGCGACCGACGACGCCACGCGCCGCGAAGAGCTCGACGAGCTCACGGTGATCTCGGGTGACGCGAGACGCCTCAAGCGCGGTCCCGTCGACCCGAGAGATCCCTCCGAGCAGCTCCTCGACGCGTCGCGCGCGGCCATCGACGCGCTCCCCGAGCTCTTCGAGCGCTACCGCGAGACGCTGAGCGCCCCGCCCGACGCGCGCTTCTTCACGCCCCTCGATGTCGCGCGCGCCATCGGACGCGGCGCCGCGAGCCGATCGACCGCGAGGCTCCTCGTGCTCCTGAGAGGACCGAGCGACGCGCCCGAAGACGACGTCGTCGTCGAGATCAAGGAGCTCCCCGAGGCCGTCACCCCCGACGCGTCGATCGACGTAGACCCCGTCGCGCGGGTGCTCGCGGCGCGCGGGTTCCTCTGGTCGCGGCCCGACGCAGACCCCTACTGGGGCGCCGCGTCGTGGCGGGGATGCCCCGTGCAGCTTCGCACCGAAACCTCTGCGGCCAAGGGCATTCGCGTCACCCGCATGCGCGGACGCCTCGGCACGCCCGAGGCGCTCACCGAGCTCGCGCGAACGCTCGCGAGGAGGCTCGCGTCGATCCATCTGCGCTCGCTGCCGCGGCCCCCTCCGCAGGCGGCGCTCATCGCGCGCGACGTCGCGGGCTTCGTCGACGAGCAGGCGCTGCGATCGACCCGATACACCGAGCTGGTCTTCGAAGACTGGGGGCGCTTTCGGCGCATCGTGCAGACCGAACGCCCCGCGGCGACGCGCGCGGACCGCCCGTCGAGCCGCCCCGCGTGCTCGCTCTTCGAAGCCCCGTGAGCGCGATGACGCGCGACGCGATCATTCTTGTCGAAGCGGAGCGCCCGTCGCTCCCATACACGAGGGAGAGGCGTCGGACCCGTCACCGGCGCGCGCGTCCCTCGCGCGAGGAGGTGCAGATGAAGAGTCCGGTGCCATCGACCGTGCGCAGCGAAACGCCCCCGGGCTCGCGCCCTCGCGCAGTGGTGCTCGCGGCGACGATCGCCGCGGCGCTCTCGCTCACGCCCTCCGAAGCGCGCGCGAACGCCGAGACCACCGAGGTGTGGACGGAGGTCGGCGTCCGCGTCGTGCCCCTGCGCCGACTGCGGCTGACCTTCTCGCAGAGCGCGCGCTTCTCGACGCTTTACGGGCTTCGAAGGGTGATCCCCGAGGTCGAGGCCGACTACAGGATCATCGGCCCGCTGCGGCTCGGCGTCGGGTACCGCTACCTCTGGCGCACCAACAGCTTCGACGAGGTCGAGGAGGGTCACCTCGTGCACGGCGACCTGATGGCGCAGTTCAGGGTCTTCCGTCGCTTCGACGTCGAGCTCCGCTCTCGCGTGCAGTGGCGCACCGTGGGCCAGGTCAAGAGCGGGTACACGTACGACGACACGCGCGACATGTGGCGCAACCGCGTGAACCTCGAGTGGGGCTTCGCGCGACCGCTCACGGCCAACGCCTTCGTCGAGCACTGGACGCGCTTCGACGACGCCGTGCGCCACGACCGATTCCGCGTCGGCGCCGCGCTCTCGGTCGAGGTCTCGAACTGGCGCTTTCAGCTCTTCTATCAGCGCGACATGCCCGACTTCATCGACAGCCCGAACGTGAACATGGTCGGCGTCAACGCGCGCCTCGAGCTCGATCTGGTGCACCGATGAGGCCCTCACGCGCAACGCTCCCCGCGATGATCTTCGCGCTCGTCGCGCTCGCCCCGTCGCTCTCGTGGGCGCAGGCGAGGCGCTGGTCCTTCGGCGCCGAGTTCGGCGGGGGCACGATGCTCCACGACTTCGACCACGACGCGATCAGCGCGGGCACCGCGACCTTCGAAGCGACGGCGAGGATCGGCTTTCGCGTCGTGGGCCCCCTCGCAGCGCAGGCGAGCGCGGTGTACGGACGCTTCTACCGAGACCGCCGCCCGCTGCCGCTCGTGGGAGGGACGCTCGGCGTGAGGTTCGAACCGCGCGTCGGGTCCTTCGGTCACCTCTGGATCGACGCGAACGCGGGCGCGTACATCCCTGGAACCGCCACGCGCTTCGGCCTCGATGCGGGCGTGGGCTTCGCGTTCGACGTGCTCCCGGTGCTCTCGGTGGGCCCCTTCGCGCGCTTCTCGCACGTCTTCGACGGGCGCGAGGGCCGCGCGACGCTCGACCTGCCCTACGCGCGCCAGGCGACGCAAGACACCGACGACATCCACTGGTGGACCGCGGGCGTCGCGATCACCCTTCACCTCCCTGCGAAAGCCCCGCGAGCGACCGGAGAGAACCGATGACGTTGCGCGACTGTATCCCTTGCGCCGCGCTGGCGGTGATGGCCTGCGCGGGCTGCGGCGACGTCGACCCCGTCGCCACGCAGCTCGTGGTCAACGAGATCGGCGCCACGGGCAACGACTTCGTGGAGTTCGTGAACACCTCGACGTCGAGCGTCGACCTCTCGGGCTACGGCGTCTGCGACAGCAGAACAGACGGCCTCCCGAAGCTCAGCCACGCGATCAGGTTCCCCCCGAGGAC
>JBPOHC010001146.1:0-4294 GCA_052035985.1 Myxococcota bacterium | reverse complement strand
CCGAGGGGATGAACCACGTCCGGCACTGGGTGCAACGCGAGCGCTCGCGGAGCTTCATCACGTGAGCAGCCCACGCACGCGCCGGCCACGCGAGAGCGCCCCGGCGGGTGGGTCACGATCCCGCCGTCACCGCCCGACGAGATCAACCGCGAGGTGGGTCACGCCATCGCCGTGAGGTGGGTCACGGATTGGGCGCCGCTGAAGTGGGATGGCAACGAACCCACGAGCCGCGCCACCGCACAGTTGATTTGCGCATGCGGTCTCTAGCGGATTGATCTAGCGTCGCGCGCTCAATGAGACTCGTGACGATCTACGAGCTGGGGGTTCGGGGAGGCACCTACACGGAGAACCTCGACGCGCTCCACACGCGCTTCGAAAAGCTTCACAAGCGCGGCATCGTGGATGAGCCGCCGCTGCGCGTCGCCACCTTCGGACACACCGACATCGTCGAGATTCTGCTCACCAACGAGCTGTTCCCTTTCTATGCGCCGCCGTTGGGGTCGACGCTCACATTTCGCCGCCCGATCGGCGCGTGCATCCCGACCTGGGTTGAGGCCCTCTCGAGCCAGAACCCGCCGCCGTTACACCGAGCGTACGCCACCCGTCCGGACGCGGTGTTTGCGGCGGATGGCGCGAGCCCGCTTGTGAGCGTCCACTACTTCAAGTTGTCGCCGTTCTTGAAGGCCCGCGCACCCATCGTGACAACAAACACAGACAAGGACGCTCCGGCGACCCTCGCCGATCAGCTCGCGCAGCGGCTCACGCGACCAGGCAACGCGTTGTGGGATCGGGTACGAGAGATCGAAGACGCGCTCGTGCCCGACCGGCCTGATGACCTGCCTCCAGCCCGGATCACGTTCCTGTCGGGCCTCGACGCGATGGAGCTCGTCGCCATCGCACGCTGCTCGCGCGTCGAGCAGGTGGCGGCCTTCGTCGAGGCGATGCGCCGCACGACCCTCGACAGCGTCGACCAGGGGCAGGAGCTCGGAGGGTTGTCGGAGGCATGGCGGAGGAGCCCGCTCTTCGCGAACTCGACGAGCCTTCTGGGCATGCAGATTGAGCGCGAACGCCGGGGGTGGGGCCTCGCGCGCCACGAGAATCCCAGCGCGACCGCGGCCTCCAACGCGCGCCTCCTGTTTCGCATGCGCTACCCGCCGGGGACCCGAAAGGTGCAACGGGAATCCCTCGAGGCGGCCGCTCGGGCGATCTGCGGCGAGACGAGGACCCTCTCCGAGACGGTCGCCTTCGGGCTCTTCGGCGCGTTCGAGGTCGTGCCTATCGAGCACGGGGAGCTCCGCCATCAATCGCTCGCAGACGGCCTCGCCCACGTCACCGGCCTGGAGCCGCGCAACACCTTTCCCGAGAGCCTCCGAGGGATCGGGGCGTCAGCGACCACTGTCGAGGTCGCGCTCCGCGAGCACGGCGTCGAAGACGCCGACCCGCACGCGCCCGCGGAGGCGCAGCAGTCTTTGTGGAGACACAAGGCCCGGCTGCTCGACCCCGACGACCCCGAGTCGTGGGTTCGCCTCTGGCTCGACAAGGCTCACGCGCAGCACCTTCCATATGTCGCCGCCAACAACGGTCAGAACCTGCTCACCACCGGCGCGGGCGTCCTCGATGGAGACCTCGACGGCTTCCTCGACGTGGAGGCCTTCGTCGACGACCTCGTGCGCGGCGATCCCGTCTCGCGCCGCGACACGATGCAGCGCCTGTATGAGCTCGAGTCCCTGGTGGCGTCGCGCGTCCGTCGCGAGGCGCCCAACCACCCGCCGACCGCGCCGCTCGCGTTCGAGGCATTCGCCGGGTACAGCACCGCGCACAACGCCTTCGTCGCGTACCTCGGGGCGATCTCTCGATACTTCGGCCTGACCCCGCCGATCGTCATCGAGCCTTTCGGCGCGCCTCCGATGCTCGACGATCACGGCGGCTCTCGCCACATCACGAGCATCTCGCCCATCTCGATCCATCACCCGATCTACTGGGTGCACGCGCACGAACTCGGTCACTTCCATGAGGGCGTCAGGGCATGCGTCGCCAAACACCGTGCGAGCATCAAGCTGGGGTTTCCGCCGCGCGACGGGGCTTCGTCCGAAGCGCCCCTGCCCGAGATCCCGCGGCCCTTCGAGGAGGGGATCATCAACGCCATGGAGGAGACCGCGGCGGACTGGATGCTCTGGCTCGCGACCAGTCGGGCGGGCGAGGAGCGCGCGAGCACGGGTCGACGCTTCTGGTTCGTCGCCGGTCCGTCGCTCGTATACGGCGTCCTCCAGACGCACGACACGGCGGCCCTGACGTCGCCCATGGTGTTGTGGGCGAAGTGCCTGAGGGTCGCGCTCACGTCCATCCTGACCGAGGCTACTCCAGAGGACTTTCAAGGCGAGATCGTGGCGGCCTTCCGGTGGCTGCGAAGCCTCGACGACGCGCCGCCGCCGACCACGGTCGGCGCCAACCTGCGCGACCGCGTCTACGCGCTGCTCGATGACCTGCTCGAGCCGGGGGACACGGTCTCGCCCCGCGCGACGGTCCAACGGATGAAGCACCCCGCACCAGACGTGGTGGACGGGTTCTGCAAGACGCTCGCGGTGTGGGCTCACTCCGTCGTGGCGTTGCAAGACGTGCGGGCCGTCGATGTCGAGGACGCAGAGCTGCGATCGCTCTACCTCGAATACATCGACACGCTCATGGACATCCCCGCCATGCGACGCGTGGCTTCCCACCCGTGGCTGCCGCACGTGGACGGCCACGAAGTGACCGACACCCCTATCGCGATGTCTCGCCGCGGGGGCCCGTTCTTCTCCAACGACGCCGAGGGGAAGGCCGTGCGGAGGGCCTACTTCACCAGGACCTTCACGCTCCTGCGGCGCGCCGAGGAGATCGGTCGTCGGCGACGCTACGCGTTCTTGTCCGAGCGGCTCGGCTCCGGCTGATCGAACGCTCCGCTGTTCTCCGCGAGTTTGTAGAAGATCAGCGCCAGCTCGATATGACGAACGCGGGCCTCGTCGACGCTTTGCTCGGCGACGTTCTCCGAGGCGCGACCGAGCATGTACCACATCTCGCTGAGGTCTCGTCCTGCGTCCGTCATCGGAGCGATGCTCCGCTCGGGGGCCCCGCTTCGGCCGGGAAAGTACCTCTTGCCAGAGGTCCGATACGCGTCGACCCGCTGCCGCGCGATGTCCACCATGCGTCGCCACTCTGTCGGCTGCCGCTGCGCGATCTCGCAGAACGTCAGCGCCTCTCGGAGCGCGAATCCCGCATACTCCGTGCGGGTGCGATCCCCTTCGGCGAGCCTGCGGTACTCCCGCGAGATGCTCAACGCCATCGAGGCGGGTTGATCGTCGTGGTGCAGCGGCGCGTGCGCGCTCGCCGAGGTCGAGGCATCACCCAACGCTTTCGTCATCGACGACGCGCTCGGGTGACCCTGCCGCTGTTCGAACACCACGCGGCTGATGAAGCCCCCCACGTCCGGCATCTGAAGCACCACGGCCATGCGGCGGTAGCGCTCGTCCTGGTCCGCCAGTTCATGCCCCTCCCTCGCGCGCGGCGGAACCTTGCCTTTCAATAGGTTCCACAGGAACACGCGGTCAACGTTGGCCTCGCGACACAGGCTCGCGCGACTCTTGCCCGAACGCGTCATTGCCTCGCGTAACAACTCAAACACTCGTTTGTCTGGCATCATGACTGTTTATAACGGCCCCACGCCCGAAACACGTTAACACCATTCTTCAGCCCGATGCGTTGAAATTCTGCATCGGCCTGCGGATTGCATCGCAATGTTGAATTTACGCCCCCGACCGCTCGCCTGGACTCGATCGCAACGCCGACTCCAGGAGGTCGCGGACGATGGGGTTGTCTTCTCGCTCGAGGCGCCCCTCCAGGACCGCGCGCACCGCGGCGTCGACGCGGAGGTGACTGAGCGCTCCGACCGCGCACTCGCGCACGTCGACCGCCTCGTCGTCGAGCAATCGCGCCGCCACCCGCAACGCCTCGTCTCGTTGCACGCCCGCCCACGGCCCCCGCGCGCAGCGGCGCGTGATCGCGCGCCCCACCGCGGCCCGTACGTTGGCGGTGCGGTCGTTGGCGAGCGGAAGCAACGCTAGCCACACCTCGTCGCCGCCCACCGCCGCGACCGCGTCGATCGCCCACTGCCGCGCCACCTTCGAGCGGCTCGCCAGCACCGGGATCATCCGGCGCGCAGTGCGGCGATCCGCGAAGTACATCGTGGTGCTCCGCGACAGGGCCACGGCCGCATGCTCGTGGGTCGCCTTGTCATCGAGCGCGCGAGAGAGGGCGTCAT
>JBPOHC010000131.1:0-1548 GCA_052035985.1 Myxococcota bacterium | reverse complement strand
CTTCTTCATGGCCTTCTTCATGGCCCTGGCTTCGACCTTCTCGGTCCAGGCGCGGTGCGCGGCGTGGGTCTCGGCGACGAACTGCTTGCCATCCATGCGTCTCTGCTCCGTGCGTGCGCGAATGCGTGCGATGCGCTCGATGTGTCTCAGCGCGATGATGCGTTCTTCTGCGTCGTCGGGCAACGCCTCGACCTCGGCCACCGCGCGACGTAGCACGGCGCCCGCACCCATGAGCCGAAGCAACAGCGTGTCCGCGCGCACGGGCAGCTCACGCACGAGCACGAGGCGTAGCGCGCTCCCCTCGGGGCCTTTGTAGAAGCCCTGCGGCCAGTCCTCCATCGGCGCGAACGAGAGCGCGAGGCGCAGCTTCCGCGGCGTGCCCGCGCAGATCAACCACAAGGGCGCCATCGGGGGCGCACGGCAACGGCGCGCCTTCGCGTGCGCGACGCGCTTTCGATGCCACGCGCACACCTTTTCGACGCACGTCACGGCGGTGAGGAAGTCCGGCGGGCGGTGGGCGAACTCCCACAACGAAGCGACGCGCGCCATGCGATCGACGAGGTCGCGCGAGCGCCTTGGGAGCAGGTTGCGATCGGGCTCCCACGCGAGGTCGGCGTAGAGCGCGTCGCGCGCCAGCTCGCACTCGGTCTCTGCGTGGCCGAAGAACGCCTGGCGGTCGACCACCAGCGATTTGGCGAACTCGTCGAAGGGGTTGTGCGTCACGGCGACGCGCCACGTAGCGAGCGCGGTGCCATCGCGCGAACGCGCTTCTGCGAAGATGTTTCACGAAACGGGGGGTGGCGGAAAGGGTGGCGGAAAGGGGTGGCGGGGGGTGGCGGGCCGCCACCCGTGCGATGCGTGGCGCTCGCGTGCTCGCGATGCAATGGGCCAGCGCGACGGTGGGACGACTCGGGCTGACACCGGGTGCGGTGCGCGCAGGGAGCGACGGCGAACACCGACCGGCGCTCCGGCGACGCGCACCTCGACGGCGGCGACAAGTCGACCTATTGACCCGGCGCCATGCGATTCCTGACGTGGTTGACCCGGCGCCTCGAAGAGCGATGGACTGCGCGCGCAGTGATCGCCGTCGGCGTGGCGCTCGCGCTCCCCTCGTTGTTCGCGCCGCTCGTCGCCGACGAGCACCTCCAGGCGATCCGCTGGCGTGACGGGCGGGGCGGCGTCGTCGGGTTCCTCCGAGACTGCTTCGTGTTCGCGAGCGGCGACCTCGCAGAAGGACGCACGCGCATGGAGCACCTCGGCGCGTGGTGGGCGGCGCCGGACTTTCGCGTCGCGTTCTGGCGGCCCCTCTCGGCCGCGACGCACGCCCTCGACCTCGCGTTCTGGCCGGGGAGCGCTGCCCTCATGCACGCGCACACGCTCCTCTGGTTCGCCGCGTTGCTCGTCTGTCTCGACGCGCTCTTTCGCCGCCTGCTGCCGCCTCGCGTGGCGCTCCTCGCGCTCGCGCTCTACGCCTGGGACGACGCGCGCGGAGGGCTGCTCTCGTGGGTCGCGAACCGCCACGCGCTCGTCGCGGGAGTCTTCTGCGTC
>JBPOHC010000557.1:0-14020 GCA_052035985.1 Myxococcota bacterium | reverse complement strand
GCCTCGCCCTATCGCATGGGCGTGATGGGCACGCGCCGCGAGATGCTCGCCACGCGCTCGGGCGACAACCAGTGCACGCTCGCGTACGTGAACGCCGTGGGGGCCAACGACGGGCTCATCTTCGACGGCGGCGGCTTCGTGTTTCAGAACGGTCGCCCCATGGTCGAAGCCCCGCGGTGGAAGCAGCGGTGGTCATCGGCCGTCGTGGATCTCGACCGCACGCAGCGCCTCCGCACCGAGAACACCACGTGGCGGAACGACTGCATCGACGCGATGGGCGCCGCGGTGAAGCCCTCGGTGATCCGCTGCGAGGGCGCCACCGCCGACCGCGCGAAGCTCGCCTACCCGGGAGCTCCGCACGGGAGCTTCTTTCTCCCCTCGCCCTCGACGCACCGCACCGCGCGCGAGGATTTCTGCGAAGACCTGCTCGACGCGCTCTCGCTCGGCATCGGCGACTACTTCGAGAAGACCAAGGCCTTCAAGGGCATCGGCATCGCGCTCTCGGGCGGGCGCGACTCGCTGCTCACGCTCCTCATCGCGTGGCGCTACGTGCAGAGGCGCTTCGCCGACCTCGACGCCGACGCGCGACGGGCGAAGACCGCGGAGCTCATGAGGGCCTTCTACATGCCCTCGCGGTACTCGTCGGACCACACGAGCACCTGCGCGAAGACGATCAGTGAGGAGCTCAACGTGCCCTTCATGGTCGTGCCCATCGAGGAGGCGTTCAACCGCGAGGCCGACGTCGCGCGCACGATGGTGGGCGGCGAGCTCACGGGCATCACGCAGCAGAACGTCCAGGCCCGCCTCCGCTCGCTCCGCATGTGGAACTGGGCCAACACCTCGGGGATGCTCTTCCTCCAGACGGGGAACATGAGCGAGAAGGCGATGGGGTACACCACCATCGGCGGCGACCTCGAGGGCGCCCTCGCGGTGCTCGCGAACGTGCCCAAGACCGTGGTGATCTACCTCCTCGAGTACCTCCTCGAGGTGCACCGCTTCGAGGGCATCAGGCTCACCCTCTCGGCGCCCGCGGGCCCCGAGCTCGCGCCCAACCAGAAGGGCGAAGACGAGCTCATGCCCTTCCGCGTCCTCGACGCGTGCTTTCACCTCTACGCCGCCGAGAAGCTCTCGCCCGCGGAGATCGTCACGGCCCTCGGGTCGATGTTCCCCGAGCTCGCCGCCGAGCAGGTCAAGGTCTGGGTCGAGAAGTTCACCCGGCTCTTCGTCCAGTCGATCTACAAGTGGGTCCAGGCGCCCCTGTCGCTCCACGTCGGCAACCTCGACCTCGAGCGCGAGCGCGCCCTGCAGCTCCCCGTCGTCGAGACGACGGAGTGGACTCGCTAGAGACCGCGCCCGGGCAGATCGCCGCAGCCCGCGCGAATTTCCACGCAGATCGTCTCTGTCAAGCTTTCTTCGAGACGAGACTTCAAATTCAGTTTCGGCGCGAACCTGCCGTTACAATGGTTGCTGCGGATCGAGTTCACCACTGGGAGACACGACCCACTGGTTTACGCGCGACCCGCCACACACACCGCCATGAGCAAGACGTCGATCGAAGAACTCGAGGGCCAGGTCCGCGCGTTCATCAGCAACAACTTCCACGTGGCGGGGACCGCGGTGCTCGGGCGCGACACGTCGCTGCTCGATACGGGCATCGTCGACTCGACGGGCTTCCTTGAGATCTTCTCGTGGCTCCGCGAGGAGTACGGGGTCTCGGTAGCCGACAGCGAGATGAACCCTGATAACTTCGAGACGGTCGCCAAGATCGCCGCGTACGTGCACCGCAAGCAGGAGTGACGCGCACGATGGAGCTCGCGACGAAGCCCTTCTTCTTCGGCCCCGCCGGCGCCCGACTCTTCGGCTGCCTGCACCCCGCGAAGAGCCCCTCGCGCTCCCTCGGCGTCGTCATCGTTCACCCCTTCATGGAAGAGCGCCAGGACGCTCACGCCGTGCTCCGCGACCTCGCGTGTCGCCTCGCGGCCGCGGGTCTCCCGACGCTCCGCTTCGACCAGTTCGGCTGCGGCGACTCCGAGGGATCGTGGGAAGACGCCACCCTCCCCCGCTGGCTCGACGACGTGCGCACCGCCACCGAAGTGCTCCGCGCAGAGACCGGCGTCACCGAGGTCGCGCTCGTGGGTTTGCGCTTCGGCGCAACGCTCGCGGCCCTCGCGTCGGAGTCCGTCCGCGCCGCGAAGCTCGCGCTCATCCAGCCCGTCGCGCGCGGCGGTGACTACGTCATGGACCTCCTCCTCGCGAACCTCGCCGCTGAGATGGTGCTCAACCGCAGGGCGGGCGTGACGAGGGAGAGCCTCCTCGCGCAGCTCGACGCGGGACAGGCCGTAAACCTCTTCGGGTATCACCTGACTCCCGCGCAGCACCGCGCGCTCCGCGAAGTCGACCTCACGAGGACCCTTTCAAGCAAGGGCCCCGCGACGCTCCTCGTCGACGTCGCGCGCACCGCCACGGCGCGCGAATCCAAAGAGCTCCAGTCTCTCGCCGCGGCGCTCGGTGACCGCGCGACACGTGCCCGCGCCGTCGAACCCTACCCCCTCTACGCCGAGGGCAAGGTCCGCGTCATGCGCGCCGACGAGGTCTGCTCCGCAGTTCTCACCTTCTTCGAGGGATAGATCGGGATGGAGAGCGTCGTCCGCTTTCGCAACGCATCGGGCCATGAGCTCCAGGGCATCCTCCACCGCCCCGAGCGCCTCGACGTCGACGCGCCGACGCTCGTATGGCTCCCCGCGGGACAGAAGGTGCGGCAGGGCGCGTGGCGCATGAACGTCGTCGTCGCGAGGCGCATGGCCGCGATGGGCTTCCCCGTGCTCCGCTTCGACTACGAGGGCATGGGCGACTCCGAGGGGCCGCGCCGTCACGGCGAGTACGTGATGGAGTTCTACGGCTTCGTGCAGACGGGCGGCTTTCGCCGCGACGTGATCGCGGCGGTGAACTTCGCGCTCGGCGAGCTCGGCCCGCGCCCCGTCGTGCTCGGGGGACTCTGCGGCGGCGCGGCGTCGGCGCTCTTCGCGGGCGCGGAGCTCGGCGACAAGGTGTGGGGCCACGTGCTCGTCGACCTGCCGGTCACCATCTCGTCAGCCGCGCGGCAGCGGTACCTCGAAGAGCACCCCGAAGACCTCGTGAGGGCGCGCCCCGCCGAGGCCGACACGGTGCTGCTCCTCTATGCGAAGAAGCTCCTCGACGTCGAGGCGTGGCGGCGCCTCGCGCGCGGAGAGAGCAACCCGAAGCTCTTCGCCGAGGCGCTCAGGGTGAAGGCCCGCACGCGCGTCGACGCGGTGCTCCCGAGGCTCCCCGAGGCGGCGCGGCTCGTCGCAGACAAGCTCCTCGGACCGGCCGTCGGAGAGGCCGCCGAAGGCTCCGCGCAGCGCACCGACGTGGGCGAGAAAGAGGCCGCGCGCGGTGAGGTCCGCAACGAGCTCATCGTGCCGACCTTCCGCGAGGTGCTCGCGAAGGGGCAGCGCGTGCGCTTCATCAACAGCTCGTCGTACGACCCGACCTTCCGCGGATACTTCGGCGTCGCGGAGCTCGGCGAGGACCCCGCGGCGTGGAGGGAGCGCGGCTTCGACCTCGTCGTCGCGCCCGACACCAACCACATCTTCTCGCTCGAGCACTCGCAGAGGCACCTCTTCGACGCCGTCGAGCGCGCCCTCCGCGACGCACGCGCGTAGGCGTCACGCGCCGTGATAGCGTCGCGCCGCGATGCAGCAAAGCCCTGAGACGTCCGCCGAGCGGGCGCGCGCGTATGGCCTCCTGGCAGCGGCCCTCAGCCTCGGCGTCGCGCTGCGCGCCCACGCGCTCGGCGCCCTCAGCCTCTACTACGACGAGCTGTACTCGACGCGCATCTACGGGCTCTCGCCGCGGAACGTCGCGGGCGTCGTCGCGCGCACGGCCTTCTACGATCAGCACCCGCCGCTCTACTACCTCTCGGCCCTCGCGTGGACGCAGTTCTTCGGCATCTCCGAGGCGGGCGTTCGGGCGTTGAGCGTCGTGGCGGGCGTGCTGCTCATCCCCGCGGTGTACCTCCTCGGCCGCGACCTCTCGGGGCGTCGCACGGGCGCGTGGGGCGCGCTCGTCACGGCCGTCTTTCCGCTGCTCGTCTACTACTCGCGCGAGGCGCGGATGTACGCGCAGCTCGCGCTCCTCGCGACGATTTCAACGTGGTTGCTGGTGCGTCTCGCGCGCGGTGATCGCTCGCGCTGGCTCCTGCCCGCGTGGATCCTCGCGTCGGCGGGCACCGCGCTCACGCACTACTTCGGCGCCGTGCACGTCTTCGCGGAGTTCGTCGCGCTCGCGCTGCGAGGGAGGCGCGGCGCTCGCTCGCTGCCCGCGTGGCTGTGCCTCTTCGCGGCGCCGCTCGCGGCCTTCGCGCCCTTCGCGCTCTTCGCGAAGTACCAGGCCGGACACTTCGATTCGAGCTACCTCGGCTTCGGCGCGAGGGTCTACGTCGACGTGCTCGCGTGGCTCGGCGCCGCGCACCAGCACCTCCCCGTCGCGCTCGCGTGGACGATCCCCGCCTTCGCCCTCGCGGCCCTCGGCGCGCGCGCGTCGTGGCGCGAGCAGGCCCCCGAATGGACGACGCCCTTCGCCGCGCCGCCTCCGTCATCGCCCTATGTGAAAGCCCTCGCGACGCTCACGGGACTCGGGTCGCTGCTCGTGGCCGCGGCGATCTTCGTGATCCGCGCGAAGCTCACCGACAAGATCGCGAGCGTCGAGGTCGACCGCGGCGAGACGCAGACCATCGCGGCCCTCCAGGGTCAGACCGCCGTCACCGCTGCGCTCGCGGGCGCCGCCGTCGCGGCCTTCGCGCTCTTCGCCCTCGCGGCCCGCGACGCGATCGGCGCGAAGCTCTCGAAGGACGAGCCGCAACACGACGACGCCCTCGACGCAGCAGGCTCGCTGCCTCGCGTGGCGCTCGTGTGCATCGCGATCCCGCTCGCGCTCTCGATCGTCGCGGGACTCGCGGGCAAGCCCCTCGTGCTCGTGCGGAACTTCGTCACCGCGGCGCCCTTCATCGCGCTCCTCATCGCGCGCGGTCTGCTCGCGCTCCCTCCGCTGCGTCGCGGAATCGCAGCGGCCGCCGTGGGCGCCGTGGCGCTCGTCGCGGCGTCACGCTTCGGCGCGCTGCCCGGTCTCGCGCCCGACGATCCCCGACCGTGGCTGGTGCACACGTATCACGACTGGCGCACCGTCGCGTCGTTCATGCGGGCCGACCAGTTCACGCCCGTGGTGGTGGTGCAGCACTACGCGACCGACACGGTGATCCACTACCGCGATCACCACCCCGTGCTTCGAATCCGCGAAGAGGGAGAGCGCCTCGAGGTCGCGCAGGTGCGTCAGGACGACGACTTCGACGTCGAGGTGCACGAGGGCGACGCGTTTCACCCCGACCTCCTCACGCGCTTCTACGTGATCGACGTCACGGGACTGCCGAGGGAGCACGGCGTGTCGCGGCGCATCCTCAACGCGGCGCGCGCGGGTCACACCTGCGACGTGGCGGGCACCGTGCCGGGCGGCGTCACGGTCTACGACTGCAACGCTTCTGAAGCGCTCGCCGACGCGCGCTAACGGCTCTCTCGGAGCTTTCGAAACACGGGCGCGATCGTCGCGGGGTCGTCGGTCATGATGCCGTCGGCCCCGAGCGCGAGGAGCCGCTCGGCCTCGCGCGCGTCGTTGATCGTCCAGTACTCCACGGGGATCGAGAGCGCGTGGCACTTCGCGATGAAGCGCGGCGTGTCGGCGCGAAGAAGGCGCGTGCGAGGCGGCACCTGCGCGACCCTTCCCGACGGCGGAAAGAGCTTCAAGAACGGCAGCGGCGCCGCGAGCACGCGGAGCACGTCGGCCGTCCCCATGCCCGTGCGACCCGCGTATCCGCCGTGTCGCACAGCGTGGAGCACCCACGACGCGAAGCTCGCCACGAGCACGCGCTCCTCCGCGCGCTTGCGTCGCAGGAGCGAGAGCACCGCGTCGATCGTCGCGAGGTCGTGCTGCTTCACGTCGACGTTCCACCGCACGCCCGGAAACGCGTCGAGCACCTCGTCGAGCGTCGGCACGCGGAGGCCCTTGCCCTCGTACGGTCGCTGGCCGCGCACATCGACGAAGCCCCACCCCACGTCGCAGCGACGCACCTCGTCGAGCGTCGCATGACGGATCTCGACAGACGCTCCGCTCATGCGCGCGAGCGACGGGTCGTGCGACACGACGACGTGCCCGTCGCGCGTGAGGTGAAGGTCGGTCTCGAGCGCGTCGGCGCCGAGCTCGAGCGCGCGTTCGAACGAGGGGAGCGTGTTCTCGGGTCGCTCCGAGGCGGCCCCGCGGTGGGCGTAGAGGATCGGCACGCGCGGAGAGTATCCCCAGCGCTCAGCGCTTGCGACGGCGCTCGTCGAGGCTCTCGGTCATCGACTCGCCGACCCACGTCCTGCCCTTCGCGCCGCTCGTGTCGGGCGCCAGGTCGGCGGGCACGATGGCCCCCTTGCCGAAGGTCGCGTTGATCTTGTCGAGCGCCGCGTTGAGCCGCACGCGACGATCGCGCTCTCCGCCGAAGAGGCCCAGTTGACGCTCGGGCTCTTCGAGCGAGTGCGCGCTCACGCCGCAGAGGCGCATCGGAGCGAACCTCGCCTCGTCGGCGTAGCGCGTGAGCATCGCGCGAGCCGTTGAGAAGAGCACCTGCCCGTCGTCGGTGGCCGCCGCGAGCGTCGTGCTGCGCGTGATGAGCTTGAACTCGTTGGTCTTGAGCTTGAGCACCACCGCGCGCGCCGCCCTCCCCGCGCGACGCAGCCGCTTCGCCACGCGCATCGATTGAGAGAGCAGGTGCGCGTGCAGGTCTTCGGGCTCGTCGAGGTCGTCGGCGAAGGTGTCTTCGGCGCCCATGCTCTTCGCCTCGCGATCGGGCACGACCTCGCGCGTGTCGTCTCCGCGGCTGAGTCGCGAGAGGTGCGCGCCGAGCGCCCCGAGCGTGTCGATGAGCCACTCGGGCTCTCGCGCGGCCACGTCGCCCACCGTGCGAAGGCCAAGCAGTTCGAGGCGCGTCTGCGTGCGAGGTCCGACGCCCCACAGCCTCCACACGGGGAGCGCCGCGAGGAAGGGTACGGTCTCGTCCGCGGGCACGGCGCGCAGCCCGTCGGGCTTGGCGAGGTCCGAGGCGATCTTCGCGACGAACTTCACCGCCGCCACACCCGCCGACGCAGGGAGCGAGAGCTCATCACGGATGCGCGCGCGGAGCTTCGCTGCGATCGCGGTGGCGTCGCCGAAGAGCGCGCGCGAGCCCGTCACGTCGAGAAAGGCCTCGTCGAGCGAGAGCGGCTCGACGAGCGGCGTCACCTCTTCGAACATCGCGTGGAGGCGCTCGCTCGCGGCCACGTACGCGTCGAAGCGAGGGCGCACCACGACCGCGTGCGGACAGAGCCGCACGGCGCGTCCCATGGGCATCGCGCTGCGCACGCCGAAGGGGCGCACCTCGTACGAGGCCGCCAGCACGACGCCGCGCGAGGGGTGACCTCCGACGATCACGGGCCGTCCCCGAAGCGTCGGGTCATCGCGCTGTTCGACCGACGCGTAGAACGCGTCCATGTCGACGTGGACGATCGCGCGTGTCGCGCCTGAGCGCATCGGGGCCGAGTCCTTCGGTGCGAGAGAGATTTCTCAATAGACGAGGGGGCCGGTGATCGCAACGTCGCGACCGACGGGCGCCAGGCGTTCGTGATACTCGAAGCGTCGATGACACCCGACGCGCTCCCCATCGACGCGCTTCGCGCGGTCTACCTCGCGACCGAAGGCGCCGCGGTGATCACCTCGCCCACGGGCTCGGGCAAGTCGACGCAGGTCCCTCGCTGGACGAACGGGCGCGTGCTCGTCGTCGAGCCTCGCCGCCTCGCGTGCAGGGCCCTCGCCGCGCGCGTCGCCGAGCTCGAAGGCACATCACTCGGAGGCTCCGTCGGGTACAGCGTCCGCGATGAGCACCGGGCCACGGCAGACACGCGCGTGCTCTTCGTCACGCCCGGCGTCGCGCTGCGCATGGTCGACGCGTGGACGCGCTTCGATCGCGTCGTGCTCGACGAGTTTCACGAGCGCTCGCTCGACACCGACCTCCTGCTCGCGCTCCTCATGAAGCGGGCGGCGAAGCTCACGGTGATGTCCGCCACGCTCGAAGGCGACCGCGTCGCCGCGCACGTCGGAGGCCGCCACCTCCGCGCCGAGGCTCGGACGTATCCTGTCACGATCCGACACATGGGTGATGGCGCGGCGCAGCTCCCCTCGCCCGACGGCCTCGAAGACCGCGTGCGGAGGGCCCTCGACGCGTGCCGCAGCGACCCCGGCGACGTGCTGGTCTTTCTCCCGGGCAAAGGTGAAATCGTCGAGTGCGCGAGGGCGTTGCGCGCGCGTAGCGACGTCGAGGTGATCGCCCTCCACGGCGAGCTCTCGCTCGATGAGCAACGCAGAGCGTTTGCGCCGTCGTCGAGGCGCAAGGTGGTGCTCTCGACCAACGTGGCCGAGACCTCGCTCACGATCCCCGGCGTCGGCGTGGTGATCGACGGCGGCCTCGTGCGACAGACCCGCTACCGCGCGGGACGCGGCGCGCTCACGCTCACCCCCATCGCGCAAGACAGCGCAGATCAGCGCGCCGGCCGCGCGGGACGCACCTCCGCGGGCGTCTGCTATCGACTCTGGAGCCCTTCTGCGAAGCTCAATCCGATCACGCTCCCCGAGGTGCATCGCGAGTCGCTCGTGCCGCTCGTGCTCGCGGCGGCGGCGTGCGGTGAGGCCCCCGAGACGCTTCCGCTCCTCGACGCGCCGAAGGCCCACGCGATCACCGCGGCGCGCGACGAGCTCACGGCGCTCGGCGCCCTCGACGCGAAGGGCGCGATCACACCGCGCGGACGCGAGCTCTACGGCCTCCCCCTCGACGCGCCGCTCGCGAGGCTGCTCGTCGAGGCGCGCGCCACGGGAGCGCTCGAAGACGCCATCGACCTCGTCGCGGCGCTCTCGGGCGGACGTCCGCTCTTCGCGCGCGACGGGCTTCAGGAGTACGGCGAAGACCTGCGGGCCATGGGCTGCGACGCGACGGCGCTCGTGCTCGCCGTTCGACGCGGCGACCCCGACACCGACGGCCTCAACCGCGGCGCGCTCGATGAAGCGAGACGCACCGCGGCCCGATTGCGTAGGGCGCATGATCTACCCGAGAGCTTCAACGCGAACGCGCCCGTCGACCGTGAGCGCCTCGCTCGCACCGCGCTCGCGGCCGATCCGCGGTGCGTCCACGTCGCGCGCACGCGAGGACGCGAGGTCGCGTGGAGCAACGGCGGCACCGAGCTCACCCTCGCGCGAGAGAGCGCGGTGCAGCGGCTCCGTGACGTCGACGCGATCGCCGTGCTCGACACGCGCGCCATCGGCGACGGAACGGTCTTCGTCACCTGCGCGACGCCGCTGCCGCTCTCGTGGCTCGTCGCCGCGGGCCTCGGCCGCGACCGCCTCGCGGCCGTGTCCGTCGAGCGTGGACGCGTCGTCGCGAAGGTCGAGCGGGTGTACGCGCGCAAGGTCATCCACGAGCGCGAGGAGTCTCCGCGCGGAGAGGTCGCGCGCGACGCGATCGCGACGCTCTTTCTCCGCGGATCGATCTTCAAGCAGAGCCTCGCCGTGACGAAAGAACGCCTCACGGCCACCGCGCTCGCGGCGCGTCTCGCGGCCTCGGGGCGCAGCTTCGATGAGCCCTGGAAACCACCACCTCTCGCGTCGCTCGAACCCGAAGCGTGGGTGCGCGCGAAGATCGAGTCGCTCGGCGTCGAGAGCGGTGACGACCTCGCGCTCCTCGGCGCGGACGACCTCGTGGCGCCCGATCTCCCCTTCGGTGTGCGCGATCCGCTGGACCGTGATTTTCCGCGCGTGGTGACGCTCGGAGACGCGACCTACGAGGCCGAGTACGACCTCTCTCGCCCTTCGGTGACCCTGCGCATGGTGCGGGGCGCGCGGCGCGATCCTCCGCCGCTCGGGTACCTCCCGAAGTTCCCCGGGATGCGCATCGTGGTGGAGCAGGGACGCTCGACCTGGGTGCTCCGTCAGGGGTGACCCTCGGCCGCAAAGTGGAGCGCGCAGCGCCCGGTGTGATACCGCCCGACC
This sequence comes from Myxococcota bacterium, assembly GCA_052035985.1. GTDB lineage: Bacteria > Myxococcota_A > Polyangia > Polyangiales > CAISKJ01. The sequence continues at coordinate 3,895 of JBPOHC010000557.1, read as the reverse complement.
CATGAACCGCAAGATCCGCGTAGGGCTGGTGTTCGGAGGGCGATCGGGCGAGCACGAGATCTCGCTCCTCTCGGCGCGCTCGATCTTCGACGCGCTCGATCGCGAGCGTTACGAGCCCGTGCTCATCGGCATCGACCACGACGGGCGCTGGCACCTTCAAGAGTCCGCGCGCGCGCTCCTCTCGACGCCGGGGACCCCGCTGCACCTCGACGCGGCATCGCCGCCCGTGGCGGTCTCTCCCGGCAGCGAATCGAGCGACGCGAGCCTCGTCGCGGCCTCACCGGGCTCCGCCGGAATCGGCGCGCTCGACGTGATCTTCCCCGTGCTCCACGGCACCTACGGCGAAGACGGGACCATTCAGGGGCTCCTCGAAATGGCGGGGATTCCCTACGTGGGGAGCGGCGTGCTCGGGTCGTCGGCGGGCATGGACAAGGACGTCGCCAAGCGCCTCTTTCGCGCCGCGGGCCTCCCCGTGGTCGACGGCTTCGTGGTGCGCGCGAGCGACGGCCGCAGCGCCGACGACGTGTCGCGCGAGGTCTCGGAGCGCTTCGGATTCCCGTGCTTCGTGAAGCCCTGCAACATGGGCAGCTCGGTGGGCGTCTCGAAGGCGCGCGACGCCGCGGGGCTCGCGGCCGCGCTCACCGACGCGTTCCGCTACGACACCAAGGTGCTCATCGAGCGCGCTCACGCGGTGCGCGAGATCGAGGTCGCCGTGCTCGGCAACGCGAAGCCCGAGGCGTCGATCGCGGGAGAGATCATCCCCACGCACGACTTCTACTCGTACGAGGCGAAGTACCTCGACGAGAACGGGGCGCACCTCTCGATCCCCGCGAAGATCGACGACACACAGATGCGCGCGGTCCGCGCGATGGCCGTGGCCGCGTTCGAGTGCCTCGACCTCGCGGGCCTCGCGCGCGTGGATTTCTTCCTCGACAAGAGCACCGGCGAGTTCCTTCTGAACGAGGTGAACACGATCCCGGGCTTCACGCGGATCAGCATGTACCCCAAGCTCTGGGAAGCCTCGGGCGTGCCCTACGCGAAGCTCGTCGACCGGCTCATCGCGCTCGCCCTCGAGCGCCACGCAACGCGCCGCGCGCTCTCGACGCGCTATCAGCGCTGACGAACCACGCACCCCGTTGGTATTTCCGCGCGTTGGCGATAGCGTCGCCCGCCATGCGGATCACCACCGACTACCTCGTCCTCGGCAGCGGCATCGCGGGCCTCACCTTCGCGCTACGCGCCGCCGAGCGCGGCGACGTCGCGATCGTCACCAAGCGCGGACGCGCAGACTCCGCGACCAACTGGGCGCAGGGCGGCATCTCGGCGGTGCTCGATCCGACCGACAGCTTCGAAGCGCACGTGCAAGACACCCTCGCCACGGGCGCGGGCATCTCGAAGCCCGAGATCGTCGAGGTGTGCGTGCGCGACGCGCCCGACCGCATCCGAGACCTCATCGCGATCGGCACCGCGTTCTCGAAGTCGCGCGACGGCAACCCCTCGGGCTACGACCTCGGGCGCGAAGGCGGACACAGCGCCCGCAGGGTCATCCACGCGGGTGACATCACGGGCCGCGAGGTCGAGCGCGCGCTGCTCCAGGCCGCCGAGGCGAACCCCCGCATCCGCTTCTATGAGCAGCACATGGCGGTGGATCTCATCACGCTGTCGAAGTTCGGCGGACCCGACGCGTGCGTAGGGGCCTACGTGCTCGACAAGCAGACGGGCGAGGTCCACACGTTTCAGGCGCGCGCGACGGTGCTCGCGACGGGCGGCGCGGGCAAGGTCTACCTCTACACGTCGAACCCCGACGTGGCGACGGGCGACGGCGTGGCGATGGCGTACCGGGCGGGCGCCGAGATCGCCAACATGGAGTTCTATCAGTTTCACCCCACGGTGCTCTATCACCCGCAGGCCAAGAGCTTTCTCATCTCCGAGGCGCTGCGCGGTGAGGGCGGCGTGCTGCGCCTCGACGACGGCACGGGCTTCATGAAGAAGCACCACGCGATGGCCGACCTCGCGCCGCGAGACGTGGTGGCGCGCGCCATCGACTTCGAGATGAAGCGCACGGGCGAAGACTGCGTGTGGCTCGACATGACCCACCACAGCGCCGACTTTCTCAAGCAGCGCTTTCCGAACATCTACGCCGAGTGCATCCGCTGGGGGATCGACATGGGCGAGAAGCCCATCCCCGTCGTGCCCGCGGCCCACTACATGTGCGGCGGGGTCACCACCGACGGCCTCGGGCGAACGTCTCTGCCGGGCCTCTTCGCGATCGGAGAGACCGCGTGCACGGGGCTCCACGGCGCGAACCGCCTCGCGAGCAACTCGCTGCTCGAAGGGCTCGTGTTCGGCCGCCGATGCGCGGATTTTCTCGCGGAGGAGCATCGCGAAGAGACCTTCCCCGCGGTGCCCGACTGGGACATCGGCAAGGCCGCGCCGAGCGACGAGGCGGTCGTCGTCGCGCAGAACTGGGACGAGATCCGTCGGCTCATGTGGAACTACGTCGGCATCGTGCGCACCACGCGCCGCCTCGAGCGCGCGCAGCGTCGCATCGCGATGCTTCAAGAAGAGATCCGCGAGTACTACTGGGCGCACCTCGTCACGCAGGACATGCTCGAGCTCCGCAACATCGCCACGGTGGCCGAGCTCATCGTCGCGTGCGCGCTCTCGCGCAAGGAGAGCCGCGGTCTCCACTACACCACCGACCACCCCGAGCTCGACCCCGCGCAGTCGCGCGACACCGTCGTGAAGCGCGGCTTCGCGGCGCACCTCCGACACCCGTAAGTGAAGACGCTCCTCGACGCGATCGGATCGACGCCGCTCGTGGCGCTCCAGCGGGTCTCCGAGGGGTGCCGCGTGCCCGTGCTCGCGAAGTGCGAACACCTGAACCCCGGCGGCTCGGTGAAAGACCGCATCGCGCTCTCGATCGTGCGCGACGCCGAGGCGCGAGGTCTTCTCAAGCACGGCGGCACGCTCGTCGAAGCGACGGCAGGAAACACCGGCGTGGGTCTCGCGCTCGTGGCCGCGACGAGGGGCTACAAGCTCGTGTGCGTGATGCCCGAGAAGATGTCGCACGACAAGCGAGCCTCGCTGCGCGCGCTCGGCGCCGAGGTGGTGATGACGGCCAACGCGCCGCCCGGTGATCCGAAGAACTTTCAGGTCGTCGCGCGGCGCATCGCCGAGGAGCGCGGCGCTTTTCTCACCGACCAGTTCAACAACCCGGCGAACCCGCGCGCGCACTTCGAGACCACGGGGCCCGAGCTCTGGTCGCAGTGTGAAGGCCGCATCGGAGCCTTCGTCGCAGGCATCGGAACGGGCGGAACGATCACGGGCGTCGGGCGCTACCTCAAGTCGCGCGATGCGAGCGTGAGGGTCGTGCTCGCAGACCCGAAGGGCAGCCGACTCGCGGGCCTGGTGAACGACGGCGCGCTCGGCCCCGACGGTGCGTACCTCGTCGAGGGAATCGGTTCGAGTGCGGTGCCCTCGGTGCTCGATGTGTCGGTGATCGACCGCGCGGAGGTGGTGACCGACCGCGAGAGCTTCGAGATGACGCACCGGCTCGTTCGCGAAGAGGGACTCCTCGTGGGAGGCTCCTCGGGCACGGCCGTGGTGGCCGCGCTACGCATCGCGCGCGAGGCGACCATCGACGCGCCCGTGGTGGTGCTCCTCGCCGACGCGTGGGACCGCTACCGCAGCAAGATCTTCGACCCCGAGTGGATGCAGAACGTCCCATGAGCAACCGCCTCGTCACGCTCGCCTCGTGCCCGTCCGTTGCCCCCTCCCCGTACCTCCCCCCAGGCAGGGGGGAGGGGGTAACACAAAACAAGGAACCACCCCCAATCCAATGGGGAGGGCCCGGGAGGGGGGGAGTGGGCGGGGGGGGGGTTCTCGCCATAGC
>JBPOHC010000698.1:0-5159 GCA_052035985.1 Myxococcota bacterium | reverse complement strand
ATCGGGGCGTGATGTCGTTCGAGGCCGCGCCGCAGGGGCTCATCGTGCGGGTGTCGCGCTTCTTCCCGTTTCACCCCGCGCTGCTCCTCCCGTGGGGCGCGATCGCGTTGACGCGCGGCGGCGGGGTGTTCTCTGCGGGCACGATGCGGGTCGTCGAGGGCGCGGACTTCTCGCTCAACGGCGACGCCTACGCGTCGATCGAGCGCGCGATGGGTGGCGGCTTCGTTCCGACGGCGAGGGTCTGAGACCTCCTCGCTCTCCGTTGTCAGCGCACGTCGAGCCCGGGCCGCGCGTCCTTCAGCCGTCGCGTGAGCTCGGGCGTGATTCGCTCGCGGTCGATGCGGAGCGACGTGAGCTTCGGCAGCGCCCTCGCCACGCGCACGAGGTCATCGTCGAGGGGCGCCGCGTCGAGGACGAAGAGCTGCCAGAGCTCGGAGAGGTCCTCGACGCGAGACGGCCAGTCGAGGCCGAGCGGGCGCCGCGTCTGCCACGGGCTCAGGTCAGCCTCGACCGCGACGCCGCGCTCATAGACGATCCTCGCGCCTCGCCGCTCGGCCTCGTGGGCGACGCCCGTTCGGTCTGCGAAGGGCATCCGCACGACGGTGGGCACGTCGCGGTAGAGCACACGCTCGACGATGCGGTTGCGGTGCCGCAGGTCGAGCATGTCGTCGCGACCGTTGCGGCGCGTAAGCGACGCGTAGCCGCGCGGGGTCCAGCGGTTTTCGATCTCGGTTTCGTGGCCCGCGTAGGTGACGGTGAACGACCCCGCAGCGTGGCGCGCGAAGGCCCGATCGAGCGCCTCGTCGAGCGTCGACGCGAGCAGCGTGCGGTGCGGGAGGTCCCATCGCTCGGCCTCGATCTGCGCCTCGCACCACGGCGTGACCCAGTGACACGCGAGGCCCGCGAAGACGCTCGTGAGAATGCCCGCCTCGTCGCCATAGGCGTTGCTGAAGCCCGCGGTTTTGAGCACCGCGAGCTCGACCTCGGGTTCGAAGTCCGCCGCCATGTCGTCGAGCGCACCGAGCACGCGAGAGACGTCTTCGGCGCGGTCGCCCGACGCGCCGCGGAGCGTCACGACGAGCGCGCCGACACCATCGCGCTCCACGCGCTCGACGGTGTAGCTCGCGTCGGAGTCTTCGATCGTGTGCCAGCGTCTTCGGGGCTTCGTCGCGGTTCGTGCGTTGCGCATCTCTGACCGCGCCGAAGCTACCCTTCGAAGCGACGCGTGGGCGACGAGGTCTGTCGTTCGAACGTCGCTACTGCGGTGACGGCGCGCACGGCCCCACGCGAGGCGGCGGCGCGTCGGGGCAACCGCTCGGCATGATCTGCCGCGGGCGCGTCTGCGGCGCGGACCGCGGCGTCGCTTCGAGGATTCGAAACACCACCCGACGGTTCCTGGCGCGTGCGATCGCCGTCGGGTGCGCGTCGAGCGGCTCGTCGACGCCGTAGCCGTGCGCCACCAGTCGCGGCGCCTCGACGCCGTGTTCCGTGAGGTACGCCATCGCGGCCTCGGCCCTCCGTCGGGCGAGGGCGGCGGGATCTCGCTCTCCGACGCTCGCGTGGCCGCGCACCTCGACGACGCGGATCTCGGGGTGATCGCGCAGCACCGCGGCGATCTCGTCGAGGATCGGTCTCCCCGGCGGTGTCACGGTCGCGCTGTTCACCGGAAAGAACAGCGGAGACGTGATGCGAATCTCCTGCGACTCGATGATGAGGCGGTGCGGGCAGCCGTCGGGTCGCGGGCCTGACTCGTCGGGGCACGCGTCGCACACGTCGACGACGCCGTCTCCGTCACGGTCGGGTTCGACGCACGGCCCTGCATCGGCCACGAGCTCGGGTTGAGGCGTCGCGCGCGCCGAGGGCTGCGGCGCCGGGGGGAGGGGACGCGAGCACGCGAGGACTCCGACGAAGATCAGTGCGCGACGCATGGGGCGACGATCGCGCGAAAGCCACGCGCGCGTCGAGGGCTCTACCAGGAGATCCACGCGGCCGCGCGCGTCACCCCCGCGCCCATCGCGAAGAGCACCACCGAGGCGCCCTCGCGGAGCATTCCCCGCTGGCGCGCTTCGAGGAGGTTGGTGAGCACGCCGCAGCCGCCGACGTGCGAGAGCGTGTTCCAGGTGTCGGGCGCGCGCGCGGGGTCCACTCCCAGCGACTCGGCCACGGCGGCGGGGAACCATCGCCTCGGCTGCGTCGTCGCGAGCACGTCGACGTCGTCGGGGCGACGATCCACGCGCGCGAGCAGCTCCTCCACGGTGTCGCGCGCGAAGTGGACGAGCCTCGCCCCGAGGCGCCGCGTGAGCTCGCGATCGCGCGTCCCAGGAACGAACGCGCCGCCCGCCTCCCACCACGGCGGCTCGTCGCCCTCGCGGCTGCGCACCCACGTCACCGCGTCGTGGAACTCGCCGTGCGAGGCCATGTGCACGTCGACGATGTGTCGGCGCGTCGCCGGTGCGACCACGTACGCCGTCGCGACGTCACCGACGAGCGGCGACGCGGGGTGCATGAGCGGGTTCGCGCGCCCGATGAGGTGCGACTGCGTGAGGAGCACGCAGCGCGCGCGGCCCGACTCGACGAGCGAGGCGGCGAGCATGAGCTGCCCGATGCCCGTCGCGCAGGCCGCGTCGGTGCCCATGCCCGCGGCGCGCGTCGCGCCGAGGAGGTGCGCCACGCGCGGCGCAGAGGGCGGCGTCACGCGGTCGGGCACCATCGCCCACGAGAGGATCACGTCGACGTCTTCGGGGCGCATCGAGGCGTCGTCGAGCGCCTCGCGGGCCGCGCGCGCCTCGGCCTCGGCGGAGCTCATCGACGCGTCGGCCACACGCCGCGATCGCGCGCCGCGGAAGGGGTCGTCGCCCTCCGCCGCCATGTGTCGCGCGACGATCTCCGCGACCGGATCGACGCGCGCGTCGCCGACGTCGGTGAGCTCGGCCCCGAAGGCCGCCGTCGCGCGACCGACGAACTCCTCGGGCCACGCGCTGTTCAGTCGCACGTGCTCGGGCACGTAGCGCCCCATCCCCGCGATGCGCGCGCCCCTCACGACGCGACCTCCTCGCGGGCGACGGGGAGCGACATGTGCGCGAGCGACTCGTTGCGCCCGGCGCCTCGGATGCGCGCCTCGCGGTCGATGCGGATGTCGAGCACGCAGGGTCCGTCGCGCGTGAGATCGTCGAGGAGCGCCGCGTCGATCTCACCGGGACCGTCGATGCGCGCGCCGCGCACGCCGAGGCTCGCGGCCCAGGCGACCATGTCGACGGGGGGCATCTCCCACGATGCCTCGACGCCGTAGAGCTGCTTGTACCCGTGATGCACCATGTTGTAGCGCGCGTCGTTGAAGACCGCGTAGACGATGGGGAGCCGCTCGCGCGCGGCGACGAGGGCCTCCATGCTGGCCATCTGCACGCCGCCGTCGCCGCAGATGCAGACCACGCGGCGACGGCGATCGGCGAGGCTGATCCCGACGGCCGACGCGATGCCCGAGGTCATGCTCCCGAGGCCGAGGTGGATGGTGAAGCGCTCGGGCGTCGCGGCCGTGAGGTAGTGCAGCGCCGCGAGCATGTGCTCGCCGATGTCGCTCACGAAGCGCGCGTCGGGACCGGCGGCGCGCTCGAGGTCGGCCACCGCGCGTGCGGGCGTGATCTGCGGGGCCTCGTCGTGTGCGAAATCGGGCGCGTCGAAGGGCGATCGCGCGCGCGCCTCGGCGGCGAGCGCAGGACCGCGCGGGTTGCGGAGGCCGCTCGTCACGACCAGCGCGCGGAGGGCGTCGGCGAAGTCGCCGAGGTCGGCGGTGACGGGGAGCGCGGCGCGGTGGCTGCGGTTGAACACCGCGGGGTTCATGTCGACGTGCACGAGGGCGCCGTCGGGGGAGATCGGCGGCGTGGGGCCCGTGTCGATGTCGCAGAGGTCGGTGCCGAGCACGAGCGCCGCGTCGACGCCCGCAGACGTGTAGCGGCGCGCCCACCACGACGCGGCGAGGCCGCCGTTGCGGAGCGAGCGCGGGTGCTCCTCGGAGACGATCCCCTTGGCGCGCGGCGTGGTCATGAAGGGGACGTCGAGCGCGTCGAGGAGCGAGCGCACACGTCCGGCGTCGCGACGCGCGCCCGCGCCGACCACCACGAGCGGACGCGCCGCCGACGCGAGGAGCCGCGCGGTCTCGCGTACGGCATCCGCGGGCGCAGGCGACGCGGCGCGCATCGAGAGGCGAGGGAGCGGCGCGGCGTCGGTGAGCTCGCGCGCGACGTCCATCGGAATGACGAGGAGCGCGGGGCCATCGCGGTACGGCGTCAGCGCGGCCTGGAGCGCCGCGAGCCCCTGAGAGGCCGCCGACGCGGCGCGGGCGACGCGCACAGTCGCGCGCGTGACGGGCGCGAACATCGCTTCGATCGAGAGGCCCTCGGGTCCGCAGTCCTGCACGTGGCGCCCGCCCGTCGAGGCCCACGGGACGTCGCCCGAGATCACGATCATGGGGACGGCCTCCGTCGACGCCGCGGCGACGCCCGTGAGCGCGTTGGTCGCGCCCGGTCCCGCAGTGACCAGCACCGCAGAGACGCGCCCCGTGGCGCGGTGATAGCCCATTGCCGCGAAAGCCGCCGCGGACTCATGGCGCGAGGCCACGAGGCGCGCGCCGGGCGTCGCGAGCACCGCTTCGAAGATCGGGCTCACGGGCCCACCGGGGACGCCGAAGAAGGTCTCGACCCCTTCGGCCACGAGCGCTTCGACGAGGTGGCGCGCGGCCGGGCGCGGTGCGGCTCGCAGCGTCGTCGGCGCGGCGGCGCGCGCGGTGATCCTCGGCGCGGCGGGCGTGATGTGGGGGGCGTGTGACATCGGCGGGTGTTCCTCTCGCGACGCCGCGGTCGCTCGATGCGTCGCGGCGTATCGCGTGTCGCGGTGCACCCGCGGTGCCGACGTGTGACGACGGCCTCGTCGCCCGCTTCGAGGCGCCGCGTTGCGCGCGCCGCTTCTCAATGCGCCGACGCGGTGCGCGGCGCGATGCGCAACGTCGCCCGCAGATCGCATCGGCGGTTGTCTCCGTCTCCCCCGTCGCGGTAGACGCACGCGACCACCGTGAACACCACCGACCTCCGCCCTCGCGCCCGCGCCTGCTTCACCCTCGACGAGGTCTCCGTCGGACAGCGCGCGAGCCTCACGTTCACCCTCAC
>JBPOHC010000130.1:0-4424 GCA_052035985.1 Myxococcota bacterium | reverse complement strand
CCACCATCGGGTCGAAGCCGACGCCCTGAAGCGCGACGCGGCAGTCCTTCGCGAGCAGGGCGTACCCGAACGAGAGCATCGTGTTCACGGGGTCGCGCGGGGGGCGTCGGTTGCGCCCCTCGAAGTCGAACGCGCGCGTCTCGTCAGCCCCCGAGCGCGGCGAGAGCAGCGTGGCGAAGCGCGCGAAGTAGATCCTCGCCGCGGTGCCCTCGACGCCGAGGAGGCTTTCGGTCTCGGCGCAGCGCTCGGCCTGACCCGCGAGCTGCTTCAAGCGCGCGAGCGCGTCGTCGGGGTCTCCGTCGGCGTTGCGACGCAGCAGCGTCCGGCTGTTGAGGATCTTGCCCGACACCAGGCTCCGGGCGATCGAGAGGCTCCGCGCGGCGTCCGCGGCCCATGCGTGCTGCGCGATGCGGAGCAGCACGTTCTTCTCGGGAAAGCCCCCGACGCTGCCGTAGTGCCAGCCGCCGAAGCTGAAGAGCCCCACGTCGATGCCGCGCTGACAGAGCTCCTGCATCGCCGGGGCGGTGAGGGTCACGTTGCCGAACACGTTCACCTGCGAGACCTCTCGCAGCCGCGCCGTGCTCGTGGCGCCGTCCTTCGTGCGCACGCGGAGGCAGTCGCCGTCGCGTCCGATCGTGGCGCCGTGTGCCTGGACGTAGAGCGGGACCTTGTCGTCCCTCGCCGGCATCAGCCTCCGCACACCCGGCGCCGTCGAGTCTCGCGCGGGCGTCGCCTCGTCGTCGTCGCGCTCCACAGGAACGGGCTCCGGCGCCTCGTCCTCGTGGAGCGCCGTGATCTCGTCGGGCAGGCAGATCCCGACGAGCGAGCACCGCGGACACTCCGGCGACGCGACCAGCGGCGCGGGCGCGACAGGCAGGCGCGCCACCCGTCGTGCCTCGGTCACCGCGGCGCGCACCTCGGCCACGAGCGCGTCGTCGACGGCGATCGCCACGCGCCGCCTGCTCGCCGCGTAGTAGAGCGCGGCCTCGGTGACGGCGTAGCCCTCGGCGCGGAGGCACAGCGCCTGCGCGCCCACCTGAACGCGATCCGCGGGCCACGCGCCGCCGACGACGCGCGCCGGGTCGGGCGCCTCGCCGCGCTTGTAGTCCACGGGGATCACGGCGCCGCCTTCGGCCTCGACGAGGTCGCATTTCGCTGTGATCCCCTCATCGAGTGACGACACGCTCACCGAGCGCGCGGGGCGCTGCTCCGCGGGCATCTCCGACGGTGGTGGAAGCTCCGTGGCGCGGGCGTCGACGCGACGGTGGACGCGGTCTCCCTGAAGTGTGTCCGCGGAGTCGTCCCACTCACCCGCGACGTGCTCCAGATAGAAGAGCCGCGGGCAATAGGTGACCTCGTTGAGCATCCTCGCGGGGATCAGCGCGTCGTCGAGCGAGAGCGGGTCGGTGGCACTCATGGCGACAGAGACGCGCCTCGACGCCGAATTCTGACTCCGCCGCCCTCGAACGTGTGCGCGGTCACGGCTCCGCCTCGAACTGACCGAGCCCGTAGTGCGAGCCGTACCCGAGCGCGAGGGGGCCCGCGACGGGCTCGTCGAACTCCAGCGCGAAGCCGACAGCGCCCGTCTGGTGCGTGTCTCCGTCGCGCCACCGACGGAACTCCAGCCACGGCACCGCCCTCCCCTGCGGCCCGAGCCGCACCTGACCGCTCGCCTCGACGCGCACCTCGGGGAACGGCACCGGCTCACCGCGCGCGTCGAGCGTCGTTCGCAGCGAGAGCTCGCGTCGGAGCTGCGCCTCGGGCTGATCGGCCGCGCGCTTCGCCTTCACATGCCGCGGCAGCACGAAGGGCGTGCGAGAGCGCCACCGCGTCGAGCGCGCGAAGAGCGATGACTCCCCGGCCAGGTCGCGCGCGTCGCCGAAACCGTTGAGCACCACGCGCAGGTCGTCGTCGGACCCGCCGCCCGCGCGGTTGACGTCTTCGTAGGCGTCGCCGCCGTCGCGCCACGGCAGACGGAGGTAACGCACATCGCGAAGCGCCTCCTGCTCGACCTCGCCGAAGCCCTCGGGCGCCCACACGACCACGTGCGACACGCGGTCGAAGAGGGTCTGCCCGCGCACGGTCACCGGGCGCGCGTCGGGGAGAAAGTGCGCGTGCTCATGGCGCCCCGTGCGAGGGGCCGAGCCGCGCTTGCCCGTGATCGTCTCGGAGACGGCCTCGCCGCGGCGGTGCGTCCAGTACGACATCACCGCGAGGCGAAAGCGCTCCCCGATGCGAACCGCGTCGACGAGGCGAGGCAGCACCGCGCCCCCGAGCGAGAACTCGGCGACGGTGGGCTTCGACGCGCCCCGCACCACGGCGGGCGCGCGGAGCTGCGCCGAGAGGGCCTCGCTCGCGCGGCGGTAGAAGACCTGACGCGAGCCCGGCGGATCGCTCCACCCCTCTCGATGAAGGTCCTCGGTGGAGCGTTCGAGGTCCGCGAGCGTCACGTCATCCGCGGGACAGAGCGCGCGCACCGTCACGGTACCCGCAACGGCGGCACCGTTTGACGGCGCGCAGTTCGGCGGTGGCGTCACTGCGTCGTCGGCGAGCACCTCGAGGTCGGCCCACGACTCCGCGCGCCCGAGGTAGCTCACCTGACGCGCAACGGCGTCGAGCGCGTCTCGCTCCTCACGATCGAGCTCGCAGGGCCAGTGCACGATCACCGTCGCCGAGGGATCGACCGCCACGAAGGTGTCGAACACCATCGCGCTATCCGAGCGCTTGAGCGCGTTGAGCGAGAGGTAGTGCCGCGTGTGGCCCACCGACGCGGGCGGCAGCGTGTACGACGGCGCCGCCGAGAGCTTCGTGATCGCCCTCGCCGCGACCGCGGGCGAGGCCCCGTGCGCCCTCGTGTGGAGCGCCGACACCATCGCGCGCAGGAGTCGCCACGGCGACGGCGGCCACTCGACCACGCCCTCGTTGACGTGGTGATCCCACGGCGTCGCGTGGTAGCGACCGGCCCGCAGGCGGAGCCCGAGGCGGATCACTGCGCCCCCTCGTCCTTCTTGGTCTTCGACTTGGAGCCCTTCGACGACGCCGCGTTGGGCGTGAAGGTCACGCGCGTCACCGCGGGCTCGGCGAAGAGCTTCTCCGCGCGGCACGTCGCGATCGCGTCGCCGAGGTCGGCCTCGAGCGCGGCCACGGTCGGGAGGGTGAAGCCCGCGGGCTCGGTGACCTTCACCCCGCCATCGCGCAACGAGAGGTCACACGCAGTGCGGAGGCGCATTCCTCCTTCGAGGAGCCGCGCGATCTTGTAGAGCGCGAGGAGCGTGAGGAGCCGCGTGGCCGAAGGCCCGAGGCCGTAGCCTCGGAGCTGTCGCAGGTCGAGGTTGAAGAAGCCCGTGATCGACCCCGCGGTGTACTCCGTCCGCGCGAAGGGGACGTTGCCGAAGCCCTCGTCGGTCTTGCCCGAGGCGTTGATGCGGTCGTTCTTCACGCCGCCCGACTGCGCCGTGCCCGCGTCGCGCGCCTCGATGAAGGCGCTCACGCAGCGCGCGAGGCGCATGCGTCCATCGCCGACGCCCGACATGAAGATCCCGTGCAGGAGCGACGCGGGGTCGTAGCGCAGCAACGCGGAGAGGAACTTCGCGCGCTCGACGGGCCTCGCCGCGTCGTGACCGACCTCGCGGAGAAAGAGGTCTTCGAAGGTCTCCTTGCCGTGCGTGGCCTTGAGCACGTACGGCGAGTTGATGCGGTGGGCTTCGAGCACGCTCGCGGTCGAGAGCTTCGCCCCACCCGTGGCGATGTCGACGTGCACGTAGGGGAGGCCATCGAGGGCGGCGACGGTGGCGCCACGGGCCTCGTCCCAGCAGGTGGTCTCCATGCGGTTCGCCATCGACTGCGCGGACTCCACAAGGAGCATCTCGGTGCCGTCGTGGAGCTGGTACTGCGCCGCCCCGAGGTCGGGGAAGCCCGTGGGCTGGAACCGCTCCCCCTGCACGGGCTTGAGCGCGGCTTCGAGGAGGAGGCGGGGCGCGGCTTCGAGGCTCTTGAGATCGATCATGGCGTGGTCCCTTCGGTCTGCGCCGCAGCGGGCGCGTTGAGGAGGTGCGAGAGCGAGTCGTGTTCGAGGCGAGGCGGCAGCGGCACGAGCAGCGCCGCCGCGAGGGCGTTGAGGTCGCGATCTCCGACGGCTCGCACGGGCGCGACGGGCGAGCGGCCGATCGCGCGGAGTCGGCGCGTGGCGATGTCGAGCGCGAGGTCGACGCGGCCCGCCTTCACGGCCCCGACGACGGCGCGGAGGTCACCCGCGCGAGGGCGGCGAGGGGCGTCATCGTCGGTGAGGGCCGTGGGCGAGGTGACCGCACGGAGGGTCCAGAAGGTCGCGTCGCGCGCGAGGGCTCGGGGCAAGGCCAGCCGCTTCGGCGCGCGCTCACCGGGCTTCACCACCGCGAGCGCGAAGAGGAGGTCTTCGAAGCGTC
>JBPOHC010000753.1:0-3266 GCA_052035985.1 Myxococcota bacterium | reverse complement strand
ACTCCACGGAGCAACCTCGGAAGCCCAGGCGGGGCGCTCCAGTCGATGCTGCGGAGACGCACCAGCACCCCGATACGAGGAACGCCGCCCGAGACGGCGGCGCCGCGAAGCCACTGGCACCAGGTCGTCTTTCCCGCGCCTGGTGCCCCGAGCACGATCGAACGAGCATGGGGGCCGAGCAGGCGTTCGACGACCTGTTCGCCTGTGAACACACGCGAAGAAATAACCGACGAACCAAGGCGTTTCCGATACAGCAGCGCCGGGTTCACGAACATCTTGTCGAACTGGCAGAACACCGGGAGATCAGCCCGCAGCCCCGTGAGGTTCAAACGGCTCTGCTGCTCCTGCATCTGGCAGATGTTCGCGCGTAGACGGTCGCCTCCATCGGTGCGCGCGCGTGCGCTCGCGTCGAGCTTCGCGGTGATCTCCTTCAGGTCTGCGGCGATCTCATCGAGACGGCGGTAGTCATCGCGCCACTTCGCCTGCTCCCACCCCTCGATCGCGCCGGGCATCGCGCAGAGGAGCGTGCACACCTGACGCGCGACGAGCATGTAGACCTGCCCCGCGCCCTCATCGAGCACCTCCTTCGGGAGCGCGCCCTTCGGATGCACCAGCTGGAACACCTTCTCGGGGTCGAGCGATCCGCGGAGCAGCTTGTCGGAGTCGTCGATGAGAGGCTGCAACGTCGCCATGCACTGCTCGACGACGACGCGCTGCGCTGCCTCGGAGATGTGCTCCTGCTCGAAGTAGGGCTCCAGCGACTCCGCGGTGGAGAGCACGCAGCTCTCGATCGTCCGCTCGATGCGTCGACGCTTGATGTAGCCCTCGACCCCGTCGCCCGCCTTCTTGAAGACGAGCGAGACCAGTTGCTTCTTGAGCGAGTCGACCAGGAACGCAGAGACCGCTTCGGCGACCATGAGGCGCGCATCGTACCCGCACGCGCTCGGAGCGGAAGACCCTTCCGCGCGACGACGCTCCGGCCCCTCGCGCCCTCCCCCGCACAGCGACAGCTTCCACGCGAGACCAGCGCGCGGTGATGACGGGTCAGGCGCGCGGTGCTCTCGCCGTGACGGAGCGCGCCGCACGCGACGCTTGACACACGCGCGCGATGCACCGTTGATCGTAGGCGCTCGCGCGTCGGGAGGTGCCACGCGCGACGGACCGCGGACGTCCGCGGAGAGGAGCGAGGGAGTTCCCCGATGAGCAGCCCGTCGACGAGAAACGTTCGATTCGTCCCGCGAGAGAAGACCCCGGAGCAGCGCGACGCGGTGGCGCTCCCGGTGTCCTTCGACGGAGGTCTGAGCGACCCCGCCGACGTCGCGCGGCACTACCTCGATCAGGTCTTCAACCTCGACGTGGAGGAGCGCGGCGTGAGCTTCGGCCCCGACGCCGACCCGCCTCCGACGACGACGCTCTCGAACGTGCAGCCCTCGGCGCTCACCGACACCGAGGTCGTTCGCTTCTCGCAGACCGTGGCCTCGATCCCCGTCTTCGGGTCGCACATCGTCGTCGAGGTCGGCAAGGACCAGCGCCTCGTCGCCGTCGACGCCGACGTGGCCTCGGTGCGCGAGGTCTCGCCCGTCGCGACGCTCGACGCGCAGGCCGCAGCCGCGAAGGTCGCGGCGTTCACGGGCGCCGACCTCTCGACGATCAAGAGCGACGTCGAGCCCTCGCTGGTCTTCTACCTCGACGAGTCCGACGCGCCGCGGTGGCACCTCGCCTGGCTCCTCGTCGACATCGCCGCGACGCCCGCGGAGTTCCGCGAGGCGCACCCGCACAAGGGCCACAAGTCATCGCCGCGGCGTCGTCACGCGCGGCTCGACTACCTCGTCGACGCGCACGACGGCGAGGTGCTCTTCTACTACTCGCTCACGCCCGGCGCGCGCGCAGCGCACGGCCCGCCGGCGATCCCCGTGAAGTGCCGCGGCCTCGACGTGCTCGGCGCGCCGCAGGAGTTCTACGGCGTCGCAGCGCCGGGAGGCTTCGAACTCTTCGACCCCCTCCAGCGCGTGCGCACCGTCGACATGAAGGGCGGCGACACGTCCGTCGACGAGCCGAAGGTCCCCGCTGACGGCGTGCGCCACGCGCGCGCGGACTTCGCCGACGTGAACCCCGCCGCGGTGTCGGCGCACGTGAACGTGTGCCGCGTGCTCGACTTCTTTCGCTCGGTGCTCAAGCGCAACAGCGTCGACGATCAGGGGATGGAGCTCGTCTCCGTCGTGAACTGCACCGACACGGGCTCCGAGCCTCCGCCCGAGTGGGGCAACGCCACGTGGTGGGAAGGCAAGATGTGGTACGGCCAGCAGCGCGACGCGAAGGGCCACCTCAAGAGCTACGCGGTGTACCTCGACGTGATCGCCCACGAGCTCATGCACGGCGTGGTCGAACACACGGCGGGGCTCCTCTACAAGAACCAGTCGGGCGCGCTCAACGAGTCCTTCGCCGACGTGCTCGGGCTCATCATCACGAACTGGTATCAGGCAGGCGCCGACTCCGACGTGGCGAAGTGGACGTGGGAGTTCCTCCCCGGCCTCGGCGAAGGCGGCAAGCCCGTGCGCGACCTGAGCGACCCGACGCGCACCGGCGACCCTGATCACATGCGCGCGTTCCTCCGCACGCGCGAGGACGAGGGCGGCGTTCACACGAACAGCAACATCCACAACAAGGCGGCCTACAACGTCCTCACGGCGGTCGACTCGAAGGGCGAGCGGGTGTTCACCCCGCGCGACGCGGCGGTGCTCTATTACATGTGCCTCGTGCGGCTGCCGCAGAACGCGACCTTCGACAAGACGCTGCGCGTGCTCCTCGACGTGACGGCGATGTACTACAGCGGCGACGAGGCCGTCGCGGCGCGCAAGGTCGCGGCCGTCCGCAGCGCCTACGCGAAGGTCGGCATCAAGGTCGAAGGCTGAGAGTCGCGCGACACCAATGGGAAAGACCGTCGATGTCGAAGCGTTCCTCGCCGCGCTGACGCACGCGCGCAAGGCCGAGGTGCAGGCCCTGCGCGCTGCGATCCGCGCAGCGGTCCCCTCCCTCACCGAGCAGGTGAAGTGGAACGCCCCGAGCTTCTGCGCCGAGGGCGACGACCGCATCACCTTCCGCCTCCAGCCCGGCGACCGCGTGGAGCTGATCTTTCACCGCGGGGCGAAGAAGCGTACCGACGCCTTTCGCTTCGACGACGCGACCGGTCTCGTGAAGTGGGCCGCGCCCGACCGCGGGCAGGTGGTGTTCCGCGACGCCGCCGATGTCGCCGAGAAGACGCCCGC
>JBPOHC010000752.1:0-6791 GCA_052035985.1 Myxococcota bacterium | reverse complement strand
CGTCAAGGTCGACGCCGAGTCGAGGGCCTTCTACACCGCCTCGCTCACCGACGAAGCCGCCGCTGTGACAGGCAAGCGCGTCGCCGCGCGCAGCGCCGTCGCCGAGTGGATCACCGTCGCCAACAAGCTCGTCCGCTGGGTCCTCGCGGGCAGGGTCGCGGGCTACGGGGCGGTGCGCTTCCACTACGCGGCGGAGCTCGCGCTCACCATCGCCAACGAGCGCCCCGAGGCGAACAGCGCCGCGAAGCCCGACGCGGAGACATCGACCGCGCCGACGCCGAAGAGCGAGTCCGTGAAGGTCGGCGCGCTCAAGCGCAAGGTCGCGCAGGGGCTCCGCAACCTCGGCGTCGAGGTCTCCGTGGGCGCGCGAGAGAACGCTTCGGCCAACAAGGTCTCGCACTCGCTCGAAGCGCTCGCCGCGGCGGTGCTGCGCGCGCAGTCGACGATTCCCGCCGCGGTGATGGCCGACGCAGGGCTCACGCCGACGGTCATCGACGCGCTCAACGCCGCGGCCGTGAGCGCCATGAGCGCGCACACGGTCAGCGTCGAGACGCGCACCACCGAGCTCTCCGCCGCGCGCAGAGAGGACGTGCTCCTCGGGCGACTCGTCCGTGAGATCCGCGTGCTCGCCGCGTCGTCGCGCACCACACACCGCGATGATCCCGAGGTGCCCGCCGTGCGATCGTCACTGCTCGCGTCACCGAAGAAGGCCACGAAGGCCGCGCCCGCGCGTCCCGTGACCCCGCCCGCCGACCCGACCGCCCCTCGCTGATACGCCGCGCGGCGCACCCGCGCAGGCGCCCGTGACCGCGCTCGTCGGGAGCGTCATGAGCGCGGCGTTCGTGGCGTCTCCCCCTCAAACCTCGGTCGCGGCGATGGTGCGCCGCGCTTGACGGCGCGACCGGGTGGGGGCTCTATCGCGCGGATGTCGCGCTACACCTACTCCGAGCTCGACGCCGCGGTGCTGCGCTCGCTCGTCGCGTTCCGCGACCTGGGCGTCGTCTCGTCGCGCTGGGCTGCGCTCACGCAGCCTGTCACCGATCGTGAACGGGTGCGCATCGAGGCGCTCCGCGAGGTGCTCGTCGACCGTCCGCTCACGCTGCTCAACGAAGCGACGATCTGGTCGCGCGCGATCTACCCGATGCTGATGCTCGCGGAGAGCGAGCACGTGCAGGCGTTCGCGCAGGTTCCGCTTGAGGCGAGGTTCGCCCGCTTCGAACTCACCGGAACGCTCGATGGAACGCTCGCGACGAGCCTCTCGGGCGTCGTCGAGGCGCCGTTTCTCGTCGTCGTCGAGGCGAAGCGCGGCCTCGAAGCGGTGAACCCGCAGTGGCAGCTCTACGGCGAAATGCTCGCTGCGATGGTCGCCAACGCGGGAGACGCTCGCCCGAGCGTGGCCGTCATGCACGGTTGCTACACCGTCAGCGACACATGGACCTTCGTGCGAGCCGAGGGACGCGCGCTGGAGAGCGACCGTCCGTCGCTGACGATCGAGAGCTCGCGGGAGTATTCCGAGCGTGTGGAGGCCGAGCAGATCGTCGGGCTCCTCAAGGGGATCGTCCGCGCCGCACAGAGCTGACCGCGGGAGCGTTCGCACGACGGCACGCAGCGCGCGGCGTCGGCGCCCTCATGGAGACGCAGTAGGAAACGCTCCCGCTCTGCGTCATATGCTCCTCGCTGCGCGAGTCATCGCGATCGCCACCGTTGCCCCCATCGCCCACCCCGCCGAGCAGTCGTCGTGACACCGTCGCGACGACCTCGCAGTCTGAGCGATCTGTCCACCCATCCTGCACGACGAGCAGGCATACTGTCGTCGGGATGCTCTTCCTGCCGACGGTCCACGTGCACGACGGGACGCTGGCGGAGACGGCGCGCTTCGACCACGTGCTCTACGTGCAGGGCGCCGCCGATCCCTCGTGGGAGACCAGCGAGTCCGCGCCGCACCGCGACACCGTGGCGCGCGCGGGCGGCATCCTCGCCGAGGGAGCGCTGGTGCGGCGGCGCCCGATGGCGGGCGAGCTGCCCAACCGCGGGGCAACCAATGGCTCGGCCCGTCAAGCACCCCCGCGGCGACCGTCCTGCACCCGGCGGCCGTTCGCCGTTGGGACCGTGCGTGTACAGCCGCGCGGCCCGTTGTGCAGTGTTGCTTTAGTGGCAGACGCCGCGCTGCTTGCACGAGAACGCCACGAACATGTCGTGGCCGCAGCCTGCGCAGCGCGCGCGCCCGAAGCCATGCGCCAGCACCCCGCAGCGCAGGTACGCGCGAAACTCTTCGACGACGTACCGCGGCAGCGCCTTCCCCGAGCGCTCCTCGGCGAAGCGCAGGAACGTCTCCAGATGCTTCGCCACGAGCGCGTGCAATGCCGTCTGCGTCGGGTCGTGGCGCGCGTAGGCGCCCTCGGCGTTGGCGGCTCCCATCGTCGCCGCGCCTGGACGCCCGTAGATAGCCCCCCGCGCGGCGGCCGATGATGCACCACCATGCGATACCTCCACACGATGCTGCGCGTGCGTGACCTCGACGCCGCGATCGACTTCTACGTCCACAAGCTCGGGCTGCGGCAGCTTCGGCGGCGCGACTCCGAGCAGGGGCGGTTCTCGCTGATCTTCCTCGGCACCGGCGCCGACGGGGACGCCGCCGAGATCGAGCTCACGTGGAACTGGGACCAGAAGGAGCCCTACACGACGGGCCGCTTCTTCGGGCACCTCGCGTTCGAAGTCGACGACATCTACGCCACGTGCGCGAAGCTCAAGGACGCGGGCGTGACGATCCACCGGCCGCCGCGCGACGGGCGCATGGCCTTCGTGAAGTCGCCCGACGGACACTCCGTCGAGCTGCTCCAGCGCGGCGACGCCCTCGCGGTCGCCGAGCCCTGGGCGTCGATGCCTGGCGTCGGCGAGTGGTAGCGCAGCACCAGTTCGCAACCAGCGCATCAGCCCGGACAGCCCGCTCGCGATCACTTCGCGGTCCCGTCGTCTACTCGTTCACGTACGACGTCAACGCGCGGCTACGGCCGGGCGCCCGCGTCGCCTGCGAAGCGTTCGCGCGCAGGGTGCCAGCGCTCGCCGTCTTCAGACCAGCGTACGGTCTCGACGCGCGTGATGACGCGCCGCCACTCGCCGATCTCGTCGGCGCGCGCGGGGCCATTGATCGTCAACGTGTGGTTGTAGACGCGCTCCGCGTCGAAGAACAGGCCGCCGTAGTACTCCGGGAACAACGCGCCGCCGTGGTTGCTGACCACCACGAACTCGCGCGGGCCAACGCGTACGAGTCGACCGCCTCGAAGCTCGTAGAGCGCCATGCCGCCGGCGTCGCCCGCGCCCGTGCCGGTGGTCCCGCCCGGAACTTCGACGAAGCGGTGGCCCCCGACGCGGTGCTCGGCGAGCGCGTACGAGACGTGGCACTCGTTCGACCACGGCGCGACGGCCTCCGTGACGACGCGCCCGTCGTCGGTGCGTCGCAAGATGCCGAACACCCCCTCGTGGAGCTCGTCGCACGCGCCCTCACCCTGCACGAACGCCTCGGCGATCGCGAGGACGCGCCCTCCTGGCAGGCGCGCGGCGATCGCGACCTGCGGCACCGGGTGCCCTGACGGATCTCCGAGCGAGAACCGCACCCCTCCGCAGCCGCGCCCGACACTCACGCCGACGCGACGAAAGTCGCGCCCGGCCCAGGTCGAGGGTGGCATCAGCGCGGCGCCCACCGCGTTGCGAAGCTCGCGCTCCTCGCCCGCGTCGTCACCCGGAGTCGGGTGAATCTCCGCGCTGCACACCGCCGCGACCTCGGTCACGTGGCGCGCGCTGGCCTCGACGGCGAGCGCTGGGAGCGGGGTCGCGGCGATCTCTTCCAGCGGATCAGGCGTCGCTCCGCCGACCCCCGCGGGGCTCGCGGCGACGCCGTGGAGGAGGGTGAGCGCGTGACCATCGAAGGTGTACTCGCCGACGGTCTCGACGGCGCCCGGCTCGCCGGGGCCGAGCGGTTGCGACCGAGCGCCCTCGCCGACCGTCACGACGCGGCTCGCGTAGAACACCCGCGTCTCGTCGAAGTGCAGGTCACCCGAGAAGACTTCGCGGGGCGAGCCGCTGCGCCAGCGCCCCGTGCGAAATACGCCGACGCGCGAGAGCGAGTGCCCCTCGATGCTGTAGAGCCCGGTGCTGTCGGCGGGCGTGTCGTCGACGAGGACCCCCCCGGGGACCTCGACGATCCTGTGCCTCGCGACCACGTGCTCCCGCACGCGGATCCCTTCGAGCTCGCCCCGCGTGGGCACGACGACCTCAGCGATCACCTGACCCGGCTCGGTCCATCGCAACAGGCCGAGGATGCCTCGCGCGACCTGCGCCCCCTCGCCGCCGAAGCGCAGCGCCGCGACGAGGTGCCGGTCGGACTGAGACGTCATGAACACGATCTGCGGGGTCGGCGACGCGCCCGCAGTCGAGGGGAGCGCGACGTCGAAGCAGGCGCGGGTCGGCGAGCCGGTGCTGGCGTCGCGCGGGTCGGCCTCCTGGCCCCAGCGCGGCAGCAGCGCGGCGCCGATGGCGATCGCGAACGCCGCCGAATCATCGGTCTCGCTGCGGTCCAGCTCCGCGCGGCAGCCGCTCGCGGTCTCTACGGCGCGTCGCGCGCGCACGTCGTCGACGTCGAGCGCGCAGGGAAACTGGTCGTACAACCCGGACGAGCAGGATCGAACCTCGTCGTCGGGTGCCAACGTTGCGCTCGTCGCGGCGTCCCTCGGGCCATCCGCGCGAGCCGAGGCGTCCCTCGCGACGC
The DNA here is from genome assembly GCA_052035985.1 of Myxococcota bacterium. GTDB lineage: Bacteria > Myxococcota_A > Polyangia > Polyangiales > CAISKJ01. The sequence goes on along the minus strand of JBPOHC010000752.1, from coordinate 2,026 downwards.
GAGCGTCGGTCGCCTGCGCCGCTTCGTGCGCGATCTGAACGCTGTGTGGGCGCGTACACCCGACGAGCACCGATGCGACCGCCAACGCCGCGAAGCGGCCCGCGTTGGCGCGCGGGTGGTCGGCCAGATCCGCACGCGCAGCATCGCTCGATTGCATGGGAGGGAGCAGGGCAACCAATGGCCCGGCCCGTCAAGCACCCCTGCGGCGACCGTCCTGCACCCGGCGGCCGTTCACCGTTGGGCGGATAGGTAGTCCAACGGCACGCGTCGGCGAGCGCCACGCAGGAGAATCGCCGAGGCGAGTTCGCGGTCTGGGCGATCTGTCCACTCCTGCTGCACGACGAGCTGGCATACTGTCGTGAGCGAATGCAACGCCCCTCTGCCTCCCGTTCGCCGGGCATGGCGCTGCCCACGGCGCCCGTCTGAGATCGCCGTCATTCCCTGCGCGCACGTCACCGCGCCCCCCGTCAGCTCGTGTCGTCCCACCGTCGCGCTGGCGCCGCGACGACGCGCGCCGCGCTCAGCCCCACGTGCGTGAGAATGCGCGCGATGACGTCGCGATCCTTGATGACGGCGATGAACTTCATCCGCCCCTCGCATCGCGGGCAGGCGAGCACGTCCCACCCCCACACCCGGTGCATCAGCGTCGCCCAATCGATGCGCCCCGCGGTGCTCGAAGCGCCTTCACGCGGCTCCGCCAGCGCCACGTCGGCGAGCGCACCATTCTTCGGCGACGCGATCGCTGGCAACCGCACCACGCTCCCCTCGCAACCCCGCGCTGCCATCGTCACGCCGGGCACGACGACCGCCCTCCACGGCGGGTTGGGCGCGAACACATCACGCGCCATCCTCCGCGCAGGTGGCGGTCCGCCACCCCCTCGCCACCCCGTCCGCCACCCTTTCCGCCACCCTCTCTCGACGCATCCATCGATTTCCAAGGCCCTTCGCGCGACGGCACGCAGCGCGCACTCCGGCGCTCTCATGGAGACGCCGTACGACACGCTGGCGAAGGACGTCCTGGAGCTGCTGTTGAGCGACGTGGGACGCGTCGACACGGAGAGCGAGGCTCCGCCCCTACGATCACAGCGCGCCGATCTGCTCTTCGAGCCCAACGAAGCACACGCCTCGAAGCGCGGCGAGCTCGGCACGCTCGGTCGCATGACGGCGGAGACCTGTCTGCTCGAAGCGTTTCACGAGGCCCTTCGCTCGACGACGTGATCGAGTGCATGCGAAAGCTCCTCAACCACCGACGCGCGCGAAGGCTCAGTCACCCGAAGGCCGCAGCGCGAACGTGGCTCCTGTGTGGCGGTCGACCCGACGCGGCCATGGAGAAGCTCCACGCGACGCCGATGCTCGGCTGGCCCACGGGCTTCTACGACCTTGGCGACGCGCTCCCGCTGGTGTTCGTCGTGCTCTCGGAGCTGCCCGACGACGACGACACGCTCCCTCTTCGCGTCATGGGCGCAGGAACCTCGCTGCGTCGCGCGTTGCGTCGGCTGCGTCAGCGGTACCGTGCGCTGCCCAAGGGCCCCGCCCTCTTCGCCACGGTGGTAAATGTCTTTCTCGCCGCTCGAAAGCGCGGCGCCGATCTCTCGGAGGCACTCATGGTCGATCTCACCGAAGCCTACGAATACATGCGAACCCAGCATGAGGCGGGGCTCCGACAGGGACGCCTCGAAGGCACCCTGGCGCCGCTCGCGCACCTGTGCGAACGCAAGCTCGCGCGAGCACTCACGGAGACCGAGCGCGACGGACTCCTGCGGCGCGTCGAACGCGACGGCGCGAACCCCGCGAGCGACGCAGTGCTCGACCTCGGCCCCGTCGAGCTCGCCGCGTGGCTCCGCGACGAGTGAGCCTCACCGACGGCACGACGGACGCGCGACAGCCGGGGACCACACTGAAACGCTGATCGTCGGCGCGACTGCGACGTCCCCGACCTTGCGCTCGCCTTCGCGCACGACGCGGCGAGCTTCGGATCGCGCGCCCCCTGTGGCATGCTCGACGGCGATGACAGAGCAAGCGACCG
>JBPOHC010000615.1:0-2051 GCA_052035985.1 Myxococcota bacterium | reverse complement strand
AGCCCTCCGCGGACACGTTGTCGAGCACGAGGAGCGATGGGAGCGCGTGGTTCTGGAGCGCGAGCTTGACGGCCTGTGCGATCTCCGCGGAGGGCGCATTGTCAGCCACGCGTTCGAGGACGCGCTTGAGCGGATCGGGCGCGGCGACCCTGAGCTCCGCGGCGAAGACGACGAGCGCGTCTTCGGGCTTCCCTTCTGCGCGGACCCACCAGAGCCCCCCCGGGTACTCGCTCGCGTGGCAGTACGCGTACTCCAGCGCGAGTGAGGTCTTGCCCACGCCGCCGAGGCCGTACACCTGACGCGGCACCACCGACGCCACGCCCTCCGTCGTCAATGCGCGATGCAGCTCGTCGAGTTGCGCGACGCGGCCCACGAAGGTCGCGTTGCGAACGGGGAGGTTGTTCGGCGGCAGCGAGGGCGGGTCGCTCGCGTTACGTCGGCCCTCCAACGCGCGACTGAGGCGCTCCGCTTCGATCTCCGCGAGCAACAGGTTCTCGCGCTCGAGGCGGTCCATCCCGGGGCTGAAGCGGCGATGTACCTCGGGAAAGTATTCGAGGCAGAACGCGTCGAACGCGGGCACCGTCGGAAAGCGCTCCGCGAGACGCTCACGAAGTTCGGCGAGCGCAGACTGAAGCCCCGGCATCTTCACGCGCCCAAGCTATCAGTGACGTGGCGACAGTGTTACCGAGCGCCTGGGTTGATACCCGGCGAGCACTTCTCACTCCCGTTCATTGATGGCGGCGTGCCCATCACGCCGACGATGCCCTTCACGGAATCGCTCTCGCCGCTGCCGCCCCCGGCGATGTAGTCGCGCGTGAGGAGGAGGGCCGCGACGCATCGTCGGCCTTCGAAATAGGTGACGGGAGCGGTGCGCCAACACCCTCCCGTCGGGCCCCTATGATGCCTTGGAGGAAGTATCTCGGGGCTCCCTTCGAGTCCTATGTCTCGCCCTCTCCGTCAAGCGCTGGATCGCCACGCCCCCCAGCGTTCACGATGCCAGACCGCCCGTCACGCCATGTTGCGGCCACGCCAGCGCCCCGCCCGGCGCGCCCCTCGTGCTGCACGGGCACGGCACACGCCCTCGCACCGTCCGCGGCGTCCTCGACGACGGAGAGACCCCTGCGTTTCACGAGGTCCGCGTGCGCCGCTACCGATGCACCGCGTGTGGCGCCACATGCACCGTCGTGCCCGTCGACGTCCTCCCGCGCAAGCACTTCGGCGCCCTCACCATCGCCCTCGCCATGGCCCTCTACGGCAGGCTCGGCGAGGCCCTCGCGAGGGTCTACGCGGCGCTCAATCCCACGCGCATCCGCGGCCACAACGCGCGCGGATGGGACTCCGTGCTCCGATGGATCTCCCTCGTCTCGACGCTCTTCCCCGAGGTGCGTCCCTCGCCGCCGGACTTCACCTCGCGGCAGTCCGCCGAGCGCGCCGCGATGACCCTCGCGGCCCGTGTCCTCGATGAGTCGCACCCGATCACCGCGCGCGTCGCGCACGCCGTCTGTCACCCGCCATGATGCGAAACGCCTTGATTCACCGAGAGATCCGCGGCCCACCCGGTCGGGCCCCCTCTCGCGCGCCGCGCCCTCCGGTAGCGCTCCTCCCGCGTCGCCCAGCACGGCCGCGGCGCAGGAGACCTCCATGCCCGACGACGACCACCACGAGATCAGTCCCCGCGATCACGGCGAAGAGATCGCCCTCTTTCGCTTCGGCGTGATCGGCGCGCTCACGCAGTGCGCCCTCGCGCGCGGAGCGCTGCGCGCGCAGATGCGCTCCCTCTCGCGCACGCCCTTTCGACCGCCGGGCGCAGCGCGCACTCGCACCTTCAGCGTCCCGACGCTGGAGCGCTGGTACTACGCACACCACAAGGGCGGCCTCGACGCGCTGCGCCCCATGCCTCGCAGCGACCGCGGACGCGCCCGCGAGCTCAGCGAGGCGCAGCGCGCGCTCGTGCTCGACATCCGCCGAGAGCACCCGTCGGCCACCGCGAGCGTCATCCTGCGCGAGCTCGTCGCGAGCGGACGCGTCACCGACGGCGCCGTCTCCGAGAC
>JBPOHC010000511.1:0-1536 GCA_052035985.1 Myxococcota bacterium | reverse complement strand
CTTGTACGCATCCACGACGCGCTCGCGGAGGTCGGTGCTGTATGCGCGCATGACGCGCCTCCTCCAGAAACGATATGCCAACCGCGCGCCAACCGCGTACCAGACTCATGTGATCGCCGCTCTAACCCACTGCGGCGGCACATCGGCAGGCCGTTCGGCATCTTCGACGAGCGACGAAGCACATGCAACGGCTCTTCGAGTGGCAGAGTGTGGTCCAACAGCAACGAACCACGAAGAGCGACGGACGTCGAGCGCGAGGGATGACGTGAGAACAACGGGCCGACGTACGAACGAGGCCACGGGGGACTCGTCGTGTCGGTTGACCAGGACGCGGGTAGTGGCCAGAGCCCGACTGGCAGGTACTCGAGCGACTTGAGCGTGGATCGCCGCCGTGTGGCCACGGTCGCTGGTTGCCCACTGCCCACGTTTCGACCATCGTGGTAGTGTATTCTTCTCGACGCTACGATGCCGCACGACCAACCCGTCGAAGACCGTGTCGCTCCATCCTACGCTGCGCTGGCGGCGCGGATCTTCCGCCCGCGACGCCCCCGCCTGCTCGAGTGCGTGCAACGGCTGACCGGCGCGCCCGAGGAGGTCTGCCACCGCTCCATCGCCACCGGGCGCGGCGATCCGCTGTTGTTCTTTACGCAGAGCTGGCAGACGAGCGCCGGACCGAGGAGCTTCGCGCAACCGAGCGGCGCGGAGGCGTGGGAGATGCTCGTCCCGAGCGGGTGGATAGGCGAACCGCGACGGGGGTTTGGATCAAGCATTTCCGAAGCGTGTGAGACGCCGTCCGACGTGCGCACGGCGCTCGCGCTCTGCGCCGATCCGTGCGGCGTGGCGACGGCCGAGTCGCTTGCGCGCGAGGCGATCGCGCGGCTTTCTTCTCGCGGGTGCGTCGTGGCAGATCGTTTGATCTGGCGGGTGCTCGAACCCAGGACCTTTCGACCGGGCTTTCCGCGAAGCAGCGGTTCCGACGAGATCTGCGGACGCGACCTCTACGATGCACTCACGGGTGTCTCGCCAAAGCCGGGTGGCTTGAATCTGAAGTATCAACGCGCGCGCCGTGACGCCTCGCTTGCGGCGATACTCGACGCCGCGAGGCGGGTCAGCGCACCGGTACGCATCGAGACCGCGCGGGTGGGATCTTGCGCCGACGACGTCGCCGACATGGTTGAGTGGGAGGTGGTCCTCCAGTCACAGAACCTCGCGGACAGCCCGTTCGCGCCTCTGGTCGCACTTTGGGAGACCGGGTACGGAATCGACCAGATCGCGCCCGGCGGTATCGCGCTCGTCGCGTCTGGGGTGACTCGTGCGACCTGGGGCGACGGGTGACACCCGTTTCGGGAGCGTGGCCTCTTTGCACTCAGAGATGGCCCCTGAGCCAACAGGCTCCGTACGCAAACCAGTGGTGGGCAGTCAGCGTGATGCGCCCAGGGTTCGCCCCCCAAGGGATGTACGCAGTAGGGGGGGGGGGGGGGGGAGGGCGGGGGCGGGGGCCGCGGCGGCGGGCGGGTGGGGTGGGCACGGGGGGGG
>JBPOHC010000757.1:0-7121 GCA_052035985.1 Myxococcota bacterium | reverse complement strand
CTCCGGTTGCTCCCCACGCCGCGTTGCCACGGTCGCAGTTACTTTCGGTTACCGGGTCGGAACGTCGACCCGGGAGGGACTTTCACCCTCTGGTTCCGGCGCGCTCCGAGGCGCACCTCCCGGCGTCCTTACGGCCGCCGGTTCTTTGCGCGATTGTTCGCGTGCCCGGCACGTACGCCGCTTGCTCTGGAACAGTAGTGCGATGAGGCCATCGCGCGCCATGTCGTCGAGGCCGCATGGGTCGAGGGGCCTCCGAACCTGACCTGGACGTCCATCACCGCGCTCCTCGGCGAGGCTCTTCCCGCGGTCGCAGCGCTCCCCACCTTCGCGCCGACATGGCTTTGGACCGGGGACGCGCGCCCCGGGGCACGACGGGTGCCTCGTGGCGAGCTGCTCCCGCTCGAGATCGTGCTGCGCGGCTATCGCCTGTACGCGACGCGCCTCTCGTACTGGGATCGCGTCGAGGCGCACGCGGCCGCCGCCTCCGTGTCGCTCGCGCCGCCTGTCGAGGTACGCGTGCCGAACCTGCGCTTCACCGCGGTGGTTCCGCTCTCGTGCTTCGACGCGGGCGACACCGTTCACATCCGCGATCTGCGGGTGTTTCGCCATCGCTGGACCGAGACGTGGAGCGCACGGCCGACGTTGATCGGGTCTCACCTCCGCGGCGACGTGCGAGAGACGATCGACCAGACGGCGATCACGGGGATCTGAAGCTCAGGCGAGCCCCGCGCGCGATCTCCCGATAGACGACCTCGTAGCGGTCGAACACGCTCGACCACGAGTGCCCCGGAGCGCGTCCGCGAACGCGCGGCTGTGAGCAGGAGAGCGCGGGCGAGCAATCATCTCGGCCATCGCGTCGGCGAGGGCGGAGACGAAGCGCGGGACGTCATCGTCCACCGGGAGATCGGCGTCGGTCGTGCGGAGCGCGGGCACGAGGATGGATGCCCCCGCGATCGATCCACGCGCGCTCGATCCGCGTCGCCCCCTCGTCGTCGATCGTGGTGGGCGCGGTGAACACCGGACCGAGCGCGAAGCGCGGCGAGAACGGGCGCTCCGCGACGGGATCGGGCATGGGCGGATGGGGCGGCGGCGGCGGCGGCGAAACGGATGCCCGGGCGCAGCCCCGAACCGACCTTCAGTCCTGCCAGTAGAACAGCAGCTTGCCGACGGTGAGCGGGTCGCGATGACCGAAGCAGTACACGCGCAGCCCCTCGAACACCGTCTGCGCGAGCGCGCCTTCGATCACGCGAAATCGCTGTCCCTCCAGCGCCGTTCGCACGCCCGGCGAGAGAACTTCTTCGCTCGTCACGAAGCGTCCGAGCTCGCACACCTGGAGCACCGCGCCGTCGACGCGCACCTCGCGGTAGGTGCCTCCGCCCTGCTGCCGCACCGCGCCGATGGGAACGGCCTCTCCCACGATGAACCCCGCGTCGACGAGCGCCGCGCGGGCGGCGTCGACGATCGCGTCGGGCGCCTCGTCGAGCCCCGTCTCTCGGGCGACGTCGAGGTCGAGACCGAGCTCGATCAACCCTTCGAGGATCCACTGCGGGTCGGTTCCCGGTTCGCCCGGTAGATACTCGGCGAGCACCGCGCGGCGCACGTCGTCGGGCACCTCGGGGAGCTGCACGCCCGCATCGGGCGTCGCGTTCCAGTTGCGCGCGGCGAGCTCCTCGTGGCCGCGTCGCCAGAGCGCGAGCATCGCGCGAGCGCGGGCGACGATCGCGACCGTCTCGTCGAGGGAGAGCGCGTCGAGGCGCGCGTCGATCGCGGCCGCTCCGTCGCGCGTCGCGAGGCGCAGGAGGGCGCCCTCCGCGACGATGAACTCAGCGTCGCGGAGCGCGTCGACGAGCCACGGCGATTCAGCGCGCGCCACGTCGACGGCCCACCGCCGCGTCGGCGCGTCGGGGTGCGTGAGGGCCAGCGCAGAGAGACCGCCGTCGGTCGCGTCGACGCCGCCGAGGGCGCGCGCCACGCCGTCGGGCCCGACCCGCGCGATGAGACCTCGGAGGCCGGCTTCACCGAGTGCCCTGCGGTGGCTCCACGGGTCGCAGCGAAGCGCGGCGGCCGCGGGCGCGAGCTCCGTTGCGCCGAGCCGTACCGCGGCGCAGGTCACGGTCTCGCTCAGTCGCCAGGTGCCCTGCGCGTCGCGTCGGAGCGCGCCGCTGAGCTCGACGAGCGCCGAGAGCACATCTACGCGGACCGCGTCGGCGAGCGCGTCGACGCAGGCGCAGCGGACCTCCTCGATCTCGCGCGGGTCTCGGGCGCGTTCGAGGAGCGCGCGGGCGCCCTCGGCGCCGAGCTTCGGCGCGATCGCGGGGACCACGGCGACGCGCATCCACCACGGATCGCAGGAGCGCAGCTCGTCGAGGAGCGCGTCGACCGGGAAGGCGTCGAGCGCGCGGCGCACATCTGCCGAGCGGGCCGTGTTTGGATCCGAGAGGAGTCCGTGGATGCGGTGGGCGTCGCTCATCGCGCGACGCTCGCACGACGTCACGCGGCGCGGCAATCGCGGCGATGGGCGCCCGCGCGCTCCTCGAACACGCCCGAGACCCGCGCGAGGCCGCTCCAGAGAGCGTGAGGCGCAGCCGTTTCGTCCAGCTCACATGGGGGCCTGACACATCAGAAAGAAGTTGCCGTCGGCCATCGGCCCCGACGCGGAGAAGAGTGAGACGCTGATGGTCGTGCCGCTCGGATTCAGCGCGATTGTCCCGGTCCCGCTGGTGTACGTCGCGACGCAGTTGGACGAACCGAATCTCCGGTCTGCGATGATGATCTCGTAGCGCCCAGGGCTGATGCGGAGGCAGTTCGCCAGCCAGGAGGCTCCCGCTTGACGGTTGACCTCACAGGCGCCAGTCCCGACGATCAGCGCCGTGGCGACGTTGGATGATCCGGCCGGACCCGTCGCGCCGACCGGTCCTGTCGCCCCCGCAGGCCCCGCCGGACCCGTCGCGCCCGCAGGTCCCGGAGGACAGTTGCAGTTGCCCGACGAGGCGTCTTGCGCGTTCGCGTCTTGGACCTGCATACCCACGGCGTCCATCATCATTGCGATGATGCCGCCGTCGCCAGCGGGCGCTGGAGCGGGGGGCGCGGAGCACGCCACGAACACGACGTGGATCACGAAGGCCCCGAGCAACGAGCCCATGACGATTCGACTTCGGTTCATCACGATCCCCTTGATTGAAGTGAGTCAACTCGCGGTGTCTGCCGCCCCCCAACCGCGAAGGGAACCAGCCTCGCGCTCTGGAGCGCTGCCGACGACAGAGCCAAGAAGAACACCAGGCCCGCGAGGCGCTCAATCACCCGGACGGGTGATTGCGTTCTGCGTCGCGCGCATCGCGCCCAGCAGCGTCGAGATCGCGTGGTACGCCATCAGGCCCACACAGGAGCTCGGTAACGCCGCTCGCGGCGAGCGACCTCTCTGCCTCTGCGATCACCGCGTCGGTCAGCGCAGGAAAGCGCCCCTGGAGCGACCAGGGCCCCCGTGATGATCTCGCCCGCGACGTCGGCGAGCGCGAAGGTCGGACGCAGCGCCCGATCGATGAAGCGATCCAGCGAGGGTGCCGCTCTCGGGTGCGGTCGCCGAGGGCGCCGCGTCGCGAGCGTTACACGATCCAGAGCCGCGCGAGGTCGAGTTCCGCAAGGTCGAAGGGCTCCACACGCACGCGCTCGTCGCCGCGCCACACGCCCAGCGCTCGATAGCAGTCTCCCTCCCGCACGAATGCTTCGAGCGTGTGCGCTGCCGGGTCGACGAGCCAGGCGTGCGTGACGCCCGCCCGCGCATAGAAGGGCAGCTTCTCGTCGCGGTCTTGGGACTTCGTGCTCGGCGAGAGCACCTCGCAGACCCAGTCTGGCGCCGTCCCCAACGACGCTGACGTCGGAAGCCGCGCCATGCGCTCCCGGCGCCACCCGGCGAGGTCGGGCGACACGGGATCGAAGTCCGCGTCGATGCCGAGCGAGACCTCAGGTTCGGGGAGGATCCACCACCCGCCCGGCCCTCCGTCGCCGTCTTGAAACAGCGACCCGATGCGCTTGTCGAGCGCGCTCGCCGCGTGGATGTGCGGCGGCGCGGGGCGAGGCATCACCACGAGACGCCCCGCGATCACCTGCCCCGTCAGCGTGTTGGGGAGCGCGTCGATGATGGCGCGGAATTGCCGAGAGGTGCCCAGCGACGGCTGCTGCGCGGTCATGCCGGTGAGCTTGCGGGTATCGCGCGTAAGAAGGCAACACCCTCGGCAGCATGTGCCTTCGCCGCCGACAGGGCGCCGCGGCGCAGGGCTCACGGAGGCCGACAGACGAGCGGGCACACCGTCGTGGCGTCGTCGCCCAGCACGTCGCGAGGCGCGAGGTATATCGGTGGTCCGAACGACATCACGCGAAGGTGCGGCAACCTCCGCGGAGCAGACCGTCGCCGAGGCGAACATCGCGCGCGTCCGAGGCGATAGACTCGTCGCCCATGAGGCGACGAACGTCACACCCGCAACACGGCGCGCTGGCGGTTGCGGCGGCGATCGTGCTTTCGCCCGCGATCGTGCTCGCACAAGACGCAGACGACGAGCCTCCGGCGCTGCTCGTGGAGCTCACCGAGACGGGGCGACAGATCGACCACGCCACACGCTTGACGTCGGCGCGTTGCCCGAATCGAGGCCGCGCGCTGCGAGCTTCGTTCGCGCCGTTGCTCCGTCGGGGCCGCGCGCGTCTGGCTCGCTTCAACAGAGAGCCTCCCAGCGGCGAGGCGCGGTACGCGGCTCTTCGTGAACTGTTCGAGCTCCTCGATCGCGCGGACGCGTTGCGGGTGCGCGCGTCGGACTGTGGCGAATCCGAAGCGCTCCACGCGGCGGTGACCGCGTCGTCGGCGCGCGACACCCTCGCGGAGGGTGGGCTCGTCGCAGGTCAGGAGCGCGACATCGCCCTGGCATCGACCGTCGCCGGCGAAGGCCCCTCGCCCGCCTGGCGAAGGCAGGTGTTCGGGGATTCTGTGCAGCCGAACAGTGACGTGGAGATGACCATGGCCCCGACGGAGCCCCCGGGCTTCGAAGCGCAGCTCGCGGCGCCCCTCCGCGCGTCGCTCCCCGCGCTGCGGCAGTGCGCTGCGCGCGCGCAGCGTTTGACGCCTACGCTCGAAGGCGAGGCCGCGCTGCGGTTCACGGTCGGCGTCAACGGACGTGTCAACGACGCAGCGCTCACGTGGGAGGGCGAGGCATCGCGCGACCTCGGCGCGTGCATCGTGGGCGTGACGCGTTGGCTGCTGTTCGCGTCGCCGCGCGAGCCCGTCGTGGTGCACGCGACGCTGCGCTTCGCGGCGCATCTGCGCTGAGCCTTCGGGCCGCGCGGCCCGCCGGGCATCTTCAGTCGCCACGCGATGCGCCTGTTCAACGCGAGTGCGGCGGGCGGGGCGCCCGAGCGGCGCGCACTTGAAGCCAGCGCCACAGCGCGAGGAGCGCCATCAGCGCGGCCATGCGCTTCGGGTGCGTGACCTGGAGCGGTCTGCGCACGAGGGCGCGCAGCACGACGTCGGCCGCGGTGTCGGCCGAGATCATGAAGGGCTTCGTCGGCGACTTCGCCATCTTGGTGTCGACGAAGCCGAAGCGTACGTTGGTGACGTGGACGCCCTGCGAACGCAGCGCGAGCCCGAGGCCGAGGAGATACGCGCTGAGGCCCGCCTTCGAAGCGGCGTAGCTCGGGGCCTCGGGAGACGGCGCGGCGTCGGCGAGGCTCGACAGGCCGACGAAGTGGCCGCCGCCCGCGGCGATCATCGCGGGGACGACGGCCTCGACGGTGAGGGCCGCGCCGACGAGGTTGACCTGGAGCGTGCGCGCGTCGTGGGTGACGCCGCGGGCGGCGAAGGTCTCGCCGACGCCGACACAGTAGACGCAGAGCGACGGGTCGCCGCGATCGGCGATGAGCGCGCGGAGCCCGTCGCCGTAGCCCGCGGAGGCCACGTCGAGCACGGCGCCCACGAAGTCTGGGTGCTCGACAGGCGCTGCGCTGCGAGACGCGACGGTGACGCGCCAGCCCGCGGCGAGCAGGCGACGGGCGAGCGCGAGCCCGATGCCGTCGCTGCCGCCGACGATGAGCGCGTGCCGCGGAGAGTCGGGTGTGGAGGCGGTGTGGCTCACGTCCGGGTCGGGCGCGAGTGTAGCGGGGCTGCGTGACGAGTGGTCGCCGCTCGCAAGAGGCGATGCTCACAACCTGGAGCGATGGTGCTGCGCCCTCCTGGCGGGAGGCGATGGAGCTCCCCCGGCGGTTCCGTCGCGCAGCGCCCTCGCTGACGTCGCAGGTGGATGCGCCCCTACCTCTTCACGCGACGCACGCCGCTCGAAGCCTGGGACGGCGCCGCGGATCGCTGAAGGCCTCAAAAAGGCGCACCCCCTCGGGCGCAACAGGGCGCTACGCTCGGAGCGATACCTCAATGCCCATTCCACACACCGATGTCACCCCTCCCCCGGTCGTCGCGCAGGTCGCGTCGGCACCGCGACCCACCGGCGGCGCGCTCACCTTCGGCGTCGGCCTCTCAGACGGATCGAGCGTGTGGTCGGGCGACGGCCTCGGCGACGGCGCCGTCTCCTTCGGGCTGCGCCTCGCGGGCGTGGTGACGCCCTATGCGGGCCTCGGCCTCGGGTACGCGCGCGTCGATCAGCGGCTCCTCACGCGCCTCTCGATCGGCGTCGACGACGACCTCTCGCGCGCGGAGCGCGACCGACTCGCCGACGGGCTCGCCTGCGGGGCTCCGTGATGCGTGTGACGCGAATCACCCACGCCGTGATGGCGATCGTCATGGCCTCGAGCTGCGCCCGCGCCGCGAGACCTGTCTCAGCGCCAGCCGTGACGTCGACCGCGGTCGAAGCGGCCCCCGTCACACCCGCACCCGTCGAGGCGATCGACGCGGCAGCGCCTTCGAGCGACGCGCTCGCGCCCCCCGACCTCGCGCCGTCTCTCGCAGACGCAGCATCGACGACGGAGTCCGATGCGGAGACGGTGGTGCGTCGCGGTGACTGCTACGTGCGCGCGCTGATGGTTCACCCCTGTCATGGCGCGCCGCTCCCCGAAGACGCCCCGCCGATGCGCGTCGAGGTCTGCGACGGATGCCGCACGAACCGTGATTGCAGGGCGTCCGCCGGGGG
>JBPOHC010000538.1:0-3987 GCA_052035985.1 Myxococcota bacterium | reverse complement strand
GAGGTACTCGTCGAGCTGCACGAGCCCCGCGATGCACGGGTCCGCGGAGCGGTCGCTGTCGCGCCAGGTCTTCACCTCGACGCCGAGGCGTTCACCGTGAACCTCTACGCAGAGGTCGAGTCGCCCTGAGACGTCCTTTTCCGACGGACGCCGCGTCGCGGGTCAGTCAATGTCCGGCGCGAGTTCGCGCGCCATTGATCACGTCGGCGGCGACCGACGAAACGCTCGCGATGCTCGAAGCCTGGCCGACGCGCCTCCTCGGTTGGGGGACGCGCGAGCTCTACGGACGCAAGGTGCCCATGTACACTCGGTCCATTCGGGACGGGGAGGGCGAGGCCGCGAGGTGGTCGGTCGTGGGGGACCGCGAGAGCCTCCAACGCGCGGAGTGCCAGACGGTGCTGCGCTCCGTCGGGCATCACACTGCGCCAAGGGGGCGATCACACAAGGAGACTCCCGACATCCTGCACATCGCGGCGAAGGAGCGCGATCGTGAGAGCCGCCTGTGCCACGCGTTGGGCAACAAGACCCAGGGGCTGCCCTACCACTTCGCGGTGCTGGCCGCGGGGATGGTGTTCGAAGAGCGCTTCGCACTGCACGTGTTCGTCAGCGGCGACATCGACCGCGAAGACGCCGAGGTCGCGCGACGCATGGCCGAGCCGATCTTGAAGCGCGAGCTCCCGTCGCCGGTCGTCGTCGACGCCCCGCGCCTGCTCGAGCGGTTGCGTGGTGCGCTCGACGAGCGCGCGCTCGACAGGGCCCTCAACCATCTATTTCGCGGGCACAAAGGTGAACTGCTGGAGGCTCAGGTTCGCGCGCGCCCCGGGGCCGAAGGCGAGCGATGGTGGCGCGACGCGCTCGCACGTGCGGAAGCGAACGACGGGTACGACGATCTCCAACTGCTCGTCGCGTGGCTCAACGCCGGACGTTCCGTCGGCGATGCGGCGCGGCTGGCCTGCGCCGATCCGCGAGGCCCGCGCCGTTCCCCGGCCGCGTTCATCGATGCGCTGGCGGACTCGTGGCTGACGATCTCCATGGAAGAACGCGCGCTCCGAGCGTCCAGCACGGAAGGCGCGAGCAGCCGCGCAGTCGCGATGACGCTCTCGATGCTCGACGGCGCCCTCGGGGGACGTCACCTGCGGCCCTACGCACCCTTCGATCGCGTCGCGGTCGATCTGCGCGAAGCCCTCGGAGACGATGGCCACGCCGCGACGCTGCGCGTGAAGACCGACAAGGCGCTGCGCGACCTCCGCGAAATGAGCGACAGCGTCGCGAGCTTCGCAGGACGCTTCGCCCTCGACCGGGACGAGGAGTTCGACCGCCTCGCGACGCTGCGCTCGTTGGACGCGATGAGCGAGAACGCACGCAAGGTGGTCCACTGTCTCGCGTGGAACGTCGAGCGCGCGCTGCTGACGCTGCGCGAGCGCGAGCTCACGACCGCCGCACTCGCCGATGCGGCAGGGTTGAAGCGGTTGCTCGTACACCAGCTCTGCGGTCACGCCCCGACGCTCACGGAAGACGCGTGGGACACGCTGCTCGCGCTCGACGATCCGGGCGAGCTCGCGTGGGTGCTCGCGCTGGCGAGTCTGGTCGCGGACAGGACCCACCTCTCGCGCACCCGGCGAGCGCTGCTCGAGAACCCCACGCTCCGCGCGTACGCGATCGCGGTGGGCCGCGACCCGCGGGCGATGGAAGAGAGGGTGCGGCTCTTCTGCCGTCGCGCTGCTTGACCTTGCTGCGTAGGGGGCTGGTGGACGTGGTGGTCCCCGCGTAGGGAGCGGGTTGCGAAGACACACCTACACCAGGACCACCGTGCCGACTGCACCACGATCCGCCTCGCCCGTCGACCCGTTCGCGCCCGTACACGCTCACTTCGAGCAGACCCTCGCCTGGGCCAGCGACCTCTCCGTCGAGCTCCCCGCCGACCAGATCGAGTCCAAGCTCCTGGTCGACTCGCGCGAGATCGCGCGTCGCCTCATGCAGGGGCGCCTCGACGCCCGCGCCGCGCGAGAGCGTGAGCAACCTCGCGCCCCCGCGGGGCTCACCCTCGGCCTCCGTTTCCGCGCCGCCACGCGGACGCTCCAGACGGTCTTCGGCGACGTCACCGTGCGGCGTCTGTGCTGGCGTGACGAGCGCCACGTCACCCTCCTGCCCGCCGACGCGGAGCTCAACCTGCCGCCCGAGCGCTACTCCCTGATGGTCCGGCGCTTCGTCGCCGAGGGCGTCGCGACGCGTTCCTTCGACGTGGCGCTCGCGGAGCTTGGTCGCCAGGGAATCCACGTGCCCAAGCGGCAAGCCCAGCAGCTCGTCGTCCGCATGGCGCAGGACTTCGAGGACTTCTACGCATGGCGCCAGGCGCCCGCGAACGAGACCCTCGCGGCCCGGTCGGATCTGCTCGTGATGAGCTGCGATTCCAAGGGGGTTCGCATGCTGCAACGCGCGTTGCGAGAGGCCACGCGGAAGACGGCGCTCGAGGAGCGAGACCGCCCCCGCGGCGACCCCATGGCCCAACGAAAGGAGCGTACCCACGACCGGCGCATGGCGGTGGTCACCGCGATCTGGAGTCAGCCCCCCAAGCGCCGTGACGCCGCGACGATCGTCGACAACCTCCGGCCCGTGGGACAACGCGTGTTCGACTCCAAACTCTCGCAGATGCCGCGCCCACGAGAGAAGCGCCTGAACGCGACGGTCACGAACGACATGCCGCGCGCCGTGGCCGACCTGTTCGACGAGGCCGAGCGCCGTGACCCCAAGCACGAACGCAGCTGGGTGATGCTGCTCGACGGCGCCGACGAGCAGCGCAAGGCCGTCGAGGGCGAGGCGCAGCGTCGCGGGGTCCGCGTCGTGATCGTGATGGATCTGCTGCACGTGCTCCACTACCTGTGGCAGGCGGCGATGGCGTTGCACGCGGAGGTCGAAGCCGAGGCCGAGACGTGGGTGCGCAAGTACGTGGGCAAGGTGCTCGCCCGCCCGATGGCGGACGTGGCGGCGGGTCTGCGCCAGTCGGCGACGTTGCGAAGGCTGGAGGGCAAGGCCCGCGCTGCGGTGGACCGCTGCGCGAACTACCTCGCCGAGCGGGCTCCGTGGTTGGAGTACGAGGCGGCGCTCTGCGCGGGGCTGCCGATCGCGACGGGCGTGATCGAGGGCGCGTGTCGCCATCTGGTCCAAGACCGCATGGGCATCACCGGCGCGCGCTGGGACCTGCCGATGGCGGAGGCCGTCCTGCGGTTGCGCGCGCTCGCGAGCAGCGGTCATTGGGAGGCGTACGTCGCCTTCCATCTGCGATGTGAACACAACCGCACCCTTCACCTCGCGCGAGGCATCAAGGTGGCCGCGTGAGGTCAATCGTGCGCAGCTACGCAACAACATCACGCTGCGCGACGGCAGAAGAGCCGCACCCTGGAAGAGATCGCCTCGCTCGTGGCGACGACGAAGGCATCGAAGGGATGAGCGGCGCCGACATGCCTCGGGGCATCCGCAGCACGCGCCCTGTCACCGCGCTACGTCGCGCCGGACTTTGCCCTTGTGCCGCGGTCATCCAACGATAACCTGGCGCCGCATGACGACGCTCGCCGACCTCATCTACGCGCCGCTCGACGGCAAGTGGGACGCGCTCGCACGCGAGGCGCTCGAGTCCTTCGTCGCGGAGCGATACCCCGCGCGTGCGAAAAACCTACACGCGATCCGGGTGAACGGCGACACGAGCGACGACGCCGCGCCCTACGCAGCGCTCATCGCGCCAGGACAGCCGAAGTCGGGACCGTACGGCGGCATGAGCGTCGTGCTCTTTCCTCGCAAGAACGGCCCTGCGCTCGTGTCGATGGTGACCGGTACTCACGGCCTCTCGCCGGATGAGCAGGTGCTCGGCCGCCCGGGGCACGCGCGCAAGGTCGCCGCCATCGCGCGCTGGCTCAACGGCCGCGCGAAAGCCCTCCGCGCGTGGTCCAAACGCGACCCCGTGCGCGTCGATCAGGAACTCCCACAAGCCAC
>JBPOHC010000695.1:0-7499 GCA_052035985.1 Myxococcota bacterium | reverse complement strand
TGATCGACCACGCGGCGCAGAGCGCGGCGATGGCGGCGAGGCGCCGTTTCGAAGAGGGATCAAGCATGGGTGTGGGTCCCGTCCTTTCGGGGCCATCGCACCGTGCGGGGGAGCGCCGTGTCAAGCGGCTGGGGGGCGGTTGGTTCGGCGTGACAAGCCGCGTCGCGTGAGCGACGGAGGCCAACGCGACGTTGATGCGTACGCCAGCGACGACGGTCCGCGCGGCATCGATCGGAACGCCAGCGACCACGGGCCGCGACAACGTCCGCGATGGGGCTGTCAGCGGTCGGTGCCGGTGGGCTTGAGCGCGGGCTCCGCGACGGGCGCGACGGGTGCGACGGGCGTCACCGGCGTAGCGGGCTTCTGCACGGCGGTGGTCTTCGTCGCAGGTCGCGCGGCGGTGACGACGTCGTTGAAGGGCGCGAGCAGTTGCGCGGCGAGCGCGTCGGAGCCGGGGACCTCCGGGGCCACCATCGCGTGGACCTTGAGCACGTACTCACGGAGCACCGTCTGCACGGCCGTCATCGAGTCGCCGATCCCGACGCCCGCATCGCCGGAAGGCGTCGCGGTCATGCGGAGCGCGACATCGACCTCGTCGTGCACCGTGCGAACGCGGGCGAGAACGTCGGTCCCACCGAGCGAGGCGATCACCGCGTCGAGGCCCTCGGACTTCATCTCGTCGAGGGTCTCCTGTCCCGAGGTCCACATGGCGCGGGCGCTGCCCTTGAGGATCGGGCGCTCGTTCGAGGCGCCGAAGACGCGCGCGACGGCTTCGCGGGTCGCCTCGTCGAGCGCCGCGATGGTCCCAGCGTCACGCCACACGCCGAACTGACGGTGGAGCACGTTCCACGCGCCGCGGTAGCGACCGGCGACGCCCCGGCGCTCGCCAGTCGCCGCGGGCTTCGAGGGCGTCCCCGTGACGGCGTCACGGCGGGCCTGCGAGAGCTGCGCGCACTCGGCTTGGAGGCGCTTCATGCACCCCGTGACGGCGGCGGGGATCGCCACGGGCACCGCGGCACCCTGCGGCGTCTCCTTCGCGCGCTGGCGGTTCGTCGCGTTGGCGGCGCGCTCTCGCGAGGCGTCCACCTGCGACGCCTTCGCGGCGCGGAACGAAGTCTTCAACCGGAAGACGACGGCGATCAGCTCCCCGGCGCTCATGCGCGGGAGCACGATCGTAGGAACGAGTGGAATGTTCATGCTCTCTTTCTCCTTTCACCCGCTTCAACGGCGGTTGGTCGGAGAGTGAGAGGAAGGAAATGAGACGCGGAAAATTTTTCGACGCGGAGGGAGCGCGCACCTGAACGAGCGCTCAGACGGAGGGACTCGAACAGCGTGTGGTTCTCGCGTGAGGCGCGCATGGCGGGGCCAATCCGCGCGGTATCGGCCACCGACGCCGGGTGGGAGCTACGTGGCGGGGCGTACCCTGAGCCACGTGGCCCACCAGAGCGCACGCGCGATCGAGGGCGCGACGTAGCCCTCCTGCACGAGGAACTGTGTCGGAGCTGCGAACCCGAGCCCTCCAACCTCCCAGCTATTTCGAAGAAGGCGGGGAAACGCTGAGAGGGGTCGAGATCGCTCGAATGTGAGGTATCCCGAGTTCGGATCCCCGGCGAGAAACGTGCCCGCGTCGGTGACCCGCGTGACGAAACGACTCAGGGCGACCCGAGGAATCGGCGCGATCTGGACACCAGGGCCCTCGCGGTGTGGAGAACGGGGATCCTCCGTGGGGTCGAAGAGCGACGGCGTCTGGTAGACCGCGGGGGTGCGCGTCACGAAAGAGCACCCCACCGTGTTGAGGCGTCCGCCAAAGTCTCTTGTCGGCGGAAACACCACCGTTCCGAGCGGGGGCTCCTCCCAGATGACCGCAGGCGCGGTCTGAACATACGAGAACGCGAGCGCCCACCGATGCTTCACCCCCGAGAGCAGCACCGAAGCCTGGTCCGTTACGCCCAGTGAGAAATCTACGCGCGGGACGACTCGCAAGAACGTCGGGCTGACGCTGTCGCAGACGCTCGCGTTGAGTGAACCGTAGGGGGCGTCACGAACCGTCGGCGGTTGCAGCTCGATGTCGGTCGCGAGCTTCAAGAACACGCTCGGTGACTCGTCGAGATCGAAGTGGCAGGCCATCACGTCGAGGCGCCCGCCTGCCGTGCGGATCGCGCGCAACGCGAAGCGTGTGAACGAGCAACCGTCGACGACGAGCGTCGCTGCGAAGGGGGTGTTCGACGACAGCGCGACGTGCCCCGTCGATCCGAGCGCGGGCACCATCGAATCGGAGACGCCCGCGAAGAGGCAGCGCCGGAACCGGGCGACCAGAGAGGCCCCGCTGCGGGCAGCGTCAGAGTCGTCGTAGATGGCGACCTGTCCACGCGCTCCATTCGCCCAGGAGCAACGCTCGACGAGAATCCGATGCTCCCGCTGGTCGCGCACCAGGGAGACCTCAAACCGGAGGCAGAGCCACGCGAACCCAGCCGCGTCGAAAGACAGGCCGCGAATGACAACGCTCGTCGCGCGCCGGAAGAGGAAGACGAACCGACGCACCGCCGTAGTCCACGAGGAGACGCAACGGAAGGTCGGCGATTCCAGCGAGGTCGACGCCCCCTCCAGAACGACGTCACGGAGCCCATCGGGGAGCACGATCTCGCGATCGATCGCGTAGGTGCCCGCGAAGTAGATCGAGACCGGAGGCACGGGCGCGTCGCGCGTGAACGCCTCTCGATCCGCGATGGCCGCCCGAAATGCGGCCTCGATGGCGGCGCAGTCGACGACCGGATCTGCCGTACGCCAGTCGCCCGCGGCGCCCCACCACTCGGGAAAAACCTGCGTGAGCTGTGTCCCCGTGAGCGCGACCCGTCCGAGCGTGGGGCTGGCGACGCCGGACCCGAGTCCAGGCGTCGTCCACGTCGGAGCCGTCGCGAAGATGCGGCGCCGCTCAGCATCGATCGGCCCCCTGATCTGGATCACCACGCTCTCTGGAATCGGTGGGCCGATCTCAGACTGCGGCGCGATCGGAACGAGGACCGCGCCCGGCGCGAAGGCGAGCGTGATGTTCTCCCCGATGACGAGGCCCGTCTCGATCTGGTACTCGCCCGGCGGAAACCACAGCACGCCGCGCCGCGAGGCCAGATCGTTGCTCTCGATCCTCGCGATCGCCGCGCGGAGCCGAGCGGTGTGACTGCTGAGCACTGCTCCCCCAGGGACCACCAGGATCAGGCTGGGGTCCATGAGGTTGACGAAGTTCGCCGCGAATCCAGGCATGAGCCCCTCGCTTCACGCGTGTAGCGACTACAGCTTTCGGTACCACGGAAACGCCGAGAGGCGATCGCCGCTCAACTGCTGAAACAACGGAGCGCCGCCCCCCATGGGGTTGTACTGATAGAAGAGGTTCGTCGAGTCCGTCCTCGTGTACTCGCTGGCGGTCCCCACATCCGCGACGACGGTCCCCAACGCGAGCTGGTGGACAACGATCGCCCCAGACGGCGGGCTGCTCCCGTCGCCCACTCGATCCTCCGTGTTCGTCCTGGGGCCCGCGAAGGTGCAACCGACGAGCGTCAGGGAGCCGGCCCGCGCCGTGAGCCCGGAGGTCGAGATCGCCGGGCCGCTCCAGAAGATCGCGGGCGGCGCGACGGGCGAACCGTCCGTCGTAACGTTGTGGGTCACGCCCTGGAGCACCGTGGGTTGAAACGCGATGTTCCCGACCGAGGCGGAGAGATGCCGGAACGTGTCGAGAAACTGGTCGCTCTGAGATTGAAACTCGAAGACCGTGAGCGCGGTGGGACGGATCGCGTTGCCGGGGGCGGTCAGGAGCGGATCCCCGATGAAGATGTCCACGCCGCCGCGGGGTCGATCACGGCGCACCTCTGATCCTCGTCGCTCCACGTAGGGCGAGGCACGCTTGTGATTCTGCGCCGTGCCACCTCGGATGATCAACGCGCCCCCGTAGGCTTCGACGCATGCGAGCATGGGCCCCGAGAACTTGCACTGATCCAGGGTCATCGGGAGCGTCTCGTGCGCGTGAAAGACCAGCCCGACCAGTTGATCCCACAGGGGTGCAAGTGCGGGGGTTGCGTCGACCGTGAAGAGACAGTGCTCGAAAGAGAGACCGCTGAGATCGAGGTTCGCGCGTACGCGGCTGTCGAGACGCGGCAGCGGGCTCCCCGAGTCCCTCGCAGGAATTTGCACGCGCCTACGCGTCATCGGATCCAGGCTCGTGTCTTCGATCACGTAGTCGCCGACCTGCGCCAACACGTGCCTTGAGTTTCGGAACGCGCAGTTGCGAAACACACTGAGCTGCGCCGGACCGGTAACCTGAACGCACACCGAGGCCCGTGTGCCACCGTCGAAGTTGAGACCTTCCACGATGCTGCCATGCAGTCCGTTTACACAAAGCAGGGCCCGACCGCGGGCCAAGCTCTCGGTCGCTTCCGGAAATCTACCAGACGCTTGGAGATTTGACACTCCCGTCCCGGTGGAACCCGTTCCACGCTGGCCCCGCAGTACGATGCCATCAGGGTTCACCGCCCCCGTCACGAAGCGAGCTGACACACCCGATGTCGGCGTGACATCCTGGGGCTCGATTCGCCACTCGCGGCTGATCAAATACTCCCCCCGCAGGACGATCGGGATTACAGGGAAGTGCGCCGACGTCCAACGTCGATCGGTGTGAGCGGCGCGCACGCAGTCTTCGAGCGCGACGATGTTGGACTCATCAGCCGTAGGGTCATCCGTCTCGTAGAATGAACGCGCGCCCCACCACTCAGGATAGACTTCTGGGATCTTCGTCGTGCCGAAGACGACTTTGCCCGGTCGATCGGTCGGCGCGTCCAGGCGAGCAGACTCGAAGATCTGCCTCGCCTCCGCCCGAATGCTCGCGTGTTGAAAGAGGACTACCACCTCGGGATCGAGGAGCAGCTTCGCCCCCGGAGCGAACCACAGCAAGATGTTCGCCCTCACCGTCAGGTCGGGAGTGTTGATCGCGTCTTGCAGGTTGAGTCCAGTACGCCCGATTCGTCCGATCTTGTACGTTCCTGGTGCAAGGTAGACGATGCCTCCCTGGTTTGCACTGGGCAACGCCATCGTCCCGCCGTTGGCCGTGTCGATGATCGCTTGGAGCCGCTCCCGCACATCGCTCCCGTCGGCGGGCACGACCCTGAAATGGCGAGCCATCGCCTCGGCCTCGTCCGCCACGTTCCAGAACTCGCTGCCGAATGTTCCCATTATCCATTCCTCGAATCAACGAGCAGGTCATTCATCGCAATCGCAGGAAAGAAGTAGCCGTAGGCAGCCACCCCCCATGCACCGAACATTGAGGCCCCCATCACCGATCCGGGCAGAAGGTACAGCGTGGCCGGGAAGAAAGCCTCACCAACTTCAGATTGAAGAATTGCGAGGTCGCCGAACCCGTCGCCGTTGAAGTCCCCGATGCCACCCACCGCAGCACCAAACCATGTGTTCACTCTCAACCCTCGAAACACGACTGGCGTCTCCGCCACGCCCGATGGGCGTCCAGAGTAGACATACGCGGACCCGGGACCGAATCGCAGGTCGCCCGGGTAAGGGAGGCATCGAGCGCCGACGCTCAAATCCGCGCGTCCATCGCCGTCAAAGTCACCCGCACGTCCGAGCGCCGAACCGAAGCCATAAATCGGCAGATAACAGGGGGCGTCAGGGTTCTGAATCGTCCGTGTCGGCGTGGTCGCGATGGGCCCGTCTCTCCCCAGATACACCGAAACCTCTTCGTCGGAACTGATCGCAACATCCGTCACGCCGTCGCCATTGAGGTCCCCCACGCCAGCCACGGCTCCCCCGAAATGTGCTCTCGTCGTGGGCGGTAGCAACTCCCTCCAAATTTGTAGAGACTGCGTTGGATGTCCCACGACGATCCAGGCACGGCCCACTTCGTCGCCAGTCGCAGATCGTACCCGCGCCCGAGCCGTGATGAGGTCCGAATAACCGTCCAGATTGACGTCTCCTGCAATATCAAACGCACTCACCCTCAGGTCAGCACCGCTGTAATCCGCGGGAGCTTCGACCACCAACTCGGGATCAGCGGAGATTCCGCGCTCGCTCCCAGGGTAGATCAGGACGTTTGTTCGACCTTCCATCTCGCTCGCAGCAACGACAACGACGTCGCTGAATCCATCGCCGTTTACGTCTCCAACGGCGACGTTCTGGGCAAATATCGGGCTGGTGCTACGTCTTAGAACAACGGACGGCTCCAACGGAAGGCCCGTTCGAGTACCGTAACGAATCTGAACCAGTTCGTCTCTTACATCGCCTTGTCTCAGAGGGCTCGATGAGGCGAGGTCCGCAAGTCCATCGCCGTTCAAGTCCCCCACCGCCTGACCGTAGATATACGCCAGGCTCGTATCAATCGTGAGCGAAGGGGTACTGGTCCCCCCATCGCTTCGTCCATCGTAGACTGCAATTCCAAGTCCGCGCGTTGATACGAACGGCACCGCGACGTCATCGAACCCATCGCCGTTGAAATCCTTGATCGTCCCGAAGCTTGTGTCCACGGGTGCATCACGCTGGCCGACTACGTACTCCCAGGTCGCGCTCGACCACGCGACGCCGCCGTCGCCATCGAGCCCACGCACACGCCAGTACGTCACCCCCGGAGCCAGCATCTCCGTCGGCCGCCACGAGGTGCCGGTGACCTCCTGCTGCACGAGCATCCGCGTGCACGGCCTGTCCGCGCACACCTGCACCCGCGCCCTCGTCACCCCATCGGGCAGCACCCAACGCATGGTGGGGCGTCGCGAGGTGACACGAGACACCGACTGCGGTGCGATCAATCTCGCGCCCAACGGAGGAAGCACCACGTCCGACGTAACAACATCGGGCGTCCCTGCATCGGGCGCCGCGCACTGACAGGGCGAATACGTGAAGTCCGACCGACAGACCTGCGCGCCCATTCGACCATCGACGCAAGCACACGCGATGCTCATCCCAGGAACACAGGTCGGTACGGGCACGTCCGACGCATCGCTGACATCGCTCGCGTCGCGGCTGTCACCAGACACATCCGTCTGCGTGGAGACGTCCATCTCGACATCGACGACCGCGTCCCCGAGATCACTCGCGACATCCCCGAGATCATTCGCGACATCCCCCGCAGCATCGACGTTCGCGGCCGTATCCGGGCAACCCGTGAGAAGGCACGCGAGTGCCATCACGCAGAGCCAGAGCGCCAACGTCGTGCCTTGGGGGACTCGCATGTCGATTCTCCTGGCGAACCGTCCCGGATGAGACGGTTGCCCGAGGAGGCTGCTCCCGTTCAGGGGTTCCGCGCAACTCCGCTCAGCGTGAAGTACGCGCTTGTGAGGTCGGTGAACGTGGTGACGTTCCAACGCACGTAGCGCAGCAGGTCCGTGAAGTTCTTCTTCTCCTGTGAGGGCGACGTGCTCATCGCCGAGAAGGCCCCGAGCGAGAACCAGGTCTCGGCCTTGGGGTCCATCGAGGTCTCCAGCTCCAGCACGAAGCTCGGGCTCCCGCCG
>JBPOHC010000666.1:0-11071 GCA_052035985.1 Myxococcota bacterium | reverse complement strand
TTCCGCCGACTGCCTCTCGCGAGCCCGCGGAGCGGGCTTCAACGGGATCGCTCTCTGTGCACGTTGCCGCGTGTTTCAACACGCGGCGACTGCAACGCGGCGTCGAAGAGAAACTCGCACATCGCGTAACACCGCGAAGTCGCGCGGCCCTGGCGCTCCGTGGTACGCACAGCGCCGCGATGAAGGAAACGACCCTCTCCCGCAAGGACTTCGACACCTTCGCCATCGAGGGCTTCGCGCCTCGCATGGACGTCATCAAGGGCACCCTCCGCCCCAAGCTCGTCGCCATCGCAGAGCGACTGGTCCCCGCCGTGAGCGAGCTCGTGGGCGCGCCCATGTTCGTCCACGTGGCGAAGCACGCGCGGCGCACGGTGAACCCGCCGCCCGAGACCTGGGCCGCGTTCGCGCACGAGGCCCGCGGATACAAGAAGCTCCCGCACTTCGCGCTCGCCGTTTCGAAAGCGGGTATTCACGCGCGGCTGGTGCTCAAAGACGAGGCCGTCGAGGCTCGCGCGAGGCTCACCAAGGCGCTTCCCAAGAAGCTCTCGACGCTCGCGCCGCTCCTCTCCGCCGCGCACGCGAGGGACTACATCCACTGGGATTGCGAGACGCTCCCCGAGGAGCTCGGCGCGAAGACCGACGGGCTGAAGGAGATGGCCCGCAAGGCGGCGCTCAAGACCGGCGTCTTCGACCTCGGGATCTACCTCGGCAAGTGGCAGGGCGACGAGGCCGTGCTCGAAGGCTTCAAGGCGCTCCTGCCGGTCTATTCCCTCGCGGCGGCGAAGAAATAGACCGCTGCACAACGGGTGACACGAGCGCGAAGCGGTGGTAGTGCCCCGCGCGACATGCAACGCAGGCGCTCCTCTCTGGTCCTCGCGCTGGCGCTCTCGGCGGGCGCAGGGTGCAACAAGAACAACCCGCCCAACCCCGCTCCGCGCGCACACACGCCTGCGGTCGCAGATGGCGGCGCGCGCGCGCCCGCCGTCGTCGATGAGGGCCCCCTCACGCCCCCGAGCGACGCGCTCTTCGTGCTCCGCGGGAGCGGGCTGCGAAAGGTGCTGAACATCATCGCGCCGGGCGCTCCCACGCGCCTCGCGCTCGGTCAGGTCGCCCCCTCGTACAGCCCTGGAATCGGTGAGCACGGCGTCGACGTCGACCCCGACGCTCCCTTCGCCGCCATCGCGATGCCGCACACCGTCGGCGAGCGCGGGAGGCTCCAGATCCTCGTGGCGTGGCCCCTCCGCTCGGGCATGCAGATCGCGCAGGACGCCCAGGCCGGACGCGGCTACCGCGAAGTCCTTCAGGGCATCTACGAGTCGACGGCGGCCGCCGAGCCCGGTGATGCCGGCGCGCTCGCGGCCGAGAATCCGTGCTGGGTGGCGCGCAAGCAGCCCGTGGGCTGGATGCTCGTGTGCGGCCCCCGCGACATGCTCCGCTCGACGGCGAACTTCCTCGTGCGCGCCGGGTCGCGCGCGCCCGAGGGCGACCCCGTGCTCGACGTGACGCTGCGCCCCGAGGCCGCGCGGCCCGTGCTCGCGACGCAGATCGCAGGGCTCGAAGCGCAGGACCCGCGGCGCGCGGGCCTCGACGCGGGCGCGATGACGGCGATGATCCTCGGTCAGTACGACCAGGTTCACCGCACGGCGATGACGTACAAAGAGGTGGCCGACGACCTCCGCACGCTGCACGCGTCGCTCACGATCGACGAGTCGAACTATCACCTCCGCGCCCAGGCCGAGTTCGCCAACGCGACGGGCGCCAACACCCGCGCGCTCCTCGCGTCGACGGTGGGACGCCGCGCGGCGGTCGAGCTCCTCGGGCGGCTCCCCACGACGGCGAGCTCGTACCTCGCGATGAGCCTCGACGGCAGCGCCGCGGCCCCGCTCCTCGGCGCCGAAGACGAGGACGACCCCCGCATGGCGCAGGCCGTGGGGCCGGAGTTCATGCGCTTCCAGAGGCTCTTGCGTGAGCTCACGTCGGTGCGTCGCGCGGGCGAGCGCGCCATCGGCTTCATGGCCGAAGACGGCGGGACGAAGATCGAAGTGATGCGCGCCGCGGACCCCGCCGCGCAGCTCGCCGCGATTCGCACGGCCGCCGCTGCGGTGCCGCGCACGCCGAGGGCCTCGGGCGTGAACCCCGGCGAGCAGTTCGCGATCCTGCCGAACCCCGCGGGGCTCCCTGCGGGGACGCTCCGTCTGAGGCTCAACCCCGACCCCGCGCGGCTCCCGGCCAACGCGCCCGCGGAGATGCGTCGGATCTACTCGCGCACGACGCTGCTCGTGCCCGAGGGCGACAAGCTCTACCTCATCGAGGCGCAAGACCCGGTGGCGCGGTGGAACGCGATGCAAGCGGGGCAGCGCCTCGCGGTGACGGTCCCCGAGACGCGCGCGGGCCTCGCGCACCTCTCTCCGATGGCGCTGCTCATGCTCCTCGGCGTTCCCGCGACGGAAGAGATTCAGCGTCAGGCGAGCGGCGAGCCCATGGACGGCACGCTCACCGCGCGACGCGTGGGTGATGCAGGCGCGCACTTCGAACTCTCGATCGACGCGCCCATCGTGTCGCTCAACCAGGCGCGCGACATCGTGGCGCAGCTCCAGGCGCAGCAAGCGCAGGCGATGCAGCAGCAGCAGGAGGCGCAGCAGCGCGCGATGCAGGCGATGCAGGCCGCGCGACGTCAGGGCGGACCGGGCCCGCGCGGACCGGGGCTGATGGTTCCCCCGACGCCGTCGTCTCCCGACCAGCTCCCCGAGCCTGATTTTCAGCTCCGCCCGCCGGGGCAGTGATCCCTCCGCGGTAGCCACGTTTCGGTTGAAAGCCACCGCCTCCGGTCGGTACCGTCGCGCGCCAGGAGCAGCGCGGTGGGGAACTCGATCGGAGACGTGCGACGGCGCCTCGAACAGTACGCGGCCAATCCCCGGTGCGAGGCCAACGCGCGCGCCGCGCTGCGAAACATCCCGATGCGAAAGGTCGCCGAGAGGGTCGGCCTCGTCCCCGTGTTCGGGCAGTCGCCCTTCGCCCTCCAGCGCGGACAGTCCTTCGAGCGCGGACTCTTCGACGACGACGCGTCACCGCTCCGTCGCGCGCTCATCGAGCGAAAGGCGCTCCCCGCCAACGCGACGGGCTTCGTCGACCTGCGGCTGCGGCAGGGCGGCGGCGTCATGCGCACGCTCGAAGAGTCCGCGGATGCGTTCGAGCGCTTTCTGAAGGACGCCGCGCGGGCGACGGGCGACGCGCGCATGCAGCTCCCCACCATCGTCGCGGGGGCCGCGATGAGAGCGCCGCCCGAGGTGATGGGCGGCGGGCTCCTCGCGCTCGACGTGCTCACGGTTCATCCGCAGCCGCGGCCCGCGCCCATCACGCTCCGCGTCGGTGAGGTGAAGGTCTACCCCGATCGCGGCGGGTTCACCGACAGCGCGCAGCTCGCGTCGGCGCGCGCGCAGGCTGGCCTCTACGTGGCGGTGCTCCAGCGCTTCGTCGAGGCGCTCTCGCTCACGCGCGACCTCCTCGTGGCCGACGACGGCTTCCTCGTGCTGGCGCGCGCCTCTTCGAACCAGCCCTCGGTGCGCGCGGGCGAAGACCTCGCGTGGCAGGCCGCGCGGGCGAGGGAGATGTTCGCGCAGCTACGGGCGCACCCCGAGGCCGACGCAGCGCCCGACCTCGACGCGGTGATCGCAGCGGAGAAGCGCTACGGCGACGCGTGCCTCTCGTTCTGCGAGCTCGCGGACCACTGCCGCGACGAGGCGCTCGCGAAGGGGATGCCCGCGGCGCTCGGCGAGGACCTCGCGCGCTTTCTCGGGACCCTGTCGCTCCATCGGGCGCTCGCGCTGCTTCACGGCGAGGCGCCCGAGGGGGAGGCCGAGGTCGATTTTCTTCGGAGGGCGCGGTGAGCCTGAACGAGCTGGTTGATCGGTTGAAAGCGTGGGAGCAGGGCGCGCCGCTGCCCACCACGGAGACGCTGCCGTTTCCGCGCGTGCCCGACGCGGAGCGCCTCGTGCTCGCGTTCGTACGCATGGGCGGCGAGTCGGTGCCCTGGGGCGTCGCGATCGGGCGTCCCGATGGAGCGCCCAGGGTCTTCACCGCGCCTGATCCCCGCAATCGCGACGCCCACGCCGAGCTCGTGCGCGCGTTCTCCGCGGAGCTGCTCGCCCACGTCGGGCACCCCCGGTACTGCGACGACGGCGCGGCGGGGAATGCCGTGAACGAGCGGCCCTTTCCGACGCAGGCGCTGCGGTCGAGGCAGCTCTGGTTGCCCGGCGCCACGCACGTCGAGATGCTCCACCTGCTCGACTACAGGTACACCCTGGCGGCGACGGGAGACGACGCGTCGCTCAAGACCATGCGCGCGTTCGGACGCGCCGCGGGATGGCTCTTTCGCGAGTCGACGCGGCCCGGGCAGGTGCGCGTTCACGACGCGACGGCGCGCCTCCGCGGCGCGTGGGTGTTCCCATCGGAGCCCGCGCGGCAGAGTCACCTGGGGTACCTGCTCGCGTGGCTCGGTGAGGGCAGCGGCGCCGAGCGCGAGGCCAGAGCCCGCGTCGCGGAGCGATGCTCCGTCGGAGTAACTCTCTCGCCCGAGTTCGAACGCGACACCCTCGAACCGCTCGTGCGCGCCTTTCACGACGCGACGGGAGCGCTCCGTGACGAGGCCGCGAAGGCCATCCACGCGGCGCTTTCACCCGAGCTCACCGCGCGCTGGACGCTGACCGTGCAGTGCCTCCGCGCGCTCGACGCCGATCCCCGCGCGCAGAACCCGCAGCTCGGCCCCGTGCTCGATCTCGGCGCCGAGGAGTGCCAGTTCCAATACTGGCGCCACGAGACGCAGGGGCTCCGCGAAGACCTCTCGCCCGAGGAGCGCCGCTCCCTCGGCTCGCACCCCGAGACCGACTTCTCGCCTGCACGCGCCGCGGCCCGGTATTTTCAGCACCTCCACGCGTACGAGGTCGCTTCGAATGAGCTCGTGCACGGCGACCGCGTGCTCCTCGAGCGCAGCCTCGACGCGGGCGACGGCTTCACGGGTACGGTCACCGCCGTGGGACGCGAGAACAACGCCCGCAGCGGCCCCGTGCGGTGGACGATCCAGTGTCCGCCCGACGAGAGCCTGCGGCTCCGCGAGGAGTCGAAGGTGTGCCTCGTCGGGGCGCGGAAGCGCGCGGGCGCGATCGTCTCGGTGGAGCCTCGCGACGACGCCCGTGTGATCGTCGTCGAGCTCGACGGCGGGCTCACGAAGCGCGCGGAGCCCTCCGTTCCCGACGCCGATGACGGCGCGTGGGTGGGCCGTGAGGTGACCTTCCTCGACCGCGGCGCCGTGGGGATCTCGCAGCGCAAGAGCATGTTCGTACGCAGCGCCGACGGACCCGGCGCGTGGCTCACCCATGCCGCGCCGCTGCCCGAGCCCTCCCCCGCGGGGCTCGTGCGACCCGACCTCGTCGAGCTCGTGAAGGGGCTGCAATGACGCCCGCGAAGCTCAAGCTCCAGGCGCGGCGCGACGCGGTGCTCCAACGTGTGCTCGCGCACGTCGAGTCGAACCAGTCGCTCCTGGTGCTCAAGGCGCCGCCCGGATCGGGCAAGACCTACGTGACCACGCGCGCCGTGGCCCTCGCGATGCACCGCGCGCGACGCGTCGCCGTCGCCACGCAGACCAACGCGCAGGCCGAGGATTTCTGCGTCCGCATGGCGAAGGACTTCCCGCGGTTCACGGTGCACCGCTGGGCTTCGGCGGGGCGGAGGGAGCGCGCGCTCGGCGCCTCGGTGCGATGGCATCGCGGGCGAGACCTCCCGCAGGGGCCGTGCATCGTGGTGGCGACGAGCGCCAAGTGGGCCACGTCGGACCTCGACGGACAGGACCCCTTCGACGCCCTCTTCATCGACGAGGCGTGGCAGCTCTCTTGGGCTGATTTCATGCTGTTCGGCGCCGTCGCGTCGCGCTTCGTGCTCGTGGGTGACCCGGGGCAGATCCCGCCGGTGGTGCCCATCGACGTGTCGCGCTGGCAGACGTCACGGCGACCGCCGCACGTGCCCGCGCCCGAGGTGATCCTGCGCGACAGGACGCTCCCCACGGTGCGCGTCGAGCTGCCCGTGAGCACGCGGCTCCCGCACGACACCTGCGCGCTGGTGCGGGCGTTCTACGACTTCGACTTCGAAGCGTGGGCCGCGCCCGGAGAGCGTCGGCTCGTGCTGCCGACGGGCAACGGCGACGGTCAGTCCGTCGATCGCGTGCTCGAGTCTCTCTCGACGGGAAGCACCTCGCTCCTCGCGCTCCCGACGCCCGCGGGCGGACCTCCGCTCGAAGAGGACCTCGACGTGGCCCGCGCCTCGGCGGCCATCGCGCGACGCGCCCTGGAGCGTCACGCGACGGTGTGCACCGAGGAGGGCGAGCACGCGCTCCGCCCCGAGGACATCGGGATCACGGCCACGCATCGGGTGATGAACACGCGCATCGCCGACGCGCTCGGCCCGCTCGCGGGCAAGGTGCGGGTCGACACGCCCGAGCGCTGGCAGGGCCTCGAGCGTCCGCTGATGATCGTGGTTCACCCGCTCTCGGGGGTGACGAGCCCCGGGGTGTTCGACCTCGCCACGGGGCGGCTCTGCGTGATGGCCTCGCGGCACACGACGGGCCTGGTGATCGTCTCGCGCGACCACGTGGGCGCGACGTTGGAGCAGACGCTCCCGCGGGCGGAGCAGTGCCTCGGGCAGCGCGACGAGGCGGGCCGCGGTCGCGCGCAACACCGCGCCGTGTGGGAGCACCTGCACCAGAGCGGGCGGGTGGTGCGCTGAGAAATTCGTTGAAGCGCGGGCTTCCGGTGTACTACCCCGACGGAGAGGAGCCGCGGCGAAAACGTGAAGATCCACGAGCTTCGATGCCTGAACTTCCGCTGCTTTGAGGATCGCACGTGGAGCTTTCACCCGCAGTTCAACCTCCTCATCGGCGACAACGGCAGCGGCAAGACCGCCGTCCTCGACGCGCTCACGTTCGCGTTGGGGTCCGTGGTCGCTTCGCTTACGGACTATCGCACCCGCCCCCCGCTCGGAGATCACGACGCGCGGAGCGTTCGGTATGACAGAAACGGCGTTGCCACCAAGGAACTCATCTGGCCGGTCGAGGTGACCTGCGCGGGAACGTTTGATGGTCGATCTCAAACGTGGAAGCGCAGGTTCAGCAACGAAGGCGAGAACAGGGTCTCGGGCACATGGGCCAACGGCGGGACTTTTCTCGCTAACTGGTTCTACGACGATGACATGCGGAAGGCGGGGGCTGAGCTCCGCGCAGCGATCTCAGAGGGGGAACACCGGCTCCTCCCTCTCATCGCGTACTTTCCCACGAACCGACTCTGGCGGAGTGATCCAGTCAATCAGACCGAGGTCCTCTCTCCGGGTAGCCGACTGCGCGGCTACGAGCGTTGGAACGCCCCCGACGGTCGCGCACGACGCCTGGCCGAGTGGTTCAAGACGCGTTTGCTGGTCGAACTACAATCGTCGGCGAAACAACCCGTGCTCGCCGCAGTCCGGCGAGCGATCTGCGAGTGCATCGAGGGATGCACCGAGATGACGTGGGACATCAACAGCGGTCAGCTCGTCTTCAACTTCGAGCACATCGGGCTCGTTGAGTATGCGCATCTGAGCGACGGCCAACGATCTCTCTGCGCGATGGTGGGCGATCTGGTGTACCGCTGCGTCGAACTCAACCCGCACCTCGGCGCGGACGCCGCGCGAGAGACCCCGGGCGTCGTGCTCATCGACGAGATCGACCTGCACCTCCACCCGAAGTGGCAGCGGCGCGTCGTCACCGACCTCAAGCGCACCTTTCCCCAGGTGCAGTTCTTCGCGACCTCGCACTCGCCCTTCATCATCCAGTCGCTCGGGCCCGACGAGCTCAAGACCGTCGACGGGACCCCTCCCGGTGACTACTACCACCGCAGCATCGAGGACAT
Organism: Myxococcota bacterium; assembly: GCA_052035985.1. GTDB lineage: Bacteria > Myxococcota_A > Polyangia > Polyangiales > CAISKJ01. The sequence continues at coordinate 3,143 of JBPOHC010000666.1, read as the reverse complement.
CGCCGAGCTCGTGCAGCACGTCGATCATCCCCAACGGAGCGAGCGCTACCAGAGGATGTTCGAAGCGGCGCAGACATACTTCCGCATGCTCCGCGAGGCGCCCGACACCGCCCCGGAGGAGCTCGACGCGCTCAAGCGACGCCTCGATGAGCTCTCCGCGCCCTTCGGCGATGACCCCGCGTATCAGGCCTTCCTCGCGATGGAGCGCGAGGCCGCCGGGCTCGGCAAGGGGACGCCTCGGAGCGATCCGTGAGGCCCGTCGAGCGAGGCGCCTGCCCGACCGATGACCAGGGCAACCCCGTCGTCTTCAAGGACTACCAGGACGCGCGACCGATCCTCTCGGAAGAACGCATCGGCCCGTGGTGCTCCTACTGCGAGATGCCGATCCACAATCAGGCCGCCGTCGAGCACCTCGCGCCCAAGTCGAAGAACGCCGCGCTGCGCAACGACTGGGACAACTTTCTGCTCTCCTGCGCCTCGTGCAACTCTACCAAGGGCACGCAGAACCCCGACCCGAAGGACCTCGTCCTCCCCGACCGCGACAACACCTTCCGCGCGTTCGAGTACCGCATCGAGAGAGACGCCGTCTTCGTCGACGCCGATCGCAACCTCCCCGCAGCCCTCGCCGAGCGCGCGAAGGCCACGCGGAACCTCACGGGCCTCCACCGCATCCCCGGCGGCGTCGAAGACCCCACCGATCGCGACGTGCGCTGGAGGCGACGCAATGACGCCCTCGGCAAGGCCCTCCGCGCGAAGGCCAACCTCGCGAAGACCGACACCCTCGAGATGCGCGCGAGCGTGCTCGACACCGCCCACTCCTCGGGCTTCTTCTCCGTGTGGATGACGGTCTTCGCCCACGACGCGCAGCTCCGTCTCGCGCTCGTCCAGCGCTTCGTCGGCACCGCCGTGAGCTGCTTCGACGGCAACGGCGACCCGGTCGCCCGTCCCAACGGCGCGCTCTGACCGCCCCCCCACGCCCGACGCTTCCCCCTTCACGCGGCGCGCCGTGATGCACTACGGTCCCGCGCGCAATGCCGCTCCCGCCTGACTTCGAACGAGACCTCTGGGCCGCCGCAGACCTCATGCGCGCCAACACCGGACTCGAGCCCTCGGAGTACACGCAGCCCGTCCTCGCGCTCCTCTTCCTCCGCTTCGCCGACGCGCGCTTCGCGCAGCACACCGCGGCCCTCGCGAAGAAGAAGATCACCGCCCCGGAGCGCGAGGACTACGTCGCCGCCCGCGTCCCGTACCTCCCCAGGAACGCCCGCTACGACTGGCTCCTCCAGATCCCCGACGGGGGATTCCCCACCGGGCCCGACAAGGGCAAGCGCGTCGGAGAGCTGCTCGATGAAGCCATGCGCGCCATCGAGAGGCTCAACCCCGACCTCCGCGGCGCGCTCCCTGAGACCTTCGCGAAGCTCGACGACCGGCTCCTGCGGGATTTTCTCAAGCGCTTCTCGACCATTCCTCCCGACGCGCAGGGCGACGTGTTCGGGCGCGTGTACGAGTATTTTCTCGGCGAGTTCGCCAAGCTCACGCTCCAGAAGGGCGGCGAGTTCTACACCCCCGTCTCCGTCGTGAGGCTCATCGTCGAGGTCCTCGAACCCTACGAGGGACGCATCTACGACCCCGCCTGCGGCTCCGGCGGAATGTTCATCCAGTCTGCCCGCATGGTCGAGGAGCACCGCCGCGACGTCCACAACCTCTCGATCTTCGGCGTCGAGAAGCGCGCCCAGACCCTGCGCCTCTGCAAGCTCAACCTCGCGGTCTACGGCCTCGCGGGCAGCGTCATCGAGGCCAACAGCTACTACGACGCCGCCCACGACAAGAACGGCCCCTTCGACTTCGTGATGGCCAATCCGCCCTTCAACGACAGCGGCGTCGAGAAGGCCCGCGCCGAGAAGCTCACGAAGCGATATCCCTTCGGCGCCCCCACGGGCGACAACGCCAACTACCTCTGGATCCAGCATTTCTATAGCGCCCTCTCGCCCACCGGCCGCGCGGGCTTCGTCATGGCCAACAGCGCGGGTGACGGGCGAGGGCGCGACCTCGAGATCCGTCAACAGCTCCTCGACGCGGGCGCGGTCGACGTCATCGTGTCGCTCACGTCGAACCTCTTCTACACGGTCACCCTCCCGGTCACCCTCTGGTTCCTCGACCGCGGAAAGGAGCGCACGGCCCGCAAGGACAAGGTGCTCTTCCTCGACGCGCGCGGGATCTTCCGTCAGGTCGACCGCGCCCACCGCGAGCTCGAAGCGCACCAGATCGAGCTCCTCGCCGACACCGTGCGCCTCTACCGCGGAGAGAAGCCCGAGTTCCTCCGCGAGGGCACGAAGGCGCTCTTCGAAGAGCGCTTCCCCGAGGGGAAGTACCGCGACGTCCCCGGCTTCTGCAAGGTCGCCACGCGCAAGGAGATCGCCGCCCAGGGCGCGAGCCTCAACCCCGGCCGCTACGTCGGCGTCGTCGCGCAGCAGCAGGACGACGGCGAGTTCCGCGCGCGCTTCGAAGCGCTCCACGAGGAGCTCGCCGCGCTCAACGCGGAGGCGCACCGGCTGGAGGAAGTCATCGAACGCAACGCCGAGCGGCTGCTGGAGGGGTGACGTGGTTCAACGTGTAAAGATCGGCAGCCTCTGCGAGTCGGGCGCAATCCTTGAGATCCAAGACGGCAATCACGGAGCGAGCCACCCGACCTCGGTAGACTACGTTGCTGATGGAATTCCGTTCGTGATGGCGAGTAACGTGCGAGGTGGACGCGTCGATCTCGAAAATTGCAAACGCCTTCCCGTCGCGCTGGCTAGAAGTCTCAGAGTCGGGTTTGCACGTTCTGGGGATGTGCTCCTCACCCACAAGGGAACCGTCGGCGAGACCGCAATCGCCCCTGTTTCTGCGGCGCCATTTCTGATGCTCACCCCACAGGTGACGTACTACCGGACTGATGGCTCTGTGCTGCTTGCAAAATACCTGCGATATGCGTTCGAGGATCCTTCCTTTCAAGCTGAGTTGCGGCAGGTCTCGGATCAGTCGACGCGTCCTTTTGTCAGCATTTCAGGTCAAAGAGAATTGCATGTTCGGGTTCGTGCGATATCGGAACAACGTCGCATCGTCTCAGCGCTCTCCGCCTACGATGACCTCATCGAGAACAA
>JBPOHC010000662.1:0-1983 GCA_052035985.1 Myxococcota bacterium | reverse complement strand
GTCGGTGGCCTTCCTCGCGGCGCAGCGGCACACGGAGACGGGCCTCGCGAAGCGCGCGCTCTGGGAGCGCACCTGGGCGCTTCAACGGCGCGAGGACGCGGGGGAGTCCGTGGGAGAGATCCCGGTTCCGCCGAAGTACGACCGTGAGGACTGGCGCGAGACCCGGTACTGGTCTCTGCGCGGAAAGCTCGACGTGCCGAGGGAGCGCTTCATCGCCTATCCCGGCGCCGCGCTCGACGCGAAGGCTCCCCTCTACGGCTGGGCCGGGTGGAACCACCTCCAGCGCGCGCGGGCCCTGGCCGCCCTCTATCAACAGCGCAAGACCGCCGACGGGTGGGACCGCGAGCGGCTCCGTCCGCTCCTCGCGGGCCTCGAGGAGCTGCTCCCGTGGCTGCTTCAATGGCACAACGAGCCCGACGCCGAGCTCGACGGCGCGCGCCAGGGCGACGTCTGGGCGGAGTTCCTCGAAGGCGAGCGCGCGACGCTGGGCTGGAGCGAAGAGGAGCTGAGAGCGTGGCGCCCGAGCGCCCCCGTGCGCGGAAGCGCGGCCGGAGCGAAGCGAGCGCCGAAGGGGAAGAAGCCGAAGGAGGGGGCCGAGGGGGAGTAGCGCGGAGGGATGAGGACGTCAGCAGCCTCGACCGCCCACCACGACCGACAAGCCGGTGCGCGTGCGCGCACCGTGGATGACACGACCGTCGGCGCCCGTCGAAAGCGACGATCTGCGATCGAGGACGTTCGCACGGCGCGCCCGTCGCCATCCGCGAGCTGCCGAGGTTTGTGTCAGCCGTCGTTGCGCTCACGCGCAACGGCTTGTCATGGGTGATCGCTCGCGCCAGCGGAGGTCACCGACCTCCTCCCTCCCCGTCGACGACCGCTCGGTCAGGGTCGCGCCCCTTCATCCCCCCCGTCGCCGACCCCTCCGCCGAAGGTCGCGCATCTTCACCTGACGGGTCGCCGAAGCCTCCCGCGAAGGTCCGCGACCTTTGCCCGACGCGTCGCGCATCCCTCCCCCGAAGGTCGCGGACCTTCACCCGACCGATCGTCGACCCCTCCAGCGAAGGTCACAGACGTTCGCGGAGGGGTCGTCGACCCGTCGGGGAAGGAGCGCGGGGATGCCTCGAACGACCCGCGTCAGCCCGTCGGAGGCTGCGGGGGCTGCGGAGGCTGCGGAGGTGCGGGCGGCGTCGGCGGGGCCTTCACGGCGGACGTTCCCTCGTTGCGACCGACGCGGAGCGAGGGGACGTACTGCTCCCAACCACCCGGCTCGAACCAGAACGCGAAGGCGCCGTACTGCTGCACGAGGTCGTACTCGCGGGAGAGGGCGGTGAAGGCCCTGGCGCGGCCCTCGGAGGTCGACACCGCGCGCTTCGACGAAGCGTCGGTGACGAGATCGCTCGCGATGCGAGAGAGCGCCGTGGCCGCGAGCTTGCGCGCCTCGGCGATCTCTTCGTGGGAGACCGAGGTGCGGAGCCCTCCCTTGATCTTCGCGTCGAACCACGTCGCGGCGTCGTTGAGGTCGTTGGCGAAGTCGGCCGCGTCGCGATCTCCCGCGCGCAGGTCGTTGAGGAACTTCTCGGTGCAGTTGCCGCGCCGCACCTGCGTCTCGAGCTCGGAGACGAGGATCCCCCGCAGCTCGGTCATGCGAGGAAAGATGTCGGCGAAGAGGGAGGTCTTGTCCTGCGCGACGCGGTGCAGGAGATCCGCATGCTGCACGGCGAGGGCGATGGCGATCACCCCGCGCAGCCTCTGCTCGGGGAACTCACGGACCACCTTCGAGAGGTGCTCGCTGCGGGAGAGCACGTTCTTCGTGGCCGCGATGGCGACGGAGGCCGCGCGCGTCACGTCGAGCGTCGCCAGAATGACCTCGCTGATGGGGATCGCGAGGAACGACGCCTCGCGCTGCTCCCACGCCGCCGCGGTGGCCGTGGTGTCGATCTCGACGGGCGTCGCCGCGGGTGGGACGGGCTTGTCCTTCGGGGTCTT
>JBPOHC010000323.1:0-2961 GCA_052035985.1 Myxococcota bacterium | reverse complement strand
CGCGCCGCCGGCCCTTCCCCCGGGGACGCGGCTCCCCCGCGTGGGCGGGGATCGACCCCCGGGCGGGGCGATGGTCGATCACCTCGTGCGGGCTCCCCCGCGTGGGCGGGGATCGACCCGTCTGCCCCGAGGCTTGCGCCGCGCGGGCCTGGGCTCCCCCGCGTGGGCGGGGATCGACCCCGCGACGGGCTCTTCGACGACGGGCTCTTCCAGGCTCCCCCGCGTGGGCGGGGATCGACCCCTCTGCAACGACGCGCAGGAAGCCCTGCGCCGGGCTCCCCCGCGTGGGCGGGGATCGACCCGCGCGGTGGTGGGGCGCGCCCTCCTCGCCCGGGGCTCCCCCGCGTGGGCGGGGATCGACCCGGCACCACGACCTGCGTCCCCGCGAGGAACGGGGCTCCCCCGCGTGGGCGGGGATCGACCCGCCTATGCGCTGGGACGATGGCACCTGGTGCTGGCTCCCCCGCGTGGGCGGGGATCGACCCGTGTGGTGCAAGGGCGCTTTCCCCGACGGCCTGGCTCCCCCGCGTGGGCGGGGATCGACCCTCGCCGCCTACGCCCTCGGCGCTGCGGTTGTCGGCTCCCCCGCGTGGGCGGGGATCGACCCACGTCGCCGGCGCGCGGCACGGGGGAGCTCCCGGCTCCCCCGCGTGGGCGGGGATCGACCCTCGCCACGTCGCCATTGCCGTGCGTGCGTAGACCGTCGCGCTCGGGGCATGCCAGACTCGCCGCGTGGCCTACGCGGACCTGACGAACTTCGTCGTGTTTCGCAAGGTGTTCGGTCAGCACCCGCGGGTGCTGGTCGGGCTGCTCAACGACCTCCTCGAACGCGAGGGGGAGCACGCCATCGTGCACATCGACTACCTGCCGGGCGAGCAGGCGCCGCTGCTGCCGGGGCTGAAGCTGTCGATCCTCGACGTGCGCTGCCGCGAGCGCGGCGGCGCGGTGTTCGTCGTCGAGATGCAGGTGCTCCCAGTGACGGGCTTTCTCAACCGCGTGGTGTTCAACGCGTGCAAGGCCTACGTCGGCACGCTGGAGCGCGGGAAGCGCTACGACACGCTCACGGACGTCGTCGCGGTGTCGATCTGCGACTTCACGCTCTGGCCCGACGCCGAGCGCGACGACGCGTCGGCCCCTCGCGTTCCGCTCGTGAGCCGATGGAGGATGACGGAGCGCGCGAGCGGCCTCCACGCGCTCGGGCAGGTTCAGTACGTGTTCATGGAGCTGCCCAAACTCGGTGACCACGTTCCGGGGACCGCGAACGAGCGCTGGGCGGCGCTGTTCACGTCGGCGCCGGAGCTGACCCCCGAGGGCATGGCCGCGGTGCCGCTGAGCGACGCGCAGCGCGAGGCGCTCGAGCTCTCCCGCGAGGAGACCTTCACGCTCCAGGAGCGCGACGCCATCGAGCGCTCGCGCGAGGAGGTCGATCAGGTGCGCCGCACCGTGCTCGCAGAGGCCGCCAACGCGGAGGCGCGCGGTCACTCGGAGGGGCACCGTGACGGCCAGCTCGCCGGTCGCAGGTCGGTGCTGACGATGCTGCTCGGCGACGCGCGAAGACGTGTTCGAGGCGTAACCCCCGCCCAATCACCGTGAACGTCTTGACACGGTCGTCTGTTGCGTGTGGACATCATCGCCACGCGGCCCGCGCGAGGGAAACGGCCTTCATGTCGACGTTCCCCAGGGGAGCCCTCGGCGGGGATGAAATGGACGTCGCCGCGTTCGTCCGTCTGGTCACCAACCCGAAGGAGTTTGCGGTGAAGTTCAACGCGAGGTTTTTACGGCCGAAGCCGGTCCTGCCCTTGATGCTCGGGCTCATGGTCGCGAGCTGTACCGATCCGGGGAACGCGCCCTCCAACACTTCCACTCGCCTCATCTCGGATCAGCTCCACAACGAAGGAACGCGGGGCTTCTTCTTTCTTCCGCCGATGGTTCCGCGGCCGCGGATCGAGGGCGACAACGTCTGGGGCGTCGCCCCCATCGTTCAGATCGACGAGATCGACTCCACCACGAGCGGGCGGACGGTGCGCACCCTCGCCGCGTTCACCGCCACGTCGGGTCCGGGCCGGGAGCACGTCCGCACGCACGAGCACGGCCGCGCGTGCGATCGCGACGACGACGACCGCGACGACGACGATGACGACTACTACTACGTCCGCTGGAAGACCGACGACGCCCACCTCTCGCTCACCGCGCAGTACCGCGTGCGCGTGCTCATCCCCGCGGCGGGCGGCGGCACGCGCGAGATCGGCTTCGCCGACGTCGACGTCGCGCGCAACGAGCGAGAGTTCCGCTCGGTCGACACGCGCAACTTCGCGCCGCTCCTGAACGGGAGCGTGCTCCGCATCAAGTTTCGCATCGAGCGCCCCGCCGTCGACCGCGACAACGACGGCGTCTTCGACTGGAGAGACAACTGCGCCACGGTGGCCAACCGCGACCAGCGCGACACCGACCGCGACGGCCGGGGCGACGCGTGCGAGTGCCTGAGCGTGCGCTGTCGCGCCCTCGACGCCTGCCACGCCGCGGGCGTGTGCAACCCCGCCAACGGCGCGTGCTCGAACCCCGACGCGGCCCCCGGGACGTCGTGCGCGCTCCCGCACGCCGCGGCCGCGTGCAACAGCAGCGGCGTGTGCGCCGCCGTGAGCGCCTGCGACGACGGCTACGCCGACTGCGATCACAACGCCGCCAACGGCTGTGAGGTCGACGCCCGGAGCGATCGCGCGAACTGTGGCGCGTGCGGCGTCGCGTGCTCCGTCGGGCAGCTCTGCGTCGCGGGCGCCTGTCGCGCCTCGTGCACCGCGCCGCTCCGCGAGTGCGGCGCGGGCGCGGGGGTGTCGTGCGTCGACACCCAGACCGACGCCGCCAACTGCGGGGCGTGCGGTGTCGCGTGCAGCGTCGCCAACGCGACGCCCGCGTGCGTGTCGGGGTCGTGCGCGGTCGACGCGTGCGCCGCGGGCTTCTCAG
>JBPOHC010000769.1:0-7985 GCA_052035985.1 Myxococcota bacterium | reverse complement strand
CTTCGCCGCGAAGTCGTCGAGGGACCCGGCGCGGTTCGCCTCTGCGACGAGGTCGTCGATGCGCAGCAGGTCGATCCAGGTGCCGCTGTTGAAGTAGAGGCACCGCTCGCGCTCCTTCGCGCGAGGGGCGTGCGTGTGGCCCGCGATGAACACCGCGACCTCGGGGCCGAGGTGCGGGTCGTACGCGTCGATGACCTCGTCTCCCCGCTCGATCGCGCGGTAGCTGTTGAGCTCTTCCCACTTCGCGAGCGACTGGAGGAGCGCGCGCGTGGGGTCGACGCCGAAGAGTCGCATCGCCGTGATCTTCGCGAGCTCCGTCACGCCGAGGGTTCCATCGACCGCGAGGTCCTCGGGGGTGTAGCCGTCGCGGAGCAGCGCCTCCATCCGCTCGACCTCTCGCGCCGGGAGCGTGCCGCGCGGCTGCGACTGCGGGACGGTCTGTGGGGGGCGCTGCGTCTTCACCGTGTCGGCGTCATCGACGGCTCCGCCGAGCGTCCCCGTTGAGGTGACCGCGCGCGCGACGCGGACGGCGCGGGGCGCGTAGCGGAAGAGCAGGCCCCGCGCGCCCTCGGCCACGAGCGACCCGATGCGCTCGGAGAACTCGTCGGGGAGGAGCGCCTGCACGATGTCCGCGAGCGGCTCTCCCTCGGGCTTGAGGAGGTCGACGAAGGGCGCGCGCCGCCTCGCCTCGTTGAGCACGTCGACGACGAGTCCGGTGCCGAAATTGCGCTTCCAGTGCTTCTTGACGAGCGCGCTCTCGCCGCGACCGAGGTTCTGCTCGCCGCGCTCGATGGCGGCGGCGACGACGCGCATCCCCTCGTGGTCGTTCGCGTTGGCCCAGTCCGCCTCGTTGCCGTGGACGCAGTACACCACGCGCCCGCCCACCGCGCAGCGCCACCCCTGACCGTCGACCGCGAACACCATCCGCGCGCGCGCCGCGAGGCCGTCACCGCAGAGGAGCTCGCGGAGCCGCTCTCGCACCATCGGGATCGCGAGCTCGACGTCGTGGTTCCCGATCACCACCACGAGCGTCCTGTCAGACGATTTCACGAAGCGCTTCAGCGCGTCGCGCAGCAGCCCGAGCCTCGCGACGGGCGTGTCGGGCATCGCGAGCGTGTCGGGGCCGAAGAGCGCGTCGAGCTGGCGCACCGCGTCGGAGGGGCAGAAGTACGTGCCCTTGCGGTACACCGAGATGAAGTCGACGACGTCGCCCGCGAGCACGAGCGCGACGCGCTTCGCGGGAGACTCCCGCACCCGGTCGATCCAGCCCGCGAGCCGTGGCTCCGAGCGAAACATCTCGCGTCCCTTCTCGCCCCCGAGGTGGAGGTCCGAGATGACGTGAACCTCGTCGAAATCCCCCGCTGTACTCATCGCCCGGCAGACTACCAGAGGCCTCCTCCGCGCGTCGACGGACTGCGCGTCCGGGGCCGCTCGTTTCGCGCGCTTCGCACCTGACAGCGCGCCCTCGGGGTTCGTACGATCGACTCGCGTCACGCGGGGCACCGTCGAGGCGCAGGAGCTTCGCATGCGAGCGCGCGGACCGATTCACGAAGGACACCTCGCCGAGGCCGTGCGCCGCGGGATCATCACCGACGACCAGCGCGAGGCCCTCGTCGCGATGGCGCGCAGCGCGTCGATCGACTCGAACGTGTCGGCCCCCGATCTGCGGTGGACCGTGGTGGTTCAGGGCATCGCCGCGGCGCTCGTGGTGCTCGTCCCCGGCGCGACGCTCCTCGCGCAGATCGGTGAGGTGAGCGAGCCGATCCTGCTCGCCGCGTCGGCCTTCGGCGCGCTGCTCTTCGGCGGCCTCGCGTGGATCGCGCGCGATCACGGCTGGGGGAGGGTGCCCGCCTCGATCTTCTCGGCCGCGATCGCTCCCTACGCGGGGGGACTCGCGATGTTCGCGCTCGATCTCGCGGGACCCGGCGTGCTCGGTCCGTCGCGCGTCGACGGCATGCTCTCGGGGCAGCTCACATCGGCGGCGCTCATGCGCACGCTCGCGGGCCTCTTCATCGCGGGCGCGGGCGTCTCGATCGCGAGCGCGACGTACGTCGCTCGGGCGCGACGAAACGGTCCCGTGTGCGCGGTGGCGGCGGCGTGCATCACCCCCATCGCGTACGCGGTGATGTGGCTCCTCGCGGGCGACGCGGAGATCACCGAAGCGATGAAGAACACCGCCCTCGCGTCGGCGATTCTCGTGGGGATCGCGCTCTCGTGGCGGCTCCGCGCGAGGCTGCGTCAGGGCGGCGTCGACGGCGCCTCGTGGTTCGATCTCGGCCTCTTCGCGCCCGCGGGAATCGTGCTCATCGAGCGCTTCTCGAGCGACGCCCACGAGGTCGGCCCCTGGCTCGCGCTCTCGGCCGCCGTGGCCGTGGCGGGCGTCCGCGCGCGCCGCTGGACGTATCAGCTCGTCGGCGCCCTCGCGATGCTCACGACGACGCTCGTGGGGCTCCGACACGGGACGCTCGTGACGCGGGGAGGCGCGCTCGTCGCGGTGTGCGCGGTGCTCGCGGTCGCGGCGCACTCGATCCGGCGTAGAGAGGCCGCGCGGGCCATTCACGAGGCTCCGAGCGAGACGCTCACGTTCTGGGAGTGACGCGATGGCCCGCTGGGGAGAGCTCGTCGGCGTGTGGGGCGGCGATCACGCGCGCCCGAAGCTGGCGTCGCCGCGGGTGCTCCTCGGGAGCGATCCCGACGAGGTGAGCGTTCTCGGAGAGCGCGACGGCGCGGTGATGCTCGAGGTGTGGGACGCGGACTCGGGGCTCCGCCGCAACACCATCGCCGTCGCGCGCCTGGGCCAGCTCCGCAGCGAGCGCGTGTGGAGGGCCGACGGCGGCGACCTCGTGGTGGTCGCGGTGCGAGGCCTCGATCGCAACGAGGTCGCGCTCCTCGACGTGCGCACGGGGTCGATCTTCAACGAGCAGCCGGTGCCCTTTCGCGAGCACGTGATGGCCGCCTCGCGCGACGCGAGGACGCGCGTGGTCTTCGACCGCGACGATCCCCGCGACGCGGGGCTCATGGCGCCGGGCGGATCGCTGCGCCCCGAGATGCGCGACGGCGTGAACACCTACGCGCTCTCGGGCGACGGCGCCCTCGTCGCGTGCTGGAACGACTACACCCGCCGCGTGCTGATCATCGAAGCGCCGCCCTCGGTCTCGATCGTCGCGTCGACCGAGGAGCGCTACGCGTTCACGGCGCCGCACATGGTCTTCTCCGACGACCGCACGACGCTCTGGTGCGCCTCGGCGGGTGAGGTGCGCTGCTTCGCGCTCCCCTCGATGACCGAGCTCGCGCGCTGGACCGGCGCCTCTCGCCTCGCCGAGATCGTGGCCGTCTCTCGCGACGGGAGGGCCGCGCTGCTCGACGGCCCCATCGCCTTCGCCGTCGGTCGCGACGCGCCCGTGCGCCCGAAGGAGTTCTCGTGGAGCCCGCACCTCGCGCGGCTCTCTCCCGACGGGACGCGCCTCGCCTACAACTCCGGAACGATCGGCTGGTACGACCTCACGCGCGAGCGTCACGTCGAGCTGCACACCGGCGGGCACGCGGGCGAGGCGCTCGCGATCGCGTGCTCGCGCGACGGTGGCCTCGTCGCATCGGCCTCGAAAGACCGCATGATCAGGGTGTGCGACGCCGCGACGGGGTCGTGCGAGTGGGCGCTCGAAGGCGACGCCGAAGGCTTCTCTGCGCTGGCCTTCTCGCCCGACGGCGCAACGCTCTACGCGGTGACGCACGGCCACGACCCGAGGCTCACCGCGTGGAGCCTCCGCGAGGGCGTCGAGGTCACACCCGCGCGCTGCCTCGTCGATCCCGGGGCCCGCGTCGAGGTCAGCGCCGACGGGTCGCGCATCACGCTCTCGCGCTCGCCCGATCGACCCGCGCAGGTGATCGACGCGGCGTCCTTTGAAGCGATCGCAGACGCCGAGCCGTTGATGCGGAGGGTCACGCCGAGAGACCCCGACGACGAGCCCCTCGACGCGCGCGCGGGGTGGTCACCCGACGGCGCGTGGTTCGTCGACTTCGAAGAGCGCGTGAACCCGTGGGGGCGGCTCTGCGTGGTGGTGATCTTCTTCGAGGCCGAGACGATGCGCGAGTGGACGCGCGTCGAGACCTCGATGCGTCCGCCGCTGTCGGCCGCGACGATCGGCGCGACGAGCGTGCTCATCGCGGGTGAACAGGGCGAGGTCCAGCTCGTCGACCGCGTCACGCGCCGTCACAACACGGTCGCGTCGCAGCTGCGCACGTCCGTGACGGCCCTGGCGCTCTCGCCCGACGAGGGGAAGGCCTACGTCGGGACCGAGAACGGACAGGTGCGGGTCTACAACCTGCACTCGGTGTGAGGGGCGATCAGCGGCGGCGACGGCGGCGGGCGAGCGCGGCGACGGCCCAGAGGCCCGCGGCGAAGAGGCCGTAACGCGCCGACGTGGTGGTGTGGACGCGGCATCCGCAGCCGCCGTCCTGCGCGCCCGAGACGGCGCCGGTGGTCGCGATGCAGGTGTGCACCGGAGAGCAGGTGTTGCGGCCGTCGGTGCGGCCCGCGCAGTTCGCGTCGGTGACGCACTCGACGCAGGTTCCTGCGCGCGTCGCGGTGGCGCCCGAGCAGTAGGGCGTGGGCTGCTGGCAGTCGGTGTCGCGGAAGCATCCCGGCGCGCACACGCCCGGCGTCGACGGGTCGTTGGAGCTGCACGCGAGCGAGGCCGCGCAGCCGTTGTGTCCGTCGCCGGGCCAGCACCCGTCGCGGCATCGGCGCGAGGAGGGATCGCAGATGCGTCCCGAGTCCGACGCGCCGCAGTCGCGGTCGACGGCGCAGCCGCAGCGTCGCGTTCCGTCGGCCTCGGCGACACACGCGGTGCCGTCGCGGCTCATCGCGCAGAGCGCAGAGGTCGCGCCCGGCACGCACGCCACGCAGCGGTTCGAATCGGGGTCGCACACGGGCGTCGCGCCGGTGCACGCGGTCATGTTGGCCGTGGTGCACTGCACGCAGCGTCCCGCGTCGCGTCCCATCGTGGCGCAGGCGGGCGTCGGGGCGGAGCAGTCGCTCGGCGACGACGAGAGGCACGGGCGACACATGCGTCGGGCCGTGTCGCAGATGGGCATCGCGCCCGCGCAGTCGGCGTTGCTGGTGCAGCCCACGCAGGTGTTGGTGGCGAGGTCGCAGACGCCCGAGCGGCAGTCGCGGTTGCTCGCGCATTGCACGCAGCGTCCTGCGTTGGCGCCGCTGGTGGCGCACGCGGTCACGCCGGGCTCGGTGCAGTCGGCGGCGGCGGTGCCAGGGGCGCAGCCGCGGCACGTGTGGGTCATCGAATCGCACACGGGCCGCGCCGGGTCGGCGCAGTCGCGCCCGGTGAGGCACGCGACGCAGGTGTTCGAACTCGTGTCGCAGCGCGGGGTCGAGCCGCTGCAGTGCGCGTCGGTGGTGCAGGTGACGCAGCGTCCGGCGTTGGTCCCCGCGGCGGCGCAGGCGGGCCGCGTGGCGTCGAGGGCGGCGCACTGGGCGTCGGAGGCGCAGGCCACGCAGGTGCGCGTTGCGGCGTCGCAGACGGGCACTGAGGGGTTGCGCGTGCAGTCGCGGTCGGCGTTGCAGAGGCACACGCCCGCGACGCGGTCGCACACGGGCGCGTTGGCGGGGCAGTTGGCGTCGGGCGAGCCGGGGATCGCCGCGTCGGTGCGACCCGCGGCGGACTCGCGCATGTCGGGGAGGCAGTCGTTGTCGGAGTCGGTGTCGAGGTAGTCGGGGGTGCCGTCGTTGTCGGTGTCGACGATGCAGTCGCCCTCGACCGTGTCGCTCCAGCCGTCGCCGTCGGCGTCCGTCGCGCCGACGCGCGCGAGCGTCTGGAACGCGATCACGGGGATCATCTCGTCGCCGTCGGTCCCGAAGCGAAACTGCATCGCCGTGGCGCCGTCGCGCACGACCGTGCGGAAGTCATAGAGCTCGTCATCGAGCCTCGGGAGCGCGGGCGTCGTGAGGATCTCGTCGCCATCGAGTCCGATGGGAGAGCCCGCCGCGCGGCCCATGCCGGGCTCGGTTCCGCCGAAGGTGCCCATCGAGGCGAGGCCCGCGGTGTCGCCGAAGCAGCCGTTGCCCGCGGTGACCGAGGGCCAGTCGTCGGCGCCGCCCGCGTGCGTGGTGAGCACGTTGCCGTTGACCCAGATCTGGCTCTCCTCCTCGGTGCACGTGTCGCGCGCGGGGTCCGTCGGGGCCGCGGGGTTGGGCCGACGGTTGAACTCCCACATCACGCCCACGGAGGCCGCGAAGGGCTCCGCGCGCGGCAGCGCCGAGGTCGGGCAGAGGTTCGCGACGGCGCCGGGGAGCGGCAGCCGCGCGGTCTCGTAGCCGCTCGTCGCGGCGCCCTCATAGACCACCACGTTGCGCCGCGGACCGAAGTCGAGGTCGTACACCACCGCGAGGAAGTGTCCGCCGAACTGGATGAGCCCGAAGTCCTCGCGCGCCGCGTCGTCGCCGCGCTCTGCGATGGCCACGGAGGTCACGCCTCCGCGCGACGAGGGGCCCACCGCGGCGGCCACGGCGGGCGTCACGTCGGTGATGAACGTGCCCCAGTAGGCCGTGCGCGTGGCCGTGGGCGTGGTGCTCGCGTAGAAGCGCGGAACGCCTTCGAGCGTGCGCGTGATGGCCGACGCGCCCGAGCCGAGCACCACCTGACGCGGCGATCCCGCGGGCCCCGCGGGGATGCGCGGCGGCCACGCGGGCAGCGAGGTGTTGGCGTAGAAGACCGTGAAGCCCGAGAAGAGCCGCGCCCAGCGCACGCGCCCGCCGCGGGGGATCTGCACGTGCAGCGTGCCGCGCGCGAAGGTCGTCGGCGTGCTCGTCTCGCCCCACGCGTCGGCGCTGAGACCTCCGCGGACGGTCTCGGAGAAAGCGGCCTGGAGGGTTTGAGCCGACGCGACGGGCGCAGCGGTGACGACGGCCAGCGCCGCGAGGACGCTACAGGCCCACGGCGATCGACTGGACCTCGACGCCCGAGTCGGATCGTTGAAATCGGAGGAGCTCATCAGGGTTCTCGCTCTCTGCAAGGAATGCTGCGACGGGTCCGAAGAACTCGGCCGCCTCGTCGGTGCTGCACCGCGCGAGGTGCTCGTAGAGCACGTCGGGTTTGTGAAAGCTGGTCGCGCGCACGCCGCCGTCGTCGCCGTATTCGACGTAGCCCACGAGGTGCGCGTACACCTCGTGGAAGGGGTGCTCGCTCGTGAGGAAGACGGCCGTCCCGTTGCCCCACGTCTCTTCGACGACGTCGGCCACGAGGTCCGAGTCCATCGAGAGCGTGACGAGCATCGGGGCGACCTCGCCGGGATCTTCGGGGTCGCGCGTCTCGTCGAAGGCGCAGAACTCCTCGCCCGAGCGGTTGATCTTCACGAGGAGGTCGGGGGCCTGGGCCACATCGATGACGGCGTAGAGCGCGTGGGCCTCGTCGCGCAGCGCCCAACGCACGCGGTCGCGAGGCTCGTTGCGAAACGCCTGGAGCAGCTCGTCGGGCGTGAGCTCGTCGTCGGCGGGCGGAGGCGCCGCAACTTCAGGTTGGAGCTCCACCGAGAAGAAGCTCTGCCCCGCGGCGACCTGATCGCCGTGCTGGATGCCGCACTCGGTGACGCCGGTGCTGTTGACGTAGGTCCCGTTGGCGCTCGCGAGGTCTCGGAGCACGGCGCGGGTGCCGTCGAAGTAGACCGCGAAGTGAACGTCGGAGAGCCACTCGTCGGGCACGTAGACGTCGGCCACGGCGGAGCGTCCCACGGTGCGCGGGCTGCGCTCGGGCGTGACGACGATCTGATGGCCCGTCGAGGGCCCTTGAATGACAGTGAGGATCAGCGGCATGGCTTCGACTCTCGGATCATGTGACGGGCGCGTCGGGGAGCGCCTCGGTCTCGGTCGCGACGCCGTCGGGCGTGACGCAGAAGCGCATCACCGACTCGCCCGCGTGGCCCTCGGTCACGAACGCGTCGATGGGGCCGAAGAACGCGTTGGCCTCCTCGAC